>CALBJG010000031.1 GCA_937892865.1 uncultured Clostridia bacterium
CACCCGCTTCCAGCATCCCGTTGCAGGCACCTACAAGAAGGAATGCATGGAGACCGGTCGTAAGTACTTCTCCGTCGCTTCCGGCGGTGGTACCGGCCGTACTCTGCACCCCGATAATATGGCTGCAGGTCCTGCTTCCTACGGTATGACCGATACTATGGGCCGTATGCACGGTGATGCACAGTTTGCCGGATCTTCCTCCGTCCCTGCCCACGTGGAAATGATGGGCTTCCTGGGCGCAGGCAACAACCCCATGGTTGGTATGACCGTTTCCGTGGCTGTTGCCGTGGAAGAGGCTCTGAAGTAATTTATAATTAAAATTGTGGCTCCTGCCGTTTGGCAGGAGCCATTTTTATTTATAGGTTGACTTAATATATTGCGTAGGTGTTCGACCGGTATGCTTACGAAAACACCGGGAAAAGTAGTTAAGAGAATGAAAACCGCACATATCTGCAACATCTGAAATGGAATAATGTTTTATAATCAGGAGGCGTTTTGCAAGATTGATTCGTTGTACAATGACGTCGTTGATTGGGGAAATGCCAAATAACTGATTATAGATTTGTGAAAAGCGACAAACGGAATATCCGGTTAATTCTGCCATATCTTCTAAGGTTCGACTTGTTTGTGGTGTTGCAATAATTTCTTTGCGCAATGTGTAAAATTCGCTGAATATACCATCATATGGCACATAAAGGGTGTACATGCGGTATAAAGCAAGATATAACTCCGTTAACGCTCCGCTGATAATCAACTCATATCCTGGATTGCGATAATCCCATTCCGGTGTGATCCGTCTGATATATCCACGAAAAATCATATCTTTTTGGGATGCAAATGCCTGGTTTAAAGGGAGTGGGTATTGCTGTACAATCTCGGCCATACTTGATGCTTCGATATTTATTTGATCATAGTTTATACCTTCCGGGTTGAGTATAGATGGTTTAAAATGTATTGTTGAACCTGGTAAATAAATGATTACATCTCCTTTTTGACCGGTATAGAATTTTCCATCGTACCAGTACTGAAACGGCGTGTTGAAACAATACAGTGAATACATATTTTTATTGTCTTGTGTTGAGATATATTCCTCTGCGTGTTCTATATCTGTATTATAATTTAGTAGAAGCATATAGATCTCCTGGATTACAAGAATGTGCTAACAATCGTAAAATAGTGCGTTTACATCAGTAGTGTATCATAATATAATGCAAATGTAAACATTAAACATTGATTTTAAGGAGGGATAACAGTATGAAGAAAATGACAAATCGGTTTGTTGCACTGATATTGATTGTATGCACATTATCCGTATCGTTGCTCCCTGGTATGTTTACAGTTAAAGTTGCGGCAACGGATAACATAGTAGAGTATGATTTTAGCGCAGCTGCATCGCTGATATGGATGAATGGCTCTACACAAATGACATATTCCAGTCGTCAAATTCCGGATACAAATGTTGATGCCGCAAGGACCTGGAATCGGTATTATTCCGATGGCACATTAAACTGGTCTTTTGAGCAGATTCTCGGTAGCGGTGGTACTGTTGCATCTGAAAATCGAATCACCGTTAAAAGAGCAACCGGTGATGCCCTGCAGTTTTCTACTGTAAGCAATAGTTATACTACGCCGGTGATTCTTTATAAAAACAGTGTTTCCGGAGCAATCGGTTGGGTTGCCTTGAAGATGAAAGCGCCTGCTGTAGGTAAGTATAATGTAACATTGACTTACGGCAGTCATAGAAGCAACGGCTCTGCTTCCGGTAATGTGTTTTTGATCCCTGCCTTTACATATGAAACAGCAGCGGCGTTTAATGCAACGATTGAAGAAGTTGTTGCAAATGGCACAGGTAAGTTCCAGAATGGTGTTTGCTATAATGCATCTAACGGTGTGGATAAAACTGTTGCGTTGGGTACTGTTACATTGTCTGATTCAACAACAGAGGAATACTTTGCAGTATTCTCTGTTGATGATACAAAGCGTGCTTACCTGCAGAAATTAACTTTTGAGAAGACAGATGACGCTCCTGAAGAGGAAACAGAGCCGTCTACTGGTACGGAAACTCAGCCTGGTGAAGATGTGGAACCTCCTGCAGATGAGGAAGAAGTTATTTGGATCACGGATAAAGAACCGGTCACGGATTATGATTACTCTTTTGCCATTGTTGGCGATCCGCAGAAACTGACTGAATTTTATCCTGAAAAATTAGATGCAATGTACAGCTGGATCGCTAATAACAAGGAGAGTAAGAAAATTGCCTATTGTACGACCTTGGGCGACCTGACCAATAGCAATACAAAGGTAGAATATGACCGCATAAATGCACAGTTTGAGAAATTGGACAATGCTGGTATTCCTTATGGATTTATCCGGGGAAATCATGATTTAATTCCAGAGTTTGATACTTATATTACCTGGGAAGATCACGGAAATAAAACGCCTCAGTCAGGCAGCTTTGACGGCACAATGAAGAACACCTGGCAAAAACTGACTGTTGGTGATGTTAAGTATTTGTTCATCAATATGGACTATTCATTGACACCGCAGCTTATGGCGCAGATTAGTGGATTCATCAAGGAAAATCGTGACTATAATGTAATTGCCAGCGTACATGGCTATATGAGCAATAGTGGCGCCCGCATCACCAATACTACATCAACAAGTGATCAACGTGTTAGTGACGGAGGCGGTGGCTTATGTGGGGCGGATCTATGGGAGCAGTTGTACAGCAAACACGACAATCTTGTGATGGTGCTATGCGGACATACTTCCGGAGGGCCTGTCCTTGTCAGAAAAGACAAAAATGTTAATGGTTATGTGATACCCCAATTGCGTATTGATCCTCAGGGTACGGATATGGATTATGATGGCGTTGGTTTGGTAGCAATGTTCTATTTTTCTGAGAATGGTACCCAGTTGGAAGTAGAGTATTATTCTGTAGATCGGGATGCCTACTACCGGGAGGAAAATCAATTCAAACTTGAATTAAATAAGGTGAATGAGGATGGTTCTGTAACACCTTCGGAGCCTCATACACCGAATAATCGGCGATTGTATGATTTGCGCAGTTTCACAGATTTGAAGAATGCAGCACTAATTGAAAGGCAAAATACTGAGTGGGATTTAGGAGGCAGAGATTGGAAAGTTGCGGCATATCATAGTGGTATTAGCAATCTGCGCGGAACATTTAATACATTTACGTCAGGTTATACGATGTATGCCAAAGCGGACCCTAAATGGGTTGCGTTTCAACTTCGTTCTCCCGGTTCAGGCACATACGATATAACCGTTAATAGCCGCACAGTCAGTGATACTGATTTGCGAACAGGCACGCCTATGAATGCCTATCTGGTACCGGTAAGCGCATTACCGGAAAATCCCACAAATGCGGATTACTCTGCGTTGCGTACCGCTGAGAATAAAATTGGTTATTATGCCTACGGCACGGGAGACACCACCGGAAATTATGGTGTACATACCCTGGAAAGCGACGGAGATTATCTGTTGATTTTGGAGGCTGCTGCATTTGATTCTACGCTTAACGCAAATAACTTTTATTTGAAAGAGATTGTTTTTAACAAAGTTGTTGCAACCATAGGGGAAACTACTTACACATCTATTACTGAGGCTTTTGAGGCAGCTAAGGTAAATGATATTGTGAAATTACAGCAGCCTTTTTCGGGACCATTAGACGTACCTGCAGGCGTTGCGCTGGATTTGAACGGCTACCGTTGTACAACGGATGAATACATAGCAACGACAGCAAGTGAGTATATTATGGATTCCGCCGGTGGCGGCGTGTTGGATACTGAATCCAAGTCTTTATTTGGTAACAACGGTGGTTATTTACCTTTGTACAACGAAGAAAAAGGCGGCTATACATTCCACAAGTTTGTATTTAATGTTACACCTTTAGACTACGAAATAATGGGAAATACAACTCGCTTCTGGTTCTATATTGGATTTGATGATAAGGCTGTTTATGATTTGATTACAACAGGCAATACCGGTGTTAAGTTCGGTGTTGATTTGGCCTGGGGCGATATGATACTGGATACGTCCTTTAGCGATGATTTGGCAATGCGATGGGCAGCAATCGCCAAAAACAATGAAAATGTGTGGCTTTATGTGGATGTTTCAGGTTTAAGTAGTTTAGGAGAAGAGATCCTTTCTGTCACACCCACTATCGAACTGGATGGCCACACATACGAACTGAGGAATGGCACTATTTCTTATGCCATTGCTTAAGGAGGTTGCAGGATGAGAAACTACATTAAACCGGAGTTTGAAATTCTCAATTTTCAGACAGAGAATATTATGTTGGCAACGATTGATCTAACTCCCAGCGCGGTAGAAGGCGGTTTCGCAGAACGCGCATAATTATCAATTCTATATGTGGAAATCCGGGAATCACAACTGCGATTCCCGGATTCTTTTATTTCAATATATTTTGCATCAGTTCTTTGCCGTCTGTATCAAAATCACTTACTTCTTTGTAAATGCTCTCGTAAAAGTCCTCTGCTGCTTTGCGGCGCTGTATGGCAAGGGCTTTTCCGGTTCTTGTATAAAATCGATCATAAAGTTTTGCTAATTTGAAATGATACTCTTTGAAAAACGAATCGGCGATATCGGTTTCTCCATTGGAAATCGTTCCATCCGGTAAGCGGGTATATAAGGGGTCATTGACTGTACCGCGATAAACCAAAGTCCGGGCAATGCCGATTGCGCCAACCACATCCAGTTTGTCCGCATCAAAAAGGATTTTTGCTTCCAAACTCTGCGGTTGATCATTTTTGCGGAACCGATGGGTGCGGATACAATCCTTTACACCTTGGGCAAAGGGAGCAGAGAAGTCGTTCTCTATCAAAAATGCATATGCTTTTTCACTGCCGAAAGCGGCGTGACATATATTTGGGTTTGCGATTTGCGCAGGTCTGCCGATGTCATGTAAAAGACAAGCGGTGATTAGAATATCATAATCTACATTCTCTTCGTCCTTAGCAATCACAAGGGCGTTATTCAGCACCCGATAAATATGTTCTGCATCGTGTGCAGTGTCACCAAGGCAACTTTCCATATGTTTTTTTATTATATCAAAGGTTTCATGTGTCATAAATTCACTTCCTTGTAAATAGTATATTTTCTTTCGGAATTTGTGTCAAGAGAGAGTGAAAAAAGTATCAAAAACAACATTCTTCTATTTAAAATATTTGTGATAAATTGCACTTGAAGTCTCTGCTATATAGTGGTATGATACCATTCGGAAATAGAAAGACCTTAATTGAAGAAGGGTAGTAATTATGGAAGTTTATTTGATCGGCTTGGCGGTGGCGATCCTGTCAGGCTTGCTGATGTCCCGTCTGACAAAATTGATGCATTTACCGGCAGTGACCGCTTATCTTGTTGCAGGTTTGCTCATTGGACCTTTCTGCATCGGCGCATTGAAAGTTCCCGGTTTGGGCTTTAACTCTTTGCATCAGGTCGAGGGAATGCGTATTATCACGCAAACG
The DNA here is from genome assembly GCA_937892865.1 of uncultured Clostridia bacterium. Classification (GTDB taxonomy): domain Bacteria; phylum Bacillota; class Clostridia; order Oscillospirales; family Oscillospiraceae; genus Faecousia. The sequence continues at coordinate 5,511 of CALBJG010000031.1, forward strand.
GCACTGGGCTTCATTGCCTTCGCAATTGGTAACGAGTTCCGCTTAACACAACTAAAACACATGGGTAAAAAGGCAATTTCTATTGGTATTGCCCAGGCGGTGATAACCACGATCTTGGTAGACATCGTGCTGATTTGTCTGCATTTTGCTTTCCCGCAGTTTATTTCTCTGCCTGCGGCTATTGTGCTGGGCGCAATTGCATCTGCAACAGCGCCTGCGGCAACTTTGATGGTCGTAAAGCAGTATAAGGCTGACGGTCCTTTGACCCGTTTGCTGATGCTTGTGGTTGCAATTGACGATGCGGTTGGTCTTGTGCTGTTCTCTGCATCTTTCGGAATTGCGACAGCATTGGAAAACGGCGCGGTGAATGTGGTCGGCGTTGTTGTAGAGCCTATCGTTGAGATCATTCTCTCTCTGGGCGTTGGCGCAGTGATGGGCTTGCTTTTGGATAGAGTGGAGCGTTTTTTCCACTCCCGCAGTAAGCGTATGGCGATCTCAGTTGCCTTTGTCTTGCTGACTGTCGGCATCTCTATGCTGAAGTTTGAAGTAGCCGGTATCCACTGCGGATTCTCTCTGCTGCTCGTATGTATGATGGCGGGTACCGTTTTCTGCAATGTCTGTGATTTCTCTGATGAACTGATGTCCCGTGTGGACGGTTGGACAGTTCCTTTGAATATTTTGTTCTTCGTAATTTCCGGCGCAGAACTGGATCTGGCGATTTTGGCAAACCCCATAACGCTTTTGGTTGGCGTGATCTACATCATTTCCCGTTCTGCCGGTAAGTATTTTGGCGCTTATGCAAGCTGTAAAGTCAACCGCTGTTCCAAGTCTATCACAGATAATTTGGGCATTACGTTACTGCCACAGGCAGGTGTTGCGTTGGGTATGGCACTGACCGCTACCGTCCTTAGTGATGGCGCAATTGTCCGGAATGTAGTTTTGTTTAGTGTCCTGGTATATGAATTGGTTGGCCCTGCCCTGACCAAGCGTTCTTTGCTGAAAGCAGGGGAGATCAAACCCGAGGGCAAGACCAGCGCAAGAAAACAAAACAATCCCAAGAAACATTTCAGCATTCATTAAGAGCATTTTGCACCCGGTATATACCGGGTGCAATTTTTTAAAAATTCCTTGGAAATCCGAAAGAATAGTGTTGCAGTGATGCTACTAAAATGTTAAAATGATAAATAATAAAATGCAAATAAAACATATTTACTGATCAGAAAGATATTTCTTTAACACCGCTGAATGCGAAAGCGTCGCTGGTGATTCGGATTGCTTTGGCTTAACACTTTGAAAAGTTGCCGGGGAGTGATTGGCTTATGAATGGATTTGATATTATCATCGAAAACAGTAAAATAAGTCATATATATGATCGCCGTTATTCTGATAAAGTGGATATTACCAATGGCAAAGGCTTATTTGGCGCTGTTTGTTATACGCTGCGCAATGAAGATATAAATGCACTTCCAAAACGGAATTATCAGCCCCACGGGCAGCATTTTGCAGAACTTTCCGCGGTCGATACACAAACACTTGTTAATGCACAATTGGGTATATCCTGTACCATAAGGCAAGAGAAAAAGGGACTTAAATTTCATTGGACATACAATAACAGCGCTTTTTCAAAATTTGCCGCGTATCTGCCACTGAATTTTTTGAGTCAGAAGAACGGAAAATGGGAGAATCAATTTCTTGTTTCATCCCCGCAATTTGACCCGGAGACAAAACGGTTGACTTGCTTGTTTACGAGACCGGACGGCAATCATTTGATGCTGGCAGTTTCTACGCCTTCAGCGGCATTTCGTATCGAATACGGAAAGAATGCCCATTTTGTAGACGGTTTTGAAATTATTAAAAATTTGGATCAAACGTATGGAGATGCTCCAAAAGACACCGGTGAGATTATCGCATATTTAGTCCCGGTACAATCCTATAAACAAGGGCTTGCTGAAGTATCCAAGTTGTTGAATATTCCTTGCGCACACTACGATTTGTCATCTGCGCCAATAGGCGGAGAATTCGTTGTGAACATCATTGGCCCTTGTGATTGTGTGTTGGTTATCGACCCGGACGGCAATCGAATTTCCTGTTCCGGAGATCATAAGATTCATATTCCTGCTTCGGAATATGGATTCTACCAAATTACGCCTTGTTATAAGGGAATGAAGGGTATTCCTTGTACAGTTTTTGCCCATTACGATTGGAATACAATGCATAGAAACAGCATTGAAAGCATTCCGTTACATAAAGATATGACACTGGGTACGATGAATGACGGCACACCGGTGTGGTTGCCGCCTCATGCAGAGTACCGCGGAAATATAGATTCAAACCTTTGTGAGCATACCATGTGGGCGTGGTCGCAACTTCGGTTTATGCGTCATTTTACAGTGCGCAAGGATGCAGAGGATAATTTTAAAAATCTCTTCAATGTGATGTTTGCAGACAATGCGTCTGTGTATTTGAAGCGACAAACCTTGATTCCGTTGAAACAAACAGAACCACGTATAATTTGTCCGTGGAATACATACAAAAGCGACCGCATCCAAGAAGCGTTTAATGGAGCAAATATTTTGCTTGCTGCGTGGTGTTTGTATAGGGAACGGCGGTATCTTGAATCTGCTGTGGATATTATAGATACGATACTGCAGCACAATTTGAGAGATGGTTGTATTTTCCGGAATCTACCCGGAAACCATCCGGAGGATTATACTACCGTTACCGCTATGATCATTCCGGTAGTGGATTTATATAAAGAATTATCTGAATTGGATGATCCACGGGTAGAACTGTTTAAAAACTATTCGGTGCAAATCGCTGATTTTGTGGTTAGTCGTGGATTTGATTTTCCTACAGAAACGATGGCTACGGATGAATATAACAAAGAATATGAAGATGGTTCGATTTCCTGCAGCGCATTGACCGTATTGTACGTGGCCAGAAATGTCATCTATAAGCCGGAATATATTGCCTACGCAGAGGCTGTTCTGAATCGTCACGATGCATTCTGTGTATATACTTGTAATGCTCCGATGTTCCATTCTTCTCTTCGTTGGTGGGAAAACCTTTGGGAAGGGGATGCAGACGGACCTGCCATCTGCTGTGGTCACGCCTGGACGATTTGGCGTGCCGAGGCTGAGTTCTGGCTTGGGCTTGCTAAAAAAGACGCAAAGCGGCTGCTCAGTTCCTATAATGGATTTATGTCCAATTTTTCAAAGCAGGACAAAGCGGGCAATATGTACGCGATCTACCAATGTGAGCCTTGTATCAGCGGCGCGTTCAGCGAAGCAAAGGATATCAGCCGCCGTTATGCGGTTGGTTTCCCCGTAAAAAAAGATACCACTTTATCCCGGTATGTCTATGCCCGGGGTTATGATACATGGCTGCGTTGTACAGCAGTTTTGAAAGATGGCATCGTACTGAATGGACGTATTGAAAATGGCGTTCTTTATTCTACTGCACCGTATTTTTCTATGCTTTATATCGAAATACTACCAGATCTGCTTACTATTTCAGCAGACAGAGAAATTGAGATATTCTATGCAGACTCTGTGCGGTGTATAAAGGGAAAGGTTACAAAGGAAACGGATATTAGCCGTATGGTAAAACCTGAATCGGATGGCCAACTGGTCTTAGAAGAAAAGGGGAAATAAAATGCAGAAACTCGTATTAGATCTGATTGAGAAAATCAAAAAAGTAGAGGCAGATCCTAATTCTGTGCACAAACTGCCCGATAATACTTGTTATCTGGATAATGACTACATTCTGTGCGGTAAGCGGCGTTATGGCAGTTCCCGCTATCCCTACGAATGTGACGGATTAGTGCTGTGGGCATCGGACCACGGACATATTACTGCCAACGAAAGCGATCTGACGGTTTTCCGCCCTTCTTATACAGATGAAGTACCTTGTATGGGCTTTTTTATGGGCATTCAGCAGGCGGATGGAAACTATTTTCCTATCTCCGCAACTGAGGCAAACGCCCAGGCATTTGAGCCATTCACAGTGAGCCGTTACACAGTTTTTGCCCCTGCAGCGGCATACTATTTGGCATATACCGATGATTGGGCATTTGCCACACGGGTGTTTATCGGTGACGATAAAAAGACCCACTTTACAATGCAGGCGATCAATCTGTCGGACAAACCAATGGACATTTATCTTGCCTCTTATTATGAAGCGCTGCTTCGTTACGAAGAAACAGAAAACTTCTGGACGAGAAAAGCAAGAAAGTCCTTTGTGCTTCCCAACGGCAACTTTGTAATGCGCACCAACCATATGATAACAAACTGTCTTTCTGTGAATGTGGAAACTTCCGAAAATGCACAGAAAAACTATACCACTGCATCGTCTTATGACTTCACCGGCAGCCACGGAAGAACGTTCTCAAACGCGTTGGCATTAAAGCGCGGTTATTTTGAAAACTGCGATCATATGAGCGCTTACGCATCCTTGCCGGTAGCCGCAAATTTGACAACATATACACTTGGCACAAAGGAATCTGCCAGCCTTACCAGTACATTTACTCTGGGCTATGACTACGACGCTGCTGTCGCCCAGGCTGACGAAAAACGAAGAATTTCTGATCTGGATAATCAGGTGACTTTGAAGGAAAAACGGCTTGTAGAGGCGCTGAAACCGCTATCCATAACATTTGACGATTGGCACTATGGCAATTTGGATCCCCAGGTGTTAAACCGGTTCTTGAAAAATGTGCAGCGCCAAGTGGAAGTATGCTCTTTTGGCAAAAGTTACGCCGGTCCTCGTTTGGGTATCCGTGATGTGTTCCAGCAACTGGAAGGCGCGCTTCTGTGGGCACCGAATACAGTTCGGGAAAGAATCGTTATGGTTTTCAATTACATCGATCCCTGCGGCAGAGCGCCCCGTCAGATCACAATACCGCCAAACGATAAGATTATGCCCAATATCGATATCCGCCTCTTTATTGATCAGGGCTTCTGGCTGATCGATACCGTTTACAGTTACATCTGTCATACAGGTGATTATTCCATTTTGGACGAGGAATGCGGTTACTGTATTCTCCCCAAGAAACCGGATCTGCATCTTTGCAGATGCGATGAAATTTGCGATGAGCGAAACTCTCTGCTGGAGCATATGTTCCGCATTGTGAAATTTTTAGAGTCCAATTTGGATACAGAGTGCAATACCAATTGTCTGCGTGTTCTATTCGGTGACTGGAATGATGCTTTGGACGGTATGGGCAGATCTCTGGATGCCGGTAAACGCTATGGCTCCGGTGTTACTGTTATGGGTACGCTGCAGTTCTACCGAAATCTGGAGCGAATGAGTGCTATCTTGTCCCACGTGGGTGGGTATGAAGACGAGGTTGCACATTATCAGAAATTGCGCGAGACCATCAAAGAAGGCTTCTTTAAGTATGCGGTGCAGACCAACGATAAAGGTGAGAAGCGCATCGTTCACGGCTGGGGTGATAAACTTTCCTACTTTGTGGGCAGTTTTTGCGACACCGATGGGGAAGACCGGGTCAGCTTTGCATCCAATGCATTTTATGCCCTATCCGGTATGATGCAGGCTGATGCTTCGTTGAAAGACACGGCTTTGCAGACCTTAAAATCCCTGGATTCTCAATACGGTCTGCTGACTTTGAAACCAGCATTCAGTAAGTCCTCTACCGGCGTTGGCAGAATTGCCAATACCACTCCCGGTACAGCAGAAAACTGCTGCGCTTATGTCCACGCAAGTTTGTTCTCTATTTGCGCTTTGTTTGCGATGGGTGAACCGGCATTTGCATGGGAACAGTTACATAAGTCTATGGTTATTACCCACGAAAATCCTTCCTTGACCACATTCGCAATGCCCAACTCCTATCTTTATAACCCGGAGATTGGTCTGGATGGTGAGTCTGCAGGTGACTGGTTTACCGGCTCCGGTGCAGTGCTGATCAAGGGACTTGTGAAACACGGCTTTGGTATTATGCCGGACCTTGACGGACTTGTGGTTGCATTGCCGATGAATATGCCCTGCAATAAAGCGAAAATCGAAATTGTTGTAAAGGGTTGTCCGATTACCGTTTCTTACGAAAATAAGGGTGTAGGAATCAGAGAATATGCTGTCAACAGTGCTAAGCAGGATACTTATATAGATGCGTTGAGTGGCATAAGGTATATCCGTATAACGAATGCGCAACTGAAAGGAAAAACCGCAATCGAGGTTACTGATTAAGTAGAGGAGAGGAACTTGCTATGGTTGCAAAAGTAGAAAACCATCGACAGTTGATGTTGGACGCTCTCGATTATATTTGGAAAAACCCGGAGACCGGTTATAAGGAATGGAAAACGAATGCTTACTTAACCGAGAAATTTGAAATGCTCGGCTACCGGCTTACCCAGGCGGGTAACATTCCCGGATTTACTGCATTGCTTGATACCGGTCGTCCCGGACCAACGGTTGCGGTGTTCGGTGAGATGGACGGCTTGGTGATCCCGGAACATCCGGATGCCGACCCGGAAACCGGTGCGGTCCATGCTTGTGGACACTGTGCGCAAGCAGCGGCTTTACTTGGTCTTGCGGCAGCCCTGAAAGAACCCGGCGCACTGGATGGCCTGAGCGGGAAGATCTTGCTTGTGGCAGTGCCTGCAGAAGAACTGATCGAATTTGACTTCCGGCTTGAACTGCGCAGCAAGGGTATCATTAAGTACTTAGGCGGTAAGCCTGAATTCCTTTATCGAGGGTTACTTGATGGCGTGGATTTGGCGTTTATGGTGCATACAACGAGTGGCGACCCCCATGTTGCAGGCACATTGAGCGGCTCAAATGGTATGATTGCAAAGACAATTGAATTTCAAGGTGTTTCAGCCCACGCAGGTGGCTCGCCCCATATGGGTATAAATGCGCTTTACGCTGCCAATGTTGCTATGACAGCAATCAATGCTCTGCGGGAGACTTTCAAGGATCCTGACCATATTCGTGTGCACCCCATTATTACGTTTGGCGGAGCATCTGTGAATGCAATTCCAGATAGGATCTGTATGGAAAGTTATATCCGCGGCGCCACAATGGACGCTATTGTCGATGCAAACTGTAAGGTAAACCGTGCTGTTGCCGGTTGCGCTGCAGCCCTTGGCGCAAAAGCGTTCATCAATGATTTTCCCGGTTATTGGCCGAGAAATTACAGCGATGTTTATCTTCAGGTCATAGCCGATGCGGCGGAAAATGTCGGCTTACGATATAATTATAAGCCCGGTTCCTGGGGAACAGGGTGCTCGGATATGGGCGATATCTGCGCTGTTATGCCTGGTGTACATCCTACTATTGGTGGCGCTTCCGGTACTTCTCACGGCTCGGATTATGTAATAGCAGATCCGGAAAGCGCCTGCGTCGATTCAGCAAAGCTTCAGTATATGATGTTGCGGCTGTTGTTGGAGAACAATGCCATAAGAGCAAAGCAGGTCGTTGCTGAATCGAAAACGGAATTTTCTTGCAAGGAAGACTATTTTGCTTATGTTGATAAACTCGATATGAGCAAGCAGACTGTTTGTTACCAAAATAATGGAACTGTTTTGCTGGACTATAAAAACTAAAAAACAGCGGTCGACTCTTTTTTTGAGCCGACCGCTGTTTATATTTATTTAGTCCTGATCCCAGTTGTGCCAGACGTTCTGAACATCATCGTCTTCTTCCATAATGTCGATGAGTTTTTCCATCAACTTGATGTGCTCATCATTGTCCAGTTTCTGATAGTTCTGGGGAACCATTTCAATCTGTGCAGAAGCAAAGTTGTAGTTCTTGGCAGCCATTGCATCTGCAACTGCGTTGAATTCATCGGGATCGGTGTAGATGGTGAAGCAATCTTCCTCGGCCTCAAAATCATCTGCGCCGCAATCCATAGCGTCCATCATAACGGTATCTTCATCGTAATCGCCGTCTTCATTATCGATGACCAGTACGCCTTTCTTGTCAAAAGACCAGGAGACGCAGCCGGAAGCGCCTAAATTGCCACCGAACTTATCAAAGTGATGGCGCATAGAACCTGCGGTACGATTGCGGTTGTCCGTCATCGTTTCCACGATCACTGCAACACCGCCAGGTCCATAACCTTCATAGGTGATGGATTCATAACTGTCGCCGCCACCTGCGCCGGCGGCTTTCTCCAGGCAACGCTTGATGTTGTCGTTGGGCATATTGGCAGCCTTTGCCTTTGTGATAACGGTGGCCAGGCGGGAGTTGTTGGCAGGATCGGTGATTCCACCGCCTTCTTTAACTGCCACGATCAGTTCCTTTGCAATCTTTGTAAATGCGGCTGCGCGTTTTGCATCCTGCGCGCCTTTTGTTTTTTGAATGTTATGCCATTTGGAATGTCCGGACATAAGTATCTTCCCTTCGTATATAAATCAAAATTTCCAATCTATTTTAGCAAATATAATTACAAAAATCAATAGAATTTCACACAATCCCGGTGAACTTGCGAGATTATTACCTGTATATCCGGGAACGCAATCTGCAATTTTTCAGCAAGAACAGCAACAACGGGATTTTCCGTATGGAAATGACCGGCATCGATCAGATTGATACCAAGATCGTTTGCGTCCCAGAATTGGTTATATTTCACATCTGCAGTGACAAAGGTATCGCAACCGGCCTCAAAGGCTTCCAAAACAGAATCGCCGCAGGAGCCACCGCCAACAGCCACTTTTTGAACTGCCTTGCCACTGTCTACATATCGCAAACCGTCACAACCGAGGTTGTTCTTTACATTGGCAAGGAATTCACTGAACTTTTGCTTTGGCACATTACCGCAGCGGAGCAAACCCCAGGGCTTTCCATCGTCTGTAGTGCCGGCAGGGGATACCACTTGAATGTCCGTAAGTCCGAGTTTTTCTGCTAAAGTATCGTTAACACCATCAGGGGCGCAATCCAAATTTGTGTGGGCATTAACGGCGCTGATGCCGTTTCTAATTAAGTGTTGGATTGCTCTTCCGATACTTGTCTGATCGGTGATTGCTTTTTGCCCTTGAAAAATCAAAGGATGATGGGTAACCAGAAGCTGTGCGCCAATCTCTGCCGCTTCACGGCAGACATGCTCGAAAGGGTCCAATGCTACAAGGATTTTGGAAACGCTCTGATTCTTACTGCCACAAAGCAGACCCACATTATCCCAATCCATTTTCATATAGGTAGGGGCAAGGCGCTCTAAATATGTTAAAACATTTTCAACAGTTGTCATATTCATTCCTCCAACCATTTAAGTTCCTGCTGCTGCGCAAGGGCTTTCAGTTCAGTCAAAGCGATGACCAATTCACTGTTTTCGGTTTCACCGCGGCCGGTAATGGCTCTGTTCAGACGGAAAAGGATGCTTTTGTAATACTCCGGGACATCCATTGACGGATTCTCTAAAATGGCCGGAGGAAAATACCACTCGCCAACGGTTAGTTTTGGATAATCCGGTTGCCAAAGGACTTCCATAACGGTGTATAAAAATCTGCCGTCCCGCAAAACAGATTCCTCTGTGATCCGCCAGCCGGTTTCAGAGAGGTATTTCCGCAGAGTATGGATCTTGGATTGACATTGCAGAATCAGGCGGTAGCGGCTATTCTGCAGCCATGGAGCATCATGCAAAATGGATATGATCGTATCAGCGCCCATTCCAGCGCAGACCATTGTATCAAAATCCCGGGGGATGTCTCTCACTCCATCGGAAAGGCAGAATTGCATTCTATCTATTGTGTCATATTTACTCGCGTTTCGTCTGGCGCTATCCAATGGTTGCGGATTGATGTCGGCGGCGATCACAGAAGATGCGATATTGTTTGTTAATAAGTAAATACCCAAATAGCCGTGATCACAACCAATATCGGCAACTCGATCTCCGGGACAGACGAAGTTACTGCAAGCGTGTAAACGTTTGGAAAGGGGAATTTTCATATTATCCTCCAAAAAAGATTGCCATCCCGGCAAACGGGATGGCAACGCCGGACATATTAGCCGTTCTTTGCCTGTTCAGCTTCGTAGGCTTCCAGGAAGTGGTTCAGTTGCGCCAGGAAAGACTCGCACTCCACACCGTGGACAGCGCAGGCTTCCTCAACGGTCTCGCCACGGGAAGAGGGGCAGCCGAGGCAGTGCATACCAATGGCGAAGAACAGGGGAGCAGCCTGCGGTGCAATATCCAGAACATCGCCGATGATGGTGCTTTTTTCAATTTTGACAGCCATAATAGGACCTCCTAAAACAAATCTCGACTTATTATAACCCTTGAGAATGAAAAAAACAAGTGCTTTATAAAAAGAAACTAACAAAATTATCCTTAAAACTTGACAGAAAGCAGTAAAAATACTATAATAAGTTGGTTGATTGAAAGGGAGGGGTTTTTGTGCAGGTATCTGCTTTGCTTAACTGCCTGGAAGAAAATCCCATCATTGCGGCTGTAAACGATGATGCTTTTGAAGCCGCAATTGCTTCCCCTGCGCAGGTGGTTTTTTATCTTTCTGCAGACATCTTGTCCGTAAAGGATCAGATCCAAAAGGTCCATGATGCGGGAAAATATGTTTTGGTACATATCGATTTGGCAGTAGGCATTGGAAAAGACCGTGCAGGAATTCAGTATTTGGCAAAATGCGGTGTTGACGGGATTATATCCACCAAGGCGCAACTGATCCGGTTTGCCAAAGAGCAAGACTTGTTTTCCGTTCAGCGCTTTTTTGCATTGGATTCCAAAGGTATGGAGAGTATCGAAGAGATGCTGCGCAACACCAATCCCAACCTGATGGAAATCATGCCGGGTGTGATCGGCAAAGCCATTTCCAAATTCAGCGGCGGCTATGTGCCGGTGATTGCCGGTGGCTTGGTGCAAACAAAGCAGGAAGTGATGGAAGCGCTTCGTTGCGGCGCAACAGCGGTTTCCACCGGTTGCAAAGAACTTTGGTATCTGTAATAGAATACTTACCGTAGAGATTTAGAGAAACGGATTGGCAGAGACGCTGAAAAGGCGCCTCCGCTTCCGTTTCTCTTTTTTATATTTTGGAAGGAGCATTGTAATGGTCTATGATGTGTTGATCGTCGGTGCAGGTGTCATCGGCGGAATGCTGGCAAGAGAATTGAGCAAGTATCGCCTTTCTGTTTGCCTGCTGGAAAAAGAAAATGATGTAGCCTGCGGCGCATCCCGCGCGAATAGTGGTATTGTCCACGGTGGCTACGACCCGGAACCGGGCACACTGAAAACAAAACTCAACGCAGAGGGTGTTGAGTTGTTGTTTCAGGCGGCAAAGGAACTGCATGTACCTATCAAGCGTAATGGTTCTATGGTCTGCGCATTTTCTGAGGAGGAAAATAAGCATCTCGAACTCCTTTACGAAAGAGGTCAGGAAAACGGCATTCCCGGACTTGCGCTCCTTTCCGGTGATGAGGCAAGAAAGTTAGAGCCTGCGCTGTCCGAAAAGATCACCAAAGTTCTGCGCGTTACCAATGCAGGAATCGTTTGCCCCTATGATCTGACAATTTCCGCAATCGGCAATGCGATGGATAATGGCGTTTCTTTGGAACGGGAATTTACTGTATGCGAGATTTCCCGGGAAAAGGAATGCTTCACCGTTAAGTCTGAAGAGGGCAAGTCTGTTAAAGGTAAATACCTGGTAAACTGCGCCGGTGGTTTCTCCGATCAGATCGCCGCTATGGCTGGGGATCCCTCTTTTGGCATTATCCCCAGAGCAGGTGAGTATATGCTGCTGGATAAGACGGAAGGCAGTACCGTTGGTCATACATTGTTCCAGGTACCTACTGCAGAAGGAAAAGGCATTCTTGTTTCTCCCACTGCAGATGGCAACCTGCTTTTAGGACCTACTGCTACGAAGGTAGAAACTCCCGAGAGCCGAGACACTACCCCTGACGGTCTCGCAACGGTCTCCCGTCTGGCTGCAAAGACAGTTCCCGGCGTGAATTTCCGTCAGGTAATTACATCCTTCACCGGCGTTCGCGCCACCGGAACAGACGGAGAATTTGTGCTGCGGGCATCTGACAAGGTGGAAGGCCTTATCCACGCCGGCGCGATCGATTCTCCTGGTCTTACATGTTGTGTCTCCATTGCAAGATACTTGGTTGGCATTCTGCAGGAGCAGGGTTTGCAACTGAATGCAAAAGAAGTTTGGAACGGCAACCGGGAAGATATGCATGCATTCCGGAAAATGAATCTGGAAGAGAAAAACGCATTTATTCAGAAAAATCCTGCCTACGGCAAGATCGTGTGCCGTTGTGAGACAGTTACCGAGGGCGAGATCCTTGCTGCAATCCGAAGTAATCCCCCTGCAAGGGATATCGATGGCGTTAAACGCCGCACCCGTGGCGGTATGGGCAGATGCCAAGGTGGTTTCTGCGGCCCTTATGTGATGGATCTGCTGGCAAAAGAAATGAATGTGCCTATGGCATCTGTGACCAAGTCCGGTAGCGGATCTTATATGGTCACCGGAAGGATCGGTGAAGATGTATGATTCAGTATGATATTGTAGTTGTTGGCGGCGGTCCTGCTGGTATGGCGGCTGCAGTGGCTGCCTACGATGCAGGTGTTAAAAATGTGGTGATCCTGGACCGGGAACCGGTTCTCGGTGGTATTTTGATGCAATGTGTCCATAATGGCTTTGGCCTGCACAAGTTTGGCAGGGAATTGACCGGCCCTGAATATGCTGCGATCTACGCCGGCGAGGTTGCCAAACGTGACATCAAAGTGTTTACGGAAACGATGGTCACTGATGTGAGTTCCGATAAGATCGTAACTGCGCAAAACCGCAGCGGAATCTTGCAGATCCAGGCAAAAGCGGTGATTTTGGCTATGGGTTGTCGGGAACGGAGCAGGGGAGCGCTGAATATCTGCGGCAGCCGTCCTGCCGGCGTGTATAGCGCAGGTACTGCCCAAAAACTGGTCAACTGTATGGGATACCAGGTTGGTAAGCGCGTTGTGATCCTCGGTTCCGGTGATATTGGTCTCATTATGGCGCGGCGTATGACCTTTGAAGGGGCGAAAGTAGAAGCGGTTTGCGAAGTTATGCCTTATTCAGGCGGATTGACCCGTAACATCGTGCAGTGCCTGGAGGACTTTGACATTCCTCTGTATCTCAGCACGACAGTTGTTCAAATTCATGGTAAAAAGCGTTTGGAAGGCGTTACCATCGCCCAGGTGGATGAAAACCGCAGAACCATTGAAGAAACCAAGCGATACATCCCCTGCGATACACTCCTTCTGTCTGTTGGCTTGATTCCCGAGAATGAACTGACAAGAGCAGCAGGGATCCCCATTGATCCGATTACAAACGGCGCCTTGGTGGATGAAAACTGCCAGACAGCACTGCCGGGTATTTTTGCCTGCGGTAATGTTTTGCAGGTACACGATCTGGTTGACTATGTTTCCGAGGAAGCAGAGCGGGCCGGAAAAGGCGCAGCCGCCTATATTTCTGCGGCAGCAACACAAGAGTGTCACATCGTCACAAAACCCGGTAATGGCGTACGATATGTTTTGCCCCAGGTCATCAACAGTTGTAAGGATGATGTGTCCTTGTTCTTCCGCGTCACCCAGCCTTTTGGCAGAGTGAAAATTTCCGTAACCAATGGAGAAAAGACCCTTGCGGTTGCAAAGCGTTTGAAGGCGGCGCCCGGTGAGATGGAAAAAGTAACCTTGAAAGCGGATATGTTAAAAGATG
>CALBJG010000032.1 GCA_937892865.1 uncultured Clostridia bacterium
GATCCAGGTAGACGTAGTAGTTAAACAGAACGTCTTCCATGGTCAGGGGATGGCCGTCAGAGAACTTGATGCCGTTCTTCAGAACGAAGGTGTAGGTGACAGTGCCGTCGTCGTTTTCGGTGATGCTGTAATCCTTGGTGACAACAGCTTCATTATCGCCGTATGCGACCTGCACATCGCCATTTACATACTTGGAAGACAGCATACCGATCTGGGTCATACCCACGATGGTGCCGTCCGGCGCGGAGGTGGAGAAGAAGGGGTTGAACAGACCGTCCAACTGCTCGGACATAATGACCAGAGCATCGGCCTTCTTGGCGGCGCAACCGGCAAGACCGGCGGTCATACCCAGGCAGATCGCCAGGCACAGCGCCAAAGCAAGAATTTTCTTTTTCATAGTATCGCTCCTTATATAAACTAAAATTACTTTCCTTGTTATTCAGCGGCAGAGAGGATCACTTTACCGTCTTCCACGCTGACTGCAAGAGATTCGGCATTGTCACCGACCACTTTGCAGGTAATGCCGGTATTTTCCACATCCGGCTCACCCATTCCGCACAGAAGACCGATCTCGTAGTCCTCAGTGGCAAAGAATGCTTTGGTATCGATCTGTACCTCGCCGGAAACAGATACATCGGTCAGTTCCGCATCGTCGGAAACTACGCCCGCCAGCAAGCCGAAACTTGCGCCGGGAACACGGGTGCCGCCCTGAATGGTCAGGGTCGCATTTTCAAAGGTCACGCCGTTAATGGCCGCCTCTTCTGTCAGTTGACCGAAAAGGCCGGTGTTGACCTTGGAATTGCTGGTTTGGGTAAGGTGAATATTGCGAATGGTGTGGCCGTTGCCCTGAATGGTGCCGGTAAAGTTGCCGTGCATCAGAACCGTAGGCCAGATCTGATCATTAAAGTCCAGGTCAGATTCCAAAATATAATTGCCGCTGACACTGGCGTTGCTTGCAAACTGTTTTGCGGAGGTGATGCGATACCACTCGCCTTCCATATAATCCACATACAGTTTCATCACACCGTTTTCCACGGTGGCATTTTCGTAATTGATGATGCCGGTATGGTGTATGCTGTCGGATGTGACCTTCTGAGTGCCTTCCGCATCCAGGTAAACATCGCCCCAGGTGTGACCTTCATACTCGGGGAACATACCCATCAGCATTGCGCCTGTCTTTTCATCCCAACCGGGCAGAGGCGTACCCGTACCGGTTGCCTGGGGCGCAAAGGCTGCGCTTCCCACTTTCGATCCGGAATTCAGATCGTAAATTTCAAACTCAAACAGAGGTACCCACGCTGCGTACAGTGTCAGCACCGGTTCTGCGGCTGTGTATGTACCGTCTGCCTTAACAGTGAGAACATCTTCTGCAAATTCCCACTGATCTGCGTAGGTGACATTCTCCCCTTCTCCGGTCCGCTGGGCATACCAGCCGGCCAGGAAATAACCGTTTTTCACCGCTGTGAATGCCTCTTTGCCCCGATTGGGGTGATTGGGCTCCAGCAGGGGGATCTTCACATCTCCGTTGCTGTCCTTGGGCAGGTCAGCCAAATTATAGGAGTCTACGATCACCGAGGTGTTGGTGGTAAAAAATCCACCATTGGCGTCATATTTGACGCTCACATGATAGCCGCTTTCATCGTTGGCGCGGTAGGGATTCTCTGTGGCTGCGCAGCCGGCAGTTCCCAGCAACATCGCCAACGCCAAAAGGGCCGCTATAAACGCTCTGTTATTCTGCTTCATAGTAAGCATCTTCCTTCACGGTGGGCAAAGCCGTAACCGGAATTACGGCTTTGCCCCAGTTCTTATTCTTCGGATTCTTCCGTCGCCGCTTCAGCAGATTCTTCCTCTGCTGCGGGCGTTTCCTCTTCTGCGATCTCCTGTTGGGTCTCTGCCTTTGCAGGTTTCTTCAAACCCTTAATCAGTTCGCAGATCTTGCATTTCTTTTCTTGGGTAGGTTCATTCTTCCGCTTCCGCAGGAAGATAAATGCTGCTGCGCCGCCGGCAAGAACCACCACACCGACAACGATGCCGATGATCAAGCCCCAGGGGGTAGACTTCTCTTCTACTACGGGGGCGGGTGCTTCCTGGGGTGTCAGCGCCAGGATACGCTGCTCTGCCTGGAGCAGTTTATCGTAATTGGTGACCAGCGCCTGCTGACCGATGGTGGCGATCTTGTTATACGCTGCCCGGGCTGCTTCCACGATCTCCTTATGCTCGTAAACGACCCGCTCAGGGATCCGGTTGATCGCGTCGATGGCAGCCAAGGTCACATCGTCAGCCGCAGATGCGCCGTCCAAGGTCAGGTCAAAGTACTGACCCATAATGAAACTGTCATAATGCTGACCGTTCACCGGGCGTACCAACATCAGTTTGTCGGTCACATAGCCCACATAGTCCACAAAGTTTGCGCCATAGTAAACATTGGAGTACATACCGCCGGTGGTGTTCCACATAAAGTAAGGCAGCATACCCATCGGCTGGATGGTCACTTCCGTGCCGTCGTAGTCGGTATAGGTACCATAGTCACCGGAGCCGGGAATATGTTCCAGGCACTCATAGTAAGTAGGATCAAATTCCTCTTCCAGAATGGGCGCATCGTAACTGTTGAAGATCACCGTTTCCAGTTTGCCGCAATCGAAGAACGCCTTGTGGCCGATGGCTGCCACCGTATGGGGCAGGGTGACCATCTTGGCATCACTGCCGGCAAACGCCATAGATGTGATACGCACCGTTTCGGGGGCTACCTTGATATCCTCGTGGTTAACGCCTGCGTAAGTGATCAGTTCATAACCGGTCTTGATCTTACAGTACAGAGAACCGTCGATGACCTTCACATTTTCGCTGATATCGTAGGTATAAACGGGGATCTTATGGACAGTGCCGTTGAAATCCGTTTCCTCCACCTTGTGGAAACTGCCCACATCGCACATTGCGAAGGGGTTGTCGCCCAAAGTCTGGAGCTTATCGCCCAGGGTGACCTTAAACTTGGTCAGATTTTCCTTGATAAAGGCCTGGGTGCCGATGTGGGTAGCGCCGGAGAGGTCTGCTTCTGCCAGCGCGGTGTAGGCAAAGGCGTGATCGCCCAGAGAAACAGCAGCAGCCATATTCTCCACGGCATTCAATGCCTTACAGTAGGCAAATGCGCCCTCACCAATGGTCGCGCCCTCTGCGTCTTCTTCCGTAGCGGGCTTCAAGGTGACAGATGTCAGGCCGCTGTTTACAAAGGCATACTCACCGATGGTGCCGGCAGCAGACAGATCAGCGCCGGTCAGCCCGTCACATTCCATAAAGCAGTAATCGCCGATGGAAGTGATCTTGCCCAGGTTAATGGTTGCCAGGCCGGAAGTGCCTGCGAACGCATACTGCTTCAGTTCGGTAACGCCGTCGCCCAGTTTAACATCCACCAGGTCACGGCACAGCGCAAAGGCGTACTCCCCTACGCTGGTTGCAGAAGACAAGTCCGCCATTGCCAGTGCGGTAGCGTGTTCAGTGGTCATATACTCGCCTTCTTTGGACACTGCGGCAACCTGCATATTCTCGTCCAGGCAGATGTAGTACTCATCGCCGGAGAATGCGTAGTCACCGATGACCGTTGCCTTGCTCAAATCGATCTGGGCAAGATCGGTACAGTTGTAGAAGGCCTGCTTGCCGATCTGCGCGCCCTCGCCCAGCGTGACGCTTACCAGGTTGGCAGCGTTGGCAAAGGCATTGTCGCCGATCACAACATTCTTGCCGATGGTCAGTTCGGTCAGAGGCGCATTGAAATCGTAATAGAAGTACTTTTCGTCGTTCTCATCATAGTTCAGCACCTGGAACACATTGTCCACGCTGACCTGGAATGCGAACTTGCCCAATGTAACATCATTACCAACGGTAACAGATGTCAGGTCCATACATTCGCTGAACACACCTTCTGCCAGTTCCATACCGTCGGGAACGGTAACGGATGTCAGTTTGGTATGAGAGAAGGCATATCTGCCGATCTCGGTATTTGCGGTGAAGTTGGGAAGGGCTGTAATGGCGGTCTCAAAGAATGCATACTCGCCAATGCTTGTCAGATCGCCCAGGGCAACGGCTGCCAGGGATTCGGAAGAACCGAAAGCGTACTCCCCTACCCAGGTAACTGCCGGCAGGTTCACTTCGGTGATCTTGGTATTGTGGGAGAATGCGCCCTTGGCAAGACCGGTAACAGCCGCGCCGCCAATGTTGTTGGCGGAGAAGGCGCCGGTAATGGTGGGTGCCACAGCGACCAGGGTCTTTCCGTCGGCAGAGAGGATATAATCTGCTGTCTGCGCCTTATAGGCCTTGTTGCCCTCGCTGACGGTCAGTTTGCTGATCTTGGTATCCCGGAATGCAAACTCGCCGATATCGTTCACATCGGGTCCCAGGGTAACGGACTCCATATTCTTACATTCGTAGAACATACCCTCGGGCAGAACTGCGGCATTGACATAGAAATCTTTCAGCGATTCACAGCCGGTGAATGCATACGTGCCGTATTTGACCACCTTTGCATCGATCGTCACCTTGTTCAGCGCCTTACAACCGGCAAAGGCGTACTGGCCAATGGACTGCAGAGCATCGGATGTGATTACTTCTTTCAGTTTCTGGTTGCCGGCAAAGGCATAGTCAGAAATCACACAGATAGAAGACAGATCCAATGTGCCTTGCAGGTCACAGTTGTGGAACGCGTCCTGGCTGACGATCTTCAAGTTGTTCTCGCCGCTGAAAGTGACCTTCTGCAGAGCAGTACAGCCGAAGAACGCGCCGTATTCAATGGATTCCAAAGTGGAGGGAAGCACGATCTCTTCCAGAGCAGTGAGGTTTGCAAAGGCGTATGCGCCGATCTTCTCCACGCCCTCGGGAATGATGACCTTGGTAATGGTTGCGTTACCGATATACCACTGCTTCACATTTTCCGCATCGTCAAACTCCAGTTCTTCCTGGGTCTTTTCGATGTATTCGAAGTTCGCAAAGGCGAAGTTGCCGATCTCGGTCAGCGCCAGGTCTTCGGGGAAGGTGACCACGCCGCCATTGCCGTAATAGTGGGTCAGGCTGGGGCCGTTATTGGTAAGGAAAGGATCCTTGACCTCAACGGAAATTGCCTGAGAATAGTAAGTGCTTCTGTCATCTTGCATGACCTTGACGGTCACAGAGCCGAAGCCCTCTGCCACAGCAGTGACCAAACCGTTTTCGCTGATCTGCACGATGCTGTCATTGCTGGTTTCAAAAGTAACGGTGGTATCCTTGGGGAAGAATGCGTTTAAGGTGTAGTTCAGTTGTACCGATTCAGAGGGGTACATACTGAGGTTGAAATTATCTTCAAAGTACCGGGTATCGCCGGTATCGCCGATGTCTTTCTCTTCGTTGTCCACCACATAGTAGGCATTGATGGTCTTATAGCCATCTACACGGAAGATGTCGACCACCGGCTTATCGAACTTGCGGAAGTTTTCATCGCCCTCTTTTAAGACGGTGACATTGAAAGTAAGACTCTTATTGGTCTCCGGGTCACGGACTTTCACAACTGCCTTGCCGGAATTCACCGCAACCAGTTTGTTGTTTACGATGCGGACCACATTCTGCCGGGAGGAGGTGAACTCCAGCAGTTCGCCCCAGGAAGTGCTGGGGTAAACCAGAGGCTCTAAAGAGTAGACCTCGTTGGGGCTGAGGGTCAGACCTTCTTCCAGGCCATCAAAATAGAAGTCCTGGTAATCGTCCGGCAGACCAACCTCGTAAGTAGCGTAGTTCAGCGCATAGTCATAACAAGTAACGGCAAATGCATTCTTGTTCACGGAGTTTTCTTTGATCTGATAAATATAATCGGTCAGTTCATAAGTCACATAGGTGGTGCTGTTGCGCTGAGAATAGACCGGTGTCATAAACTGCTCGAAATTCTTCAGTTCGGGCATGGGATTGCCCTCTTCATCGGTGGAATTGACCACACAGCCAACCTGGGCAGCCATGGCAAAATGGTTGTCGTAAATGGCCATTTTCGCGTACAGACGATTCTTTTCCATCGCCTTGTCGTACTCGTAATAGAACTCCACATCCGAAAGCGTGGGGGCTTCAAAGTCCACGACCAGCGGGAACTCAAACACATTCTTCTTGTTGGTGTCCAATGCGCCGCCATCGTAGTCCATATAACCCACCAGTTTTACCGTATACTCGGTGTTGTTGGCAAGGTTATAGTCCTGGGTGTCAAATTCAATCTCGATATTGGCGGGGTAAATGCTGCCGCCGTCGCCGTAGGATTTACGCACATCGTCATCCACAGTTTCAAAGATCACATCGCCGGTCACATCGTCGGTGATGCTGATCTCGATCCGTTCTGCTGCCCGGAGCATACCTGCCCAGACAAAACGCAGGGAGTGAATGGTGCCTTCCTGGTTGGAAAGGGCGATGTAATCCCGGTTGGCGGAGATCACGATATCCTCCGGATCCTGGAGGAAGTAGTAAGTACCCAGGTAACTGACATAGTCGCTTTCCACGCCGCCCACAGGACGGGTCGCGTAAGCATCCGCCATGGTCTTATCTTCAAAAGACACCGCATCGTCCAGTTCGTCTGCGTGGGTCTCGAAGTAATCCAGGTCGAACATGGGAGCCTTGGTCCAATCGCCGTAGAAAGCCAGGTAAGGTACGCTGAGGTCAACGGCGTCCTTGTCCTTATTTTCCAGGGTGACGAAGCCTTCCACATACATACCGTTTTCGAAAGACTGATCCAGGTATGCCTTGTTCTCATCGGTCAGAGTAATGGTAATAGATACATCCACGCTCTTACCTGCGAGAACGGTCAAAACATTTCCCTTCACGCCACCGTCTCCACCGGTAGTAGTAACGGTAACACCGGCGCCTTCCAGAATGTAGGCTTCCTCGGTGACGGTGGTCTTGCCGTGGGCGGTCTTGGTTTCGGAAACACCCTCGGTCATTACATATGTACCGACAGTATAAGTGCGGGTCTCATCGCCAAAGTTATTGACAGTGAAATTCAGTGTGTAAACACCGGTTTTTTCCTTGTCGTCGCCCAGTTCGATCTTGGTCTTGTCCATTACCGCGCCGGTTTCGTCCTTGGTGGTGATGTAAGCGTCGGTCTTAATGGAGTTAAAGAGGTTTGCAAGCCCTGCGCCCTGCTTACGGACAGCGTAGGGCTGACCGTTGGTGTTGAGAATAATATCTGCGGTGGACATCATCAGTTGATTGACCAGCGCGGAAACTTTTACATTGTCATTTGCGATGTCGGGGAAATTCTCCACCACATACTGACGCATCAGCACCACAACGCCTGCCAGGTTGGGACAAGCCATGGAAGTACCGGACAGACGGTCATATCCGCCGCCGGTGATGGAGGAGAGGATGTTGCCGCCGTGGGCGGTGAGTTCCGGCTTGATCTTCAGATCCGGGGTGGGACCCCAGGAGGAGAAGTCCGTCATAAAAGGACCGGAAGCCTGGTCACGGGCAATTTTCAGTGTGCCGGACTTGGCAGCCAGCATCTCGCCGTCATTTTGAGAAATGGAGCAGACAGCCAGTTGGGCTTTGCCCACATTCATCTTGATCTCACCGGAGACATTGTTGTAGATAATGATACCGGCGGCGCCCTGGTTTTCTGCGATCATCGCCTTTTCTTCAAAGGTGTTGTCACCGCGGCGGACCAGCACGATCTTGCCGTTTACATCCAGACCGGTATAGTCGGCGCTGCGGCCGATACCGGGAATGACCACATATTCCATTTCCTTGGAATCGGCATCGCCCAGGAGTCTGTCGAAGAAATTCAGTTCTTCGGCGGCGCTGTTGTTAGCCTCTTCAAAGTAGATAATGGTATCGCCGTACAGCAGATACGGTGTAGGCGTGCCGTCGATGGACGCCACGGACAATGCGCCCTTGTAAGTAGAGGGAGAGCCGACGGTGCCGGTGTCGGGATTGGAGGTCAAAGGCAGGTTGCCGTTTGCCTCGGAACCGTAGGCAGAGGAATAACTGTTGGAAGCGGCAACCACGATGCTGATGCCGGCAGAGCGGATCTTATCATAAACGCCGTTCAGAACTTCCTCGTCAGATTCCCGGCTGAAGCCGCAGGCTGTACCCAGGGACATATTGATCACATCTACGCCCAAAACCACGCAATCTTCCAGCGCAGCCAGGATCCAGGCGCTTCTTGCGGTGTCCATCACATCGGAGAAGATCTTCATAGATACCAACTGGGCGTTGGGAGCAACGCCGGTGATGGTAGCATCCTTACCCACGATGACACCGGAAACGTGGGTGCCGTGGTTATTGTGGGTGGAGTAGGGATCGGGATCTTTGTCCGCATAGTCAAAACCGAAAGGAACTTTGTTGTTGATGAACACATCGTCCACGGTAAGGCCTTCGGTCAGTGTTGCAGCGGTGGAAGATGCGAGCGCTTTGGAAACGTCTTCGTAAGTCAAACCCAACTTTTGGGAAGTAAAATTATCCACGGAAAAGGCGGTATGTTTTGCGTCAAGACCGGTATCCAGCACGGCAACGACCATTCCGCTGCCGTCATAGCCGGCGCCTTCGCTTTTGAAAATGCCAGTGTCGTAAACATTGACCTTGTTTTCAACCAGTTTTGTTTCCGCGGGCTTGTACTCTTCACCCACGATGATGCCGGCTTTGTCACCTAAAGACTTGCAGGTAATGTCAAAATCTCTGGCGGTGATCACCAGTTCAAAACCGCTGATGGCAGCGCTGTATTCTTCACCTGCGGTATACTTGACACCTGCCTTATCCAGGTTTGCCAAGATCTCCGCTTTGCGGCTGTCCCGGGTAGCAACGATCCGGGCGGCTTCTTCGCTTTCCAATGCAAACTGGGTAAAACTCATAGTCTTATCCGTTGCCTCGTAAGCGTCCAGCATATTCTGCTCGTCCAGCAAAATGATGACGGAAATCTCCTCATCATCTTTGATGGTCTCCGGCAGTTTCTGCATCACAGAAGAATCCAGGAAATCTTTGTAATTCACATTCAAATCGCCGGTAAATTCTTTAATAAAAGATGCGCTATAACTGACTGCCTGGGCAGTGGGCTGGGCCAACACACTCAGCAACAAAACCCCAACAACCAAAAGCACCAGAATTGTTTGGGTTCTTTTGTTAAAAAGTCTTTTTATCATTTACATTTTCGCCTTTCTGTCCGTAGTTCGCGTACAAATATACATACCTCACTATATAATACTGTATTTAGGGTTAAAAAGCAACCAATTTTCGGTTTTATTGCCTTAAAAAGTTAAAAAATTTACAATTTTATTTTTCCGCATTTTGTTGTTTTTTGCTCCCTGCCGTTTACATTTTTTTCGATTCGTGTTATACTGGATCCAACGAAAAATCCCCCCTTTGGAGGAACATAAAATGCACAATGAAAAAACGAAGTGGATTCGTTGGATCTACGGCATTATTGTCAGCATTATGACCGTGATCTCCGGTCTGCTGCTGATGGCGGCGTGTCTGACGGTCTACCGGTCCGGCGGCGAGCAAGTTTACACCCCGGAAAAAGTGGCTGCCGCCTTTTCCCCTATCGCATTGCCGATATACATCACCCTTGGGCTGATCGTCGGCAGTTTCCTTTTGGAACTGCTCCTGCCCCGGGAAAAGAAACGGGCGCCTATGGAGAAGCAGTACGTTCTGTTGCTGAAAAAACAATACGAAAGATCTGATATGGATCTGTGTAATCCGGAACTGAAATTGCGGTTGAAAAGCGAACAGAAAAAGCGTCTGTTGCATCTGATCCTTTCGGCTGTCCTGCTGATTGCAGGGGGCGCGGTCTTTTTGATCTACGCTTTGAATGGCAACCATTTTGATGACCACAACATCAACGGCTCTGTCATTAACGCAATGTGGTGGCTGATCCCCTGCGCCACTGTCCCCTGCGGCTACTGCATCTTTACCGCATACTACTGCCGGGCAAGTATCCGTCGGGAATTGGATCTTGTAAAATTAGCCCCCAAAGCCACAAAAAAGGCAGAAAACCCTGCCCCCAAGGCTGACCGGAAAATGCTCTTTATCCGCCTTGCTATATTAGGTTTGGCGCTGGGTATTCTGGTGGGCGGTTTTGTAAAAGGCGGCACTGCCGATGTATTGGCAAAAGCCGTTGCCATCTGCACAGAGTGCGTAGGATTGGGGTGATGGCAATGAAAGAGAAATTTAAAAAACTGATCCCCACCAGGCGGAAACTGATGCAACTGTATTTCGCGCTGCTGTTCAACGCCAATTTAAAAGGCTTTGTATCCGGTAATATTTACCAGGGACAGAGCAAGCAGATGTGTGTTCCCGGTATCAACTGCTACTCCTGCCCCGGCGCCATCGGCGCTTGTCCTTTAGGCTCCTTCCAAGGCTCATTCAGCGCTGACCGAAGCACACTGTTTTATGTAGGCGGCATCTTACTTCTTTACTGCCTGCTGTTTGGCAGAATGATCTGCGGCTGGCTGTGTCCCTTTGGTCTCATTCAGGATCTTTTAAACAAGATCCCCACGCCGAAACTGAAGAAAAGCCCGGTGACCCGAATTCTTTCCTTCTTAAAGTATGTGATCCTGGTCTTCTTCGTTCTGATCGTTCCCATTACTTACGCTTTCCGGAATACGCCCCTGCCTGCTTTCTGCAAATATATCTGCCCCGCAGGTACTTTGGAAGGCGGCATCGGTCTTCTTTCCAATGCGATCAACGAAAGTTACTTCTCTATGTTAGGCCCGCTGTTCACCTGGAAATTTATGCTGATGGTCAGCATATTGGTAGGCTCGATCTTCATTTTCCGTCTGTTCTGCCGGTTTATCTGCCCCCTGGGCGCGCTTTACGGTCTGTTTAACAAACTTTCCTTCTTCGGTGTGAAAGTTGAAAAGAGCAAATGCACCGATTGCGGTCTTTGTATGAATCACTGCAAAGTAGATATCCGGGAAGTGGGCGACCAGGAATGTATCAGTTGCGGCGAATGTATCGATGTTTGCCCCACCAAAGCCATCTCCTGGAAAGGTAGCCAAATCTTCCTGAAAGTCAACGAGATCATTGGACCAAAGGAAGAAAAGAAGAAAAAGACCGGAAAAACGGTCACCCGGATCATTGCGGCCGTTTTGATGCTTGGTATTTTAGCCGGCGCGATCGTTCACTACTGGAATGAACCGGAGCCCATCCGCGCCACCCAGGGCAATCAGCCCGGAGATCTGTGTCCCGGATATGATCTGCAAATCATCACCAAAGATGGCGTACAGAACGAAACGATTGACCCGACCAAGAGCGGCAAAGTTACCGTGATCAATTTCTGGGGAACCTGGTGCACCCCCTGCGTTGCAGAACTTCCCTATTTCGAGCAAGTAGCCCAGGAATACAGCGATTCTGTTCAAGTGGTTGCGGTGCATACCCATTTGGTAAATGAAACAGCCCCGGCGTACATTGGCAATAAATATCCCGATGCCAAGATCCTCTTTGCAAAAGACTACCCCATTGACGAACAAGGTCTGGTAGGTGGCTACTACTCCGCGCTGGGTGGCAGAGGCACCTATCCCTATACGGTGATCTTGGACGAGCAAGGCATTATCACGAAGATTTTCGTATCCTCGCTGACTTATGAGGAACTGAAAGCCGCTGTGGAGGATGCTTTGAACGGCTAACCTCTTGATCCCAAACAAACTGCCCCGGATGAATACATCCGGGGCGGTTTTTGTATGTGCGGTAAATTCCGGTTTGTCGAGCCATTTTAAATTAGCAACATCTAAGTTGTCATTCCGAGCCAGTGGGCACACTGGCGTGGGAATCTCAAGTAAAATCCCAGAGATTGCCACACCAGCCTGCGGGCTGGTTCGCAATGACACGATAGATGGTACGGTTCGATAAACAAGAATTTGTTTAAATAATTATAAAATCCCTCTTGACAATCATATGACCATATGATATTATCATATCACCACAGAGAATGGAGGTAGAACCATGAACTGGACATTACCGGGAACGGTACTGCGGATGCCACGGCAGGATGCCTGCCATATCAGCGCCCAATTTAATGCGATGTTCCTTGGTGGCGGTATGGTGCTGAGCCAGATCTCCGGCATTACCGGGCTGGAGCCTTACACCGTACAGAACTGGGTCAAGCGGGGTTTTCTGACGCCGCCGGAAAAGAAGCGGTACAATTTGGAGCAGTTGTGCCGGATCATTACCATCAATATGCTTAAAGGCGCGCTGCCAATGGAGCAGGTATGCAATTTGCTCAGTTACATTAACGGTCATCTGGACGATTCCAGCGACGATGTGATCGACGATGCGGATCTGTACTTCATGTTTGTACGGCTGGCGGCAGATGCCAAAGAGCTGTACCGGGCAGAGGACCGGGATGCGCTGCTGGAAAGAGCCCTCGCTGACTATGACGAGCCTGTTCCCGGCGCAAAAGAACGGATCAAGACCGCTCTGCGTATTATGCTTACAGCCTGGCTGGCTGCCAGGATGCAGCAGGAAGCACATAAAATGCTCACGCATTTATAATTTTAAAAAAGGAGAATGTTGTTATGTTCAAAAAAGACGGAACGTACAACCAGTCCTTTGGGAAGGACCAGAATCCCACGGACTGGAAAAAGGTCAAGCGATTCTTGCTGATCGGCGCTTTGGTGCTGGCTTTGGGTATTGCCCTGCTCACCAGTTTTTACACGGTGGACGACAAGCAGCAGGCTGTCGTTACCACCTTCGGCAAGGTCACCGATGTTACCGACCCCGGTCTGCACTTTAAACTGCCTTTCGGCATTCAGCAGGCCCACAAGGTAGATGTGAATGTCTATCAGAAGATCGAGTTGGGTTACACCACCGAGTCTGATGGAGATTACACCACCAAGACCAATGAGAGCACCATGATCACCGGCGATTACAACATCGTCAATGTGGACTTCTTTGTGGAGTACAAGATCTCCAATCCGGAGCAGTATCTGTTCTCCTCCAATGACCCGGAACTGATCCTGCGGAATCTGATCCAGAGCCAGGTGCGCAATGTGGTAGGCTCTACCTCTGTTGACGCTGTTCTTACCGACGGCAAGGAGAACATCCAGATGCAGGTTAAGGACCTGGTCTCCGGGATTTTGGAAGAGTACGACATTGGTCTTACGCTGATCGATGTGCGTATCCAGGACTCCGAACCCCCCACCAGAGAGGTCATTGAGGCTTTCAAGGCGGTGGAAACTGCCAAGCAGCAGGCTGAAACTGTGGTCAATGATGCGGTCGCCTACCAGAATGCCAAACTTCCTGAAGCGGAAGCCCAGGCGGATAAACTGATTCAGAACGCCGAGTATCTGAAGCAGAAGCGCATCAACGAAGCCGTAGAGCAGGTGGCGATGTTCAACGCCATGTACAAAGAGTATGCCCTGAACCCGGATATCACCCAGTCCAGAATGTATTTCGAAGCCATTTCCGAGATTTTGCCCGGTGTGAAACTCTACATCAACACCGGAAGCGGTGACAGTGTGGATATGCTGCTGCCGCTGGAATCCCTGGTCAACAACCAGATAGTTGAAAACGAAGGAGGTAACGAACAATGAAAAAAGGCATTATCATTGGGCTGATCGCCTTGCTTTTGATCATCGTCGCCGCCAATTCCTGCTACAGTGTCGCAGAAAATCAGTACGCCTGCACTTTCCGGTTCTCCGAGATCGTGGGCACCACCGAACAGGCCGGTCTGCATTTCAAGATCCCCTTTGTGGATACTGTGAAATACTTTTCCAAGGCTACCCAACTGTATGACATTCCCCCTTCCGAGGTGCTGACCTCCGACAAGCAGAATATGACCGTTGACTGCTACATTCTTTGGAATGTGTCCAATCCCCAACAGTTCTACCGGGCTTTGGGCACCACCGCCAAGGCGGAAGAGCGGCTCAACGCCATTACCTACAACGCCCTGAAAACGGCGATGGGTACTCTGGCCCAATCGGACATTATCAATATGAATGACGGCGCGGAGCGTAATGACATCTATGAGGGCATCGCCACCACCGTCAACCAGCAGGCAGACACTTACGGCATCCACGTGGAAGATGTGAAGATCAAGCAGTTTGATCTTCCGGAAAGCAACCTGAACGCTGTGTACTCCCGTATGATCTCCGAGCGGAATCAGATGGCAGAAAAGTACACCGCAGACGGCAACTACGATGCCAGCCTCATCCGCAACGATGTGGATAAGCAGGTAAACATCCTGGTATCCAATGCCAAGGCAGAGGCCGCCAAACTGGAAGCCGAGGGCGAGGCAGAGTATATGCGTCTGCTGGCAGAGGCATACAACTCCCAGGAGAAGCAGGACTTTTACGCGTTTACTCTGGCGCTGGATGCGCTGAAAAAGAGTCTGACCGGCAGTGAAAAGACCATTATTCTGGATCAGGATTCCGAACTGGCAAAGATCCTGATGGGCGCAAGATAATTCGCAAAGTAACCGAAAGCCGCACCTTCAAAAGAAAGTGCGGCTTTCTTTTTTACAAAAACTATGCTATAGTAGGGACACAACTTGCAAAAAGGGATCGGTGTAAATGAACATTCAGCACGAAAATATCGTTCACGGATATACATTGACGCAAACCAGCGCACTCATGGGCAACTATGTTCATTGGCATCAGCGCGTGGAATTTTTGTATATCCTACGAGGGAAATACCTTGTCGCAATCGGTGAGCAGCAGTATGTTTGTGAACCCGGAGATTTTATAGTCATTCACAGCGGTGAAATCCACAATATTTTCTCCCTTGAAAAAGGAGAGCTGTATATCTGCACATTTGATCCCACCATTCTCTATGGGATTCAATCGGAGATCCGCTTTATTCGAAGCCATATTTCCCGGAAGGAACTGAAAGATGCAGGCCTTACAGAAGAAACAGAGAAGTTTTTTCAGGAATTTTTGACAGAAAAAGTTTCCATGCGTTCCGGCTACGAGATGCTGATTCAAGCAAACATCATCCGTTTATACGCACTTCTTGTGCGACATTTTGAAAAAGATACCCCCACCGCCAACAAAAATCTGGAGAAATTCCGTCACTTTCAAAAAGCATTGGAATATATTTCTGAAAATTATTCCGAAAATATTACCCTCCGAAATATTGCCAAAGAACTAAGCTACAATCCCACCTATGTATCTACCCTGTTTGTTGCCTATACCGGTGTGAATTTTAAGAATTATCTGGACACCTTCCGCATCCGGCAAGCCGTGAAGCTGCTTAAATCTACCGATTTGACCGTCGCTGACATTGCCGCCAGCTGCGGTTACGGCAACATAAGAACCTTCAACAATGTGTTCAAGCGGATTGCTGGTACATCCCCCAGTGAATTAAGAAAATCCAACATTTAAGAGGCTGCAAACGCAGCCTCTTTCTTTTTATCCAAAGAATCTTCCATTGTGATATAAATACCTTCTTGTAATGGTTACCCTTTGTTTTGCATAATAAAGACAGATTCTTCTAAGGAGGCCTGCGTTATGGATAAAAACTATAAGGTAATTTTCAGCGAAAAGAGCAAAGTGGAGTTTGTGGAATGGCCGATGCCGGAGGTTGGCGATGATGAACTG
>CALBJG010000033.1 GCA_937892865.1 uncultured Clostridia bacterium
CATTATTAAGTTTATTTAATACTTCTTTAAAATATTCCGGTCTGTGAAAATCAGGCTTCGGACAGCCTAAATCGAAGAGAGATACATAGTGTTTGATTTTTGTAAGATTACCGCACTTATAAAAATTCGCTTTTATATACTTGCAGTCTTTCATACGGAACTCAGGATACAATCTTTCCAGCATTTGGGCAGGTATCTTATAACTTACTGTCCAGTGGTCCTCCAACACTTGAGCATTGACTTCCATATCTTCAATATCCCCAAGGGAAAGATACGCAGAATTCTCTCTGTCTGTCCGGATGGCAGCCTTGGTCGCGCCATTGGCATTGACTTCAATATTGATATACTTATCCGAATGTTCCGGATCAAATTTGGCAAAAAACTCCACACAACTATCTTCGTGGACGCTGGCAAAATGCTCTGTTTTCTCCGCCAAAGGCTCTTTTTCTTCCACGGTAAATTTCACATAGAATCCCATATCATCGTATGTGATCTGCACAGAAACCCCGGGAACATAGTCCCTATAGCCCCATTGGGGTCTGTCGATCCAAATCTTTTCCGCAGAATTTATGTTTCCTTTTTTAATTTCCATATGTCTCTTCCTCAAACAGATACCACCGATCCGGCGTAAAGCCGTTATCCTCACCCTCTACGGGGATCATGATTCCATAGCCGGCGTGGCTTACAAAACTGTCAAAATTTCTCTGCATATAAAGCAGTTCGCCCCGTTCGGAGATATCATAATGCCGCAAAGGCGTATATTTTTTGGGGGCTTCCAGGGTGCTGTCGATCTCCGAATACCGGAACGCCATACGCATCAGGCGGATATTGTTTCTTGCCGCCGGCGTTTTGGCTGCGGCAAGGGCATTTTCAAAGCCCCGATACATCCGCTCCTTGTCAATATGCTCCATCAGATAAATACCGGCGACCTGAATTTTGCACTGTCCGTCCAAAATGGTTTCCGCGTAGCGGATATTCTCTGCGATAAACGGGCCGCCCTCTCCGAAGATCCGGCAGAAAAGCGATAAATTGTCCTCCAGGGACTTTTCCCGATCGTATGCGGTCCTGCCATAGGTATAGTAATTGAACAGATTGTTCCAGTGGTTAAAAGGTTCAAACTGGGAGATCAGTCCGTCTATGCCCTTTTCCGCAAATCTGCGGCAGAACGCCTGCATTTCACAGCCCATGGGAATATACCGCTGTCTTCCGGGATAAACGCCCATCAAGTAGTCATAGTACATAACAGAAACGCCAAGAGCCCGCCAGGAGAGCAGATTTTCCTCAAAATATGTGCCTGCAATGCAGGTGCCGTCGGGTTTGCCCACCGTTCTTAAACCGCTGCCCGGCACACTGGGGTCTGCCCCTTTTGCGCCCAGGTGGCTTCTTTCACATAGATATTCGGGGAAATATCCGTAACACCTTCCGGCGGTTCCCACAGATCGGTATATGCGCTCATAGCGATCTTTACATCCGGCAGCACCTTTGCCACCTTTTTGGCAACGCTGTTGATCATATAGAAAAAGTTTTCCACCTTGCTGTAAGGACGACATTTTTCGCAGCAGCATTGGGGGGCTGTGCCATCTTTATTGCTTAAGGCATAACTTTTCACCTGCGGATTCTGTTTCAGCCAGAAGATCAGATTTTCCGCTATCTGGTCGATCATATCCTCATTTCTGGAGCAAAGCACCATCTGGCCCCCGTGGTTTACCATCTCGAAGCGCTTTCCGTCTTCGGTAAGTTTGTAGTATTCCGGGTGAGTCTCAAAATAATGCTCGCTAAAGTATTTGTTGCCTTTTTGGGGAAGAAGCGTATCAATGGAATCGTGATGTCCCACCATAAACAGGAAACCCCGCTTCAGGCTCTCTTCCAGCATACCGTTTTCCTTGAATTGCTCGTAAACACCGTTCCATGTATAAATATAGTTATACCGGTTCTTGCAAAGCCAATCCAGAAACGGCACATTCAAAGCATGGTTTGCATTTCCCGCCCAGTCAGAGTACTGTGGGCACACACCTCTCATAGGAAGGTCTGCTTTCGCCTTGCAGTAGGCAATGCCGGAAACATCGATCTCCTTCAATTCCGGAACATATTCGCCGCCGGGAACATCTTCTTTTGTGTATGCCGCAAAGGAGCAGCCCACAAAACGCTCCAGAAATTCATACACCGCATAAACAGTGCCCCGCTCATTTTCATTGATATGTTTGGAACTGCCCGCCAAAACAAGGCAGTGATCATAGGCTCTTATGAAAATGCCTTCCGGGCCGGGAACGGTTTTATCAAACTCCGCTTCCGATATATATTTCCCGGTTAGGCTGTTTCTCTCCGGGCCGCCGATGGCAATGGCATCGGTGGACCGGAACTGACTTTCCGGGCAAACGGAAAGTTCCGCGCCGCAAATTTTTTCTATGTACTTTTTCAGTTCCCTTGCCGCAAACTGCTCCCTTTCGGTAGCGTGATCGGGAATGACGATCGTAACCGCACTATTTACAGTTATCTTCATTTTTTCACCCTCCAATAATGGCGTAATGCAAAAATGCTTTCCGCAGAAAACACCATTGTCTGTGGCTTTATTATATACACTTTTGTAAAAAACAGCAAGCATATTTCAAGCCTGCTGGAAATATTGCAAGGATTCTCTGTAATTATTGCAATCCGCCGCGCAACGAAACACCATTTATTTTCCCGCTTCCTAATGTTTTTTGGAATTGCAATTGTTTTATCCTTATAAATGCATTTCACAAAGAAGAACCCCGGCAGAACCTCTCGGTTCTGTCGGGGCTCTATATAAGGGGCGAGAGATAGTGAAAGGATACTTGCGCAGAGATTACGCTTTCGGCTCAGCAGGCTTTCCGGTATTTTTCTTTTTCCGCAGTACCACAAAGACTGCTGTGCCCGCAGCAGCCAAAACAGCCACCGCAATCAACACGATAGCCCAAATGGGGAACAGGCTTGCATACAGAGATTCTGCTTCTTCCAGAATGGGAAGAAGTTTTACATACTGCTTGGAACCGGGAGTCAGAGCGTCATAGGCAGCCCGGGCGGCGGCAATGGCATCGCCGGAACTGTGGCTGACCGTATCGCCAATGGCGGCGATCAGCTCATCGACCTCCGCAGCCGCTGCCTTCTGCAGCTTCTTCAGCTGATTGCTTGCTGCCATCAGCTTTTCGTAATCCACTTGGCCGCGCTCATCCATATACATCCACTCGTAGATCTCCATTGCTTCGGTGATCACGGCTTCATCCGCCAAAGTAACGGGATCTCCGATCTTGGCGATCAATTGGATCAGCCGATCGATACGCACCTGGCGCAGCGCCTTGATCTCAGCCTCTGCCTCCAAAAGCAGTTTCGCATTCACAAGTGCTCTCTGCTTCACTGTCAGAGCATCATAGGCTGCGCGGATGCGTTGAATATCCCGTTCCTTTTCCAAAGTGATCTTGCCCATATCCTTGATGGAATCAATCATCTTCTGGACTGCGTCTGCCGCTTCTTTATCCAGGATCGCCTGGATCACATTGAGGGCTTCTTCCAAAACAGAATAGTTCTTCACATAGCGCTGCATACGGGCATCCATAGCATCATAAGTCGCCTTCAGGTCAAAGATCATATCCTTCTTATCCATAGTAGGATCGCCGATGGCGTCGATCTTACATTCCAGAAGGTCGACCTCAGCATTTTGCAAAACTTCCAGATCCTGCACCAACGCCTTGTGCCGCCAATTCAGGTTCTCATAAGCCGTGCGGGCTGCCACAATGGCAGCTTCACTCTCCAGCGTGATATTCTTGCCTATGGCACCGATCAGCGCATCTACCTTACCGGAGATTGCCCAATCCTGCTCTGTTACATCCATAGGATACAGCAACATTGCTTGACCTTCTATGTAGTAAAGGTTGTTATCCTTGTCGATGTTGTAGTCTGTAGGTGCGACCTGCAGGATACGCTTATTGTCCT
Organism: uncultured Clostridia bacterium; assembly: GCA_937892865.1. Taxonomy (GTDB): domain Bacteria; phylum Bacillota; class Clostridia; order Oscillospirales; family Oscillospiraceae; genus Faecousia. The sequence goes on from CALBJG010000033.1 coordinate 3,949, forward strand.
TAGGGTTATTGGGATTGATCTTTCGCAGTCCGCCGTTATTATCGAAAGCCAGGTACATATAACCCACATCGTCGAACACAAAGGGACGGGGCATAGAGTCTCTGTTGGAACTGGTGTTACAAGTAGATTTATCAAAAGACAGTTCCTCTTTTACGGTGACCTTGCCGGTGTCTTTATCGAAAGACCAACTAAACAAGGTCTCAGAAACCAGGCCCCACAGTCTGCCGTTTTCGTCGATATCGGGGTCAGCAGCAATGCCGGCAATCATTGGCAACTGTGCAGGCAGTCCGCTGATATGATCGTGCAGATCTACCTCTGCCACCTTTTTCTTGTTTTCCACATCATAAACAAAGAGTTTTGCGGAAAGATCTTCCCGATTTGCCGCGCCGGTACCGCCACGGACGGAGGTTGCGCCGTAGAGGTAGCCATCGTGATACACCAGGTTGATAATTGCCTGATCCTGCACCACATTGCGCTCCACATACCGCTCCAGGGTATTCACATCCACCCAGGCGATACAGCCGCCGTACTCATAACGATCTGGAATTGAGCCCACAAAGACCTTACCGTCGCCGGCGGTGATGGTATGGATACGGGACTGCCCCCACTCGTTCTTCAAACTTAAGAGGATTACATTCCGGTCCGGATCTTCCACATTGACGCGAGTCAGTGCGCCAGCGGAGTAGTTACCAGCGTACAACACACCCTCATACATCAACATAGAGTCGGTCTGACCTTCGGTCTCGAAGAAACCGGTGACCTTGCCTTGAGCAATATCGTAGATGGTACATTTATTGGTGTTATACGCGCCGGTATAGAACTGTCCGTCTCCGTTGCCAATAATCAAACGGGCAGAGGTTGCTGTGCCGTATTGATCTGTATCCACCACTTCCCATGTTTTCAACTTACCGGTCTGCAGGTTGTAGGCTCTGGGGATGGCGGAACTGGAATAGGTAATGATGGACACGCCGGGATAGAGGGGGTCCTCCAGCGTGATAAAACTGCTGTCGTTACAACGCAGACCAACGGTCACATCCTCCAAGCCGGGGACTTTCTCGGCTTTGCGGGTAGCGCTGTCGAAGCAGTACAAACCGCCGCCGCTGGAGACAAAGTAGACCTTTCCATCCAATTCTGAGGTGGTGTACATCATAATGCCCCGATCCATACCGATGTCGATACGCTGGAAGGTATTGATATCGATAGCGATTGTCTCAGTGAGGTTACCCTCGCCACCCAGGAAGAAAGTGTCGCCGCAAAGACCTGCGCCACGGAACATAACGAAACCATAGGGAATCAGGTCGATCAGATCCAACCGGGCAACCACCTCACCGGTCTCGGCGTTAATCTTCACTGCCTGGCAGGTAAATGAGCCGTCGCCGTTCTTATCTCCATAAATACCGGCATAGATGAAACCGTCCTTATATTCCATACCGCACACATAGACAACATCCTCGTGTGGGCGGCACAGAACAGTATATTCGTCGGTTTTCGTGTCGTACTTCATCACCTTACCGCCGGGGTGAGAGCCAAAGTAGAGATTGCCCTTGCCATCCTCCAACAGATCGAAACTGGTGTAAGATTCCGGGTCCAGTGGCTTATATGTCTCCGACTCGCTGCTGACACCGGTCAACGGATCGTAGCGGTAGACCACAGGGCGGTCACCGACCATCCAGATAATGCCGTCCTCATCGGTACAGATACCCCGGGAAACGGTGAAGGAGGTTTTGGTTTCACCTATCAACACACCGTCGTCAAGGTTGTAAATCAGCATCTTCTTGCCTTCCAGGGGCATATACAGATAGTTACTGCCGGCAACCTGGGTAACCGTACCATAAAGGGTCGGATCACAGATTTTGACAGAGCCGGGTTCTACCACAATGGAATTGATCTTCTTCTCTTTCTTTGCGCCCACGGTCTGATCTCCGGAAACAAAGAACAGTTGAGAGATAAACATATAGGCGCGGGTAACATTGTAGGGGGTATTGTCAAATGCCTCAAAGACAATGATATACTCCTCTTCGTCGCCAAACTCCCAGGTTCCCAGCATAGAACGCTGACCGTCAGCAACGGTGGTAACGCCGGTATCGTTATAGTAGTTCAGTTTGCCGATACGGTTGCTGTGATCCATCCCTGCGTAGGCGTCCTCAGTATCACCAGGAAGCACATACACCGCGCCCACAGCACCATTTCCGGAAACGCCGTGATTCAGGTATGCCGTGTAAAGGCCCTTGCCGGGGCTCTTGATTTTCACCGCAAACCAGTTTTCCTCATAGGCGTAGAGGATCATACCGCCATTATCGGTGAAACACATAGCGCTGTCTTCATGCACATTATGGCTATGATAGTTCCAGTTCAAGGAACCGTTTTTGTACATGGTATTCAATTGATCCAGCATAGGCAGAATATACTTCTTGCCCTTTTGGATACCACTGATGGGATCACTGAGATCAAAATCATAGACTATGGCATTTTCCGGGATCGGTTCCGGCTCCGGAACGCGATACGGAATAATATCCGATGGTGTCTTAACGCCGGATTTTGTCAATGTCAACTTGTTCAGGAACATATAGGCGGCATTTCTGCCTACTGCATCCACCTGGAATATCACAAGATATTCCTTACCGGCTTCCAGTTTTACTGCCTTATTAAAGGTTGTTCTGCCCAGATCCGGCGCAATATTGCTCTTGCCGGAACCATTATCGAAATTCAGACTGCCTATCTTACCGGCATTTTTCAGTGTAGACTGGACATCTTCTGTATCTGCCGGAATGATGTAAACATTGGCATTCTTCGCGCCGTAACGGTGGACGCCGTAATCCACCGTCAGTTTATACTCACCACTGCCGGGGGATGCCAAAACAAAACCGATCTCGTAGTTATAGACATTGGTGGTATTGGTGCTGTCCTTTGCATACACCCGCAGGCCTGTCCAGTTGTAGTTCTTTGCCCCAACTTTACCGCCAAACACCGGGTTTGGTTTGGTCCCGTCCAGCGCGCCATAGTAATACCAATTCATTACACCCTTGTAATAATAACTGTCAATAGCGCTTCTGACAGAACTGCTGGACAACCCCTTCATTGCAAAACCAACGCCTTCTTTGATCGTTAAGTTGGATTTATCCAACTGCAGATCATAGACCAACTGGTCTAACTGGGCAGGTCCTTTTTCCGGCTCTACATCCGGAACGGATGTGGAAAGTTTGATGCCGGATAAATACTGGTAGGCATAGCCTGCCTTGCCGTTTTCATCGGCTGTAAATACCAGGATGTATTCTTTGCCCAATTCCAAAGAAATCGGATCCAACATTGCTTTTACCGCAGACTCCGCAGCGGCATTGGCATCGGCACTACGGTTATCGTAACTGACGGTTACCAATGCTTTTGCGGACGCAATAGCGGCAGCAATATCTTGTGTATCCGCCGGCAATAAATAGACACTACCCTTGCCTGCGCCATAGCGGTGCTGTTGGTAATTTACAGTAAGGTAATAGTTACCTGTGCCGGGACTGCGAATGGTAATGGCAGTATAATAACTGCTTAAACGGTCACCGGAGTCTTTATCCTTGGTATAAACACGGATGCCATCCCACAGATAGTCTTTGTCCCCTGTGCCACCGAACATAGGATAGCCGCCCACGCCGTCAGCATACGTACCGAATTTCCAATCCAGTTTATAGTTTGCGTAATACTCGCCAATAGCCGAACCGACCACACTGAATGTGGGGTTTTTGCCGGCAAAACTTTCACCCTTTACATTGAACTGTGAATCGTGACCCAAATCGAAGTCATATTCAACCTCATTGCGCTGACCGGGAGCGACAGGCTTTTCCTCTTCTTCCTCATCGCCACCAAGGTCAGATCCTGTGTAGACATCCAATGTAATTCCATCCACACAGGCATAAATTGCCGATGTTCCGGAATTACTGACATAGAACACCACCAGGTATTCTTCACCTGCTACAAAGGGATATGCCCGGCTCAATGTCTTTTGCGCATCCGCATAGGTGCTTTCTGCGCTGTAGCAATCAAAACTGCCAATGCTGGTTGCATTTTCCAATGCAGCATCAATATCTGCCGTATCTGCAGGCAGAATATAGGTTTTGACCACACCGTAGTCCTTATAGGTCTGATAGTCGACCGTTGCTTTATAGTTGCCGCTGCCGGGAGATTGGAGTTTCATTGCGATCCAGCCGCCGCCGGGATTGGCAGCATAGCGGATACCGCTCCAACCATACTGACCGCCGCCGAAGGTGGCAGATCGCAGATCAGCAGACTTTTGCGCAAAAGCCCAATTCAATTCGCCGTTATCATACAGATCCTTGGTCGTCTTGATCACCGCTGTACCAATAGCGGTAGCCTGCAGGCTTTCCACGCAGGTAAAATCGTAAGTTGCTTTATCCAGTTGCAAAGGAGGTTCTTCCGGTGCGGTGGTTTCCTCAGGAACTGTTGTGACCTCGGGAGCCGTGGTATCTCCGACAGTCGTCTCCACGGGGCCGGTGGTTTCGTCCGGGATTTCCTGGGCAGGCGCTAAAACAACACCTGTCACGCAAGCAAATATATTGGATGTTGTTTCGTTGGCAGTGCGGAATACCAGGATGTACTCCCCGGCTTCCATCTCTGCCTCACGATCCAATGTGGCAACATTGTTTACATAGGTATAGGATGTGGAATAGCAATTAAAACTGCCGTAAGACTGTGCGCTTTCCAAAGCTGCCGCAATATTCTCCGTATTACCGGGAAGAATGTAGACATTAGGCGCGCCATAGTCTTTACAGGTCTGATAATTCACCTTCACACGGTAGGTATCCGATGCGTTGACGCGGATCTTCACTGCAAGCCAGCCACCGCCGTTGCCAACGGAATAGCGGATACCGTCCCAGGAACGATCTACACTGCCATCAGCGCTGGTGCCGCCCATCATAACAGATCTCGTACTCTGTTGACCATAGTAGTACCAATCAGCCTCGCCGTTATCAAACCGTTCCTTGCCTGCTGCGATTGCCGCATTGCCTAAGGACGTGCCGTTGAGCGACGCGTCGGTAGTAAAATCAAAGTTCTGTGGCTGGGTTTGCTGTGGAGCAGCCGCCTTTTCTTTCATCTCAAAGCCGGTGACACAGGCAAACACGTTTGCTGTGGTCTCATTGGCTGTGCGGAATACCAAATAGTAGTCCCCTGCCAAAAGTTCTGCCTCGCGGGATAGTTGCGCAGATGTATCCACATAGGTGTATGTGTCGGAATAACAATCAAAACTACCGTAAGACTGCGCCGTTTCCAGAGCCGCCGCGATATTCTCCGTGTTGCCGGGGAGAATGAACACATACGGCGCGCCGTAGTCCTTGCAGGTCTGATAGTTTACCTTCAGTTGGTAAGTTGCCGCGGCATCCACCTTGATCTTCAAGGAGATAAATCCACCGCCGGGGGCAACGGAATAGCGGATGCCCTCCCAGGAACGATCCACACTGCCGTCGGCGCTGGTGCCGCCCATCATAATGGATTTACCGTTCTGATGGCCGTTATAATACCAGTTCACCTGACCGTTTTGGTACATTTCCTTGCCCGCGGCAGTAGATGCGCTGCCAAGGGAAGTGCCGTTCAATGACTCCACCGAAGTAAAATCATATACTATAGATGTTTGCACCGGCGCACCTGCATCTACAGCAGTTGCCACCGGCGGCACAGCAGACAGAAACATACAAAGGGTCAGTGCCAGCGCCACAAGTCTCTTAATATGCTTATTCACAATGGGGATCCTCCTTACAAAAGATACTCTTTCCAGCATCTAATATTTAGTATTACTATCGCAAAAATTGGAGCAGGTACATCGAACAGTGTTATCTGTCATTGCAATATGTTGCTATTATTCGTATTGATAAATCTCCCGGATCAACTTAACTGCCTTTTGACCTTCATGTTGGTCAACAAGGAGTTTTTCTTGCCCGCGGATGGCATTGATAAGATTCTGAATCTGCAGTGCGTGCAGTTCGCTGCCCATCGCACCCGGATCTTTGGCTGTATTGGCCACTTCTGCGGTGGAATCTATAAGGGTTTCCCCGTTTACCACCAGTTTTTCCAATCTGTTTTCCTTCAGAATGGCGCAACCGGTTGTACCTAAAATCTCAATTCTCCGCTCAAACCCGGGATATGTGCAAGTAGATGCGTGGATCGTCCCCAATGCTCCCTTTGCAAATTCTAAGGTTGCAACTGCCACATCTTCCACTTCCACATTGTGAAATACGGTCTGCTTTTTCGCATGTAACAACTTGGCATCGCCTGCAATGTAGAGCATCAGATCAACTCCGTGGATACCCTGATTCATCAGCGCGCCGCCACCGTCAAATTTCAATGTTCCCTTCCATGGACTGGATGCAAAATATCCGGGATCTCTCCAATATTTCATGGAAAGATTGCAGAACACGATCTTTCCAAAAGCATTTTCTTCCAGCAAGCGCTTAATCCGCAGAACATCCGGCGAGAAGCGCAGTTGTGAAATCACAGTCAGCATACGCTGATTCTTTTCACAGGCTTCCACAATTCGCCGGGTATCCTCCACCGTAATCGCCATTGGCTTTTCCAGCACAACCGATTTCCCGGCGTTGAGCGCCGCTATGGCGTTTTCTGCATGGAAGCCGCTGGGTGTGCAGATACACACTGCATCGATTCTTTCGTCGGCAAGCATTTGCTCGTATGAATCGTAAGCCTTGATGCCGTATTTTCCAGCAAAGTCCTGCGCCCGGGCAGGAGAATGATCCGCCGCGCCCATTAAGCAGGCGTCGTCTAAAGAGCGGATGGCTTGCGCATGGAAAGATGCGATCATTCCACAACCTAAAATACCAAAACAAATTTTATTTGCCATATTCTTTACTTAATATCCAACAGCTTAGCAGCGTTGTGTCTTACGACTTTGGCGTAATTTTCCGGGGAGATCATACCATCATCCAGTATTTTATCCAGGAAGTTGTTAAATTCATAGGAATCTTTATTGGACAGCCAGAACTGATCACAACCGTACATAATCCGATCAGAAAATTCCTCCACAAATTTGGCAGTATACTCCGGATCCCGCATAAAAGCGCCGTGTCCGCTGCCGGCAGACAGATCGCAGT
>CALBJG010000034.1 GCA_937892865.1 uncultured Clostridia bacterium
CGGTGTTTCTGGCAAAACTGACCGGCGCGGTACTGCCCCTTGCGGCAAAGAAACTGGGCTTTGATCCGGCGGTAATGGCAAGTCCGTTCCTTACCACCATTGTGGACGCTCTGTCCCTTTTGGTGTATTTTCTCTTTGCCGGCTGGCTGCTGGGCATTTAATAGGACAAAACCGGGAGGCATATTGCCTCCCGAAACTTTAATTGGATGGAGTTCTTATGCGGATTTTATTTGATTCCAAGAAAAAAGAATACAAGCGCCCCTTTGGCTCGCTGACCCCTGAGCAGCGGTGCGACCTGCATATCCACATTCCTGCCGCGGTGCAGACATCCGGCGCAGAATGTATTTTTCTGCGGGAAAACGGAGAGGAAATGATGCGTCTGCCCTTGTCCTTTGAAAAGAACAGAGGATCTTACGATGTTTGGACACTGGATTTTTGTTTTTCTGAAGCAGGACTTTATTTTTACTACTTCCGTATCACCGGCAATACCGGCACATTCCGCCTTTATAAGCAAGGGGATGACACCAATATGGAAGCAGGTGACCTTTGGCAGGTCAGTTGCGTACCGGCAGATTTCGTGACCCCCGATTGGGCAAAGGGCGCGATCATTTACCAGGTGTTTCCCGACCGGTTTGCCAAAGCGGGCGAATGTGACCTGACCGGCAAACTGCAGCCCTATACCGTCCACGAAAAGTGGGACGAAGAAGTTTCCTGGCAGCCCACCCCGGAGGGGGAAGTGCTGAACAATGATTTCTACGGCGGCAATTTCCAGGGCATTACCGGAAAATTGGACTATCTGGCATCCCTGGGCGTGGGGATCTTGTATCTGAATCCTATCAGCAAGAGTTTCTCCTCCCACCGGTATGATACCGGCGACTATAAGACCCCCGACCCGATGCTGGGCACGGTGGAAGACTTTAAGGAAATGTGCGCTGAGGCCCATAAGCGGGGCATCCGGGTGGTTTTGGACGGGGTATTTTCCCACACCGGCTCGGATAGTTTGTATTTCGATAAGAATAAATCCTTTGGGGGCAAGGGCGCTTACTGTGACAAAAAATCACCCTATTACAGTTGGTATTCTTTCAGCCGCTGGCCGGAGGAATATAACAGTTGGTGGGGTTTCGATACCTTGCCTACGGTGAATAAGTTAGACCCTGCCTTTATGGAATACATCATCACCGGGGAAGATTCGGTGGTCGCCCACTGGCTTTCTCTGGGCACGGACGGATTCCGGCTGGATGTGGCGGACGAACTGCCCAACGAATTTATGGCATCTTTGAAAAAACGCGTTCGGGAGATAAAGCCCGATGCCCTGGTGATGGGCGAAGTGTGGGAGGATGCCTCCAACAAGATCGCTTACGATGTGCGCCGCCGGTATTTTGTGGATGGCACATTGGACAGTGTGATGAACTATCCCTTCCGGAAAGCTATTTTGCGCTTTGTCCGGGGTGAGGACGATGGAGGCGAGTTCCGCCGGATCGTCCGGACCATCGGTGAAAACTATCCGGCGCAGGTGCTTTCCTGCTGTATGAACCTGCTGGGCAGCCACGATACGCCCCGTATTCTGACGGCTTTGGTGGATGACTATGACGGCCCCCGGGAGGAACTTGCCAAGCGGAAACTTTCTCCGGAACAGCGGGAACTGGCAAGACAAAAACTGATGATGGCCACATTCCTGCAATATACACTCCCCGGCTGCCCCAGTATCTACTATGGCGACGAAGCGATGATGGAGGGGGGCAAAGACCCCTTCAACCGCCGCACTTACCCCTGGGGCAAGGCGGATATGGAAATGCTGGGTCATTTCCGTATGCTGGGCAATTTAAGAAAAGACTATCCCCAACTGGGCAGCGGCAGTGTGCGGTTTTTCCGCTATGACGGCGGCTGTTTGGGCTTTAACCGAAAAGGTCTGCGGGTGTATGTGAACAACAGCCAGGGGGATTGGGAGATCCCTGGCGGCGATGTGATCATGGGTCACAAAATGACCCGCAGAGTGATCCACAGCCTGGGCTGGTGTATCGTGGAGGAAGACTGATATGGAGCAGGAACTGTTTCTCTCCGGTTACTGCCGGTGTCTGGATGACAGCCGTATGGTGGAAGTCATCTCAGAAGACGGGGCAGTAACGGAAGTGGATTGCGGCTACTATGGCTGTCCCCATACGGTCAGTTGCGACATCGCCAAAAGAATCAAAGAGATGGAAAAATAAGGAAAGCCGCCTGCGTAAATGCTACGCAGGCGGCCATTTTTTGCCAAGTTCCAATTTATCGAGGTGTTTTAAATTACGAATCTCTACGTTGTCATTCCGAGCCAGTGCGCACACTGGCGTGGGAATCTCAAGTACGCACAACGGTTTTTGAGATTGCCACACCAGTGACATCGGTCACTGGTTCGCAATGACACAATAGATGGTACGGTTCGACAAATTGGAATTAAAAAAGTTGATCCCCCGGGCGGCTTAGCCGCCCGGGGGACCTATATAGAGGGGGAGAAATTGAAGCGAATCAGGTTTCGTCACTTACCGGGGCAGTTTCTTTGGCAGGTTTGGAAGATTTCTTTTTCTTCAAAACCACCACCACTGCGGCGGCAACTGCGCCCACTGCAACAACGGCGATGACGATGATCGCCCAAATGGGGAAGAGGGTTTCGTAAAGCGCCTCGGCTTCCTCCAGGATAGCCAGGAGTTTTACATACTGCTTGGAGCCGGGGGTCAAGGCATCGTAGGCTGCCCGGGCGGCCTTGATGGCATCGCCGCTGCTGTAGTCTACGGTGTCGCCGATGGCTTCAATCAAAGCGTCCACCTCTGCGGCGGCTGCTTTCTGCAGTTTCTGCAACTGACCGTTGGCAGTGATGAGTTTTTGGTAATCCACCAACTCACGCTCATCCATGGTCAGCCAATTGTAGATTTCCATTGCTTCGGTGATCGCAGGCTCATCGGCCAGGGTGATGGTCTCACCCAGCCCATTGATCAGCGCGATCAGTCGGTCGATGCGCACCTGACGCAGCGCTTTGATGGTCTCCAGGGCGTTCTCCAGGGCTGTTGCATCAACAAGGGCTCTTTGATCCTTGGTCAGCGCCAGATAAGCAGCCTCGATCTCGCGGATGGCAGGTTCCTTCTCCAGGGTGATCTCGCCCATACCGGGGATGGTGTCGATGAGCGCCTGGACCTTGGCTGCAGCCTCTGCATCCTGCAGTTTCTGCAGCGCCTGCATAGCGGGAACGAATACGGTGCGGAAGTTCTTGACATAGCTGCGATCCTTGACAGTCATTGCATTGTAGGTGTTCTTGATCTCGAAGATCAGATCAATGTCATCCAAAGTGACCTCGCCAATGGAGTCGATTCTGCATTCTAAGAATTCGATCTTGGCATCCTGCAGTTTGTAAAGTTTCTGAACCAGAGCCTTCTGTGTCCAGGTCAGGGCGTTGTAGGCTTCCTCTGCTTCCAGCAGCTGCGCCTCGTGCTCCAGGGTGATAACTTTGGGGATGGCCTCAAGCAGTTTATCCACGGCGTCGGCTGCTGCCCAATCGCTGTCCTGAATGTTCATAGGATACATATAAAGGTTATCCGTAACCGCATAGTAGATATTGCCGTCGGTTGCAAAGTTGAAGATGTCGGTCTTTGCAATAGGCAGAACGGTGTTATCCGCTACATTGCGGATATTGACCTTCCGGACACCGCCCTTGGATCCCATATTTACATACAGGTAACCGTCGACCATCTGCATACCGGTTTCTTTCCAGCCGGAGCCTTCCTCTGTCTTGTCGAAGCAAAGTTTTTCTTCAGTAGTGACCTTGCCGGTGGCCTTGTCGTACTTAATGGTAAACAGTGTACCGCCGGCGATGCCCCAGATAATGCCGTTCTTCTCCACCTCGGGGTCGGGGATCAGACCGGAAACACCCTTGACAGTTTCGGGCATATCAGAGAGGAACTCTCTGGGATCCAGTTCCATGATCTTCTGCTTGTTTTCCACATCATAGAGGAAGACCTTTGCAGAGGCGCCGGGAATGGGCGTTGCGCCGGTGCCGCCGCCGGCGGCAGAGCCGCCGTAGATAATGCCATCGTGGTAAGCAAGACCAATGATACTCTGATCCTTAACCACATGGCGCTCCACATGCTTTTCCAGGGTGTTGATGTCGATCCAGGCAAGACAGCCGCCATACTGATACCAGTCGGGGATAGAACCTACGAATACCTTGCCGTCGCCGGCAACCACATTGTGGATACGGGCCTGGTGGTACTCAGTTTTCAGGCTGAACAGCGTAACATTACGGCGCTTGTCGTCCATATTGATCTGCACCAGAGCGCCCTGGTTGTAGTTACCTACATAGAGGTTGCCATTGTAGAAACACATAGTATCGGTTTGACCGTTGGTCTCATACTTGTGGATGACCTCACCGGTGGCGATATCCAGCACAGAACAAGCCTGGTTGTTAAATACGCCGATGTACAGGTTATTCTTATCTGTCTCCGTGATGCCGGCAGCTATAGAGAGGATGGAGTTGCCGGTGCCGTGGTCATCGGATACCAAACCGTCGATAACCATAAATTCCAAAGTCTGGGGATTCAGGACAACAGGCTGGGAGGTGCCGGTGCGGTAGGTGAGGATGGAGTAGCCGGGGAACTTTTCATTGCCTTCCACGGTGACGAAACTGTTGTCGTGGCAGACCATAGGCAGGGAGAAGGCGTCAGAAAGTTCCAGCTTGGTTGCGGTGCGGGTGGCGCCGTCAAATTCGAAGACACCTATGCCCTGGGCGGTGAAGTAGACCTTGCCATCCAGTTCGTTGGTAATACCGCTGGAGATTTGTCCATAAATGCCCAGGTCGATGAATTCCAGAGTTTCCGCATCGATAGCGACAACATTCTTGATCTTATCGTTCTGGTCGCCACCGAAGAGGAGGACGCCGCCGCAGATACCGCCGCCACGGGTCATAACTTCTCCCTGGTTGAGGTAGGGAGTCAGATCCATTGTGGCGATCACATCGCCGGTAGTTGCTTCCATCTTAATGAGGGTAGTGGTCTTGGTACCGTCGCCGTCTCTGTCGCCGGTTACGGTGCCGAAGAGGTTGCCTTTATAGTAAATGGGGGAGCAGGACCAGTTAGCGGAGTCGCCGCCGATGGTACCTAAGTTGGTGAACTTGCCGGTGTCCGGCTCGTAGCGGGCAAACCAGCCGCCCATTGCAACGCCGAAGTACAGCGCGCCATCGTCACCCAGGATAATATCCTGGCCGGAGTAACCGCCGATGACCTTGTTATCGCCCTTTTGACCGCCTTCGAAGCCTTTGTAGTAGTAGACATCTTCCGCCACATTCAGGAAGGGGTCATAACGCCAGATGTAGGGGTTGTCGCCAACTGCCCAAACGATGCCTTCTTTATCCACCACAACACCACGGCAGGTGGTGAAGGGGGTATCTACCTGGGCAACGAATTCCTTGGCGTCGATGTCGTAAACATTCATCTTCTTGCCTTCCAGAGGCAGGTAGAAGTAGTCGTGACCGTTCACTTCGCCTGCGGCCTTGTAGGGACAGGTGTCCAGGGTGTTGACCGGGCCGTCGCTGATGAGCATGGAATTAACTCTCTTTTCAGCCTGGTATTTGGAAGTGACATCGCCCTTCTCACATACCAGTTGGTTGATATACATATAGGAAGTAGCCACATCGATGGGGCAGGCAGCATAGGCTTCGATTACAACCAGGTATTCGCTGGCGCTGCCGAATTCCCAAGTGCCCAGCAGGCTTGTGTAGCCGCTGGTGGGGTTGACATCGCCGGTGTCGTTGTAGAAGTTGACACGACCCACACGGTTGTGAATGTCGGTGGCATCGATGGCGTTATCTACATCGCTGACGGGCAGGACGTAAACAGCGCCGGTACCTGCACGGCCGGACTTGCCGTGGTTCAGGGTCAGGGTGTGCAGACCCTTGCCGGGAGACTTGATCCGGAATACCAGATAGCCGTCGGCGCCGCTGTAGCAGGTAATGCCCAGGCCGCTGTACTTGGAGGAACCGCCGGTGGCGTTTTCTTCCAGTTTCCAGTTCAAATCATCCAAGCCATACAGACGGCTTACATCGTCCTTCTTCGCATCCAAAGTGGGAGAGCCGGTGTAGATGCCGTTTTCTTTGTGGGCCAGGTCGAAATCGTACACGGTCTTGTTGGGGTCAATACCGGTGGTATCGGGCTTGCCGGTATATTCGAAGGCAAAACCCTTGAGGTACATATTGAGTGTACCGCCAATGTTTTTGACCTTCTGCCAGTGTTTCATGGTCTCACGGAAGAAGATGATGTATTCTTTGCCTTCTTCGAAGTTGTAAGTGCCGATGTAGGCATCTGTGTTTTCAACAGTGGGCTCAAAATTGCCCAACTTATACTTCTTCAGCATGGCATCCCGGAGGGTGATCTTGCCGTTGTCCAGCATAGATGCCTCGATGATGTAAACATCGGTCCAGATGGAGTGCTTCTTGACGGGATTGCCGTCGGCATCCTTACCTTCGGTGAGGAATGTACCCATCGTCACCTTGTGGTAGCCCTTACCGGGGGACTGGATGCGGAAAGCATAGACCCAGTTGTGGCCTGCGCCGCTGTAGACCTGGATGCCGTTACCTTTGCTCAGCGCATTCTGGGAGAAGGCATTTATCGGCTCTTCATTTTCCACATCACCGGTCTTGGAGCCGTTCAGGATCGCTTCAACGCGCCAGCTGATATAGCCCTTTTCATAGAATTCGTCGATCTTCTTTTTCTGCTCCATGACAGAGTTTTTGCCGGAGACGAAATCATCGGGGTAATTGCCAAGCAGGTCGAAATCATAGCCGGTCTTCTCCACAGGAGGAGGATCTGCGGCAACCACAGACAGATCAGAAAGATACAGGTTCTGTGTGCCGGTTTTCTTGGACTGCTGATACATAGCCAGGGTGGATTTCAGAACGATGATGTATTCCTTACCGCTTTCCAGGGTCACATTGCCCAGATAAGCGGCAGGATTTTCCACAGTGGGGGCGAAGCGCTTGATCTTGTGGTCAGCGTCCAGAAGATCGTCTACAGACTTGTTCTTCAGTTCGGAAGATTCAATGAGGTAAGCCTCGGTCCAGAGAGAATGCTTGTCACTGTCGTCAGAACCTTTCACAAGGAAAGTATTCAGGGTAATATCGGCAGTGCCGGTGACTTTGGAACGGAATTTAATACCGTACCACCAACCGTGCATGCCGGTGCCATAGACCTGGAAGCCCCTGCCCTTGGACAGGGCGTTCTGGCTGAAGGAGTTGACCAGTTCTTCGCCGGCAGCGCCGGTCTTGGAGCCGTTCTGCTTGCCGTAGAACATCCAGTCGATGTAGCCGTTATTGAAGAAATTCTCGATCTTTGCTTTCTGATCGTCCACGGAGGTCTTGCCTGCGTTGAAATCATCGGGGTAGTTGGTCAGCAGGTCGAAATCATAGCCGGTCTTATCCACTGCGGGAGGCTCGGCGGCTTCAAAGGTGAAGCCTTTAAGATACAGATTGTCGGTGGAAAGACCGTCTCTGTGACCGTCTCTGCGGGTGTCGATGGTCTCCCGGAGGATCAGAACATACTCTTTGTTCTCGTCAAATGCCACATTGCCGATGTAAGCATCGGGGGCATCGGAAGTGGGCTTGAAACCCTTGATCTTGTGCTCGTCATTCAGTACGTCCGCTACATTGGTATAACTGCCATCTTCTGCGATGTAGGCTTCCGTCCAGATGGAGTGCTTCTGCACCTCGCCGGAGGTGACGGTAGCGGTATTGACGGTAAAGTCATAAGTGCCGGTGCCGGGGGCGCGGAACTTGATGGCGTAGTACCAGTTGTGGGCAATAGAGTAGACCTGGATCTGATTGTTTTGCCACTGGTTGCGGTTGATGGGGGAGGAACCCTCATCCAGACCGCCGTGACCAACGGGCAGCCAATCGATCAGACCTTTTTCGTACATCTCGGCAAGGGCGTCAGCACTGTCGGTAACACCGGAGTTGCCGCTTGCCAGGAAATCTCTGTAGTTGGCGTAAACGCCGAAGTTATAACCCATTACCGGGCCGGTGATCTCCACGGGACCGGTGGTGGTCTCTTCTGTGGTGGTACCAACGGTAGTGGTTGCGCCGGTGGACTCTTCCGGATCCGGCTGGATGTAATTCAAAGTAAGGCCGTTCAGCGCCAAATGCTCAGCGCGGTTATCCTTGTTGGCATTTCTGGCATCGATGGTCAGATGGAACACTAAAATGTATTCCTGGGTGTCGGAAACGAATTCCACCTCGCCCACGGTGCAATCCAGTTCTGTCAGGGTGGGCGCAAAGCGGTCTTTTGCGTATGCAGAAGTCAGGAAATCCGCAACGGTCTTATTACCGGTGAGCAGGGATGCGTCAAACATATAGACATCTGCCCAGCGGCTGCGCAGGTTTCCGCCGTTTTCGGGAGGCAGAGCGGAATTGATGGTTACAGAGTATTTACCCACACCGGGCGCCCGGAGGCGGATAGCGTACCAGCCGTTATAACTGACACTGCCGTGGTCTTTCAAATAAAGACCGTAACCGTTTTTGTAGTAATTGCTCTTATAGAATGTGTTGGCTCTGGGTGCGCGGACTTCGCCGGAGTTGTCAGACTTGGCATTGCCGTCGACTCTGCCCTCATAAGCCCAATCGATGGTGCCGGCGTCATAGAGCGCCTTGACGGCATCTTTCTGGTCATCCACGGAGAAACTGGAGCCGCCGCCGTTGACGATGCCCAGAGTGGTATCGGCAGGCAGACCAAAGTCGTAGTATTTCTCCTCCACAACGGGACCTTCAGACTGCGCCTGCCAATTCAGAGTCAGACTCTTGAAATACAGGTTGTTGGTATCAAAGCCGTCCCGGCCTTCGGAGTAAATGTCATAAGTTTCGTTAAAGACCAGGATATACTCCTTGCCTGCCTCGAAGGTGTATGCGCCCAATGCCACATCGGTTTCGGTGGAAGTGGGCTTGAAATCATTCATCTTGTTGGCGGCAGTGAGAGATTCGGCGATGGTAGTGGTACCTGCATCCACGCCGGCGGCATCGAACAGATAAGTTTCTGTCCAGATGGAGTGCTTGGTCAGACCGTTGCCGACAGCAGTGTCGCTGTTCACGGTTACCTGATAAGTACCGGTGCCGGGGGATTTGATCCGGATGGCATACCACCAGCCGTGACCGTTACTGTACATACGGATACCGCCGCTATAATGCTGGTTGCGGCTATGCTGGGTCTCTACACCGGAACCGTCGGCTTTGGAGTTGCCGTTCGTTTTGCCTTCATAGAGCCAGTTGATAGCGCCGGTATCATACAGATTCTCCAGGTAGTCTACGCTGGTAGGATCTTCCAGGGAGAAATTGCCGGTGCCAAGATTATCGGAGTGGCTATGAATATTAAAATCATAGACCACCTGCGTCGGCGCGGACGGGATCAGTGACTCGCCAACAGCAGTGACCAGCGGCATAGCGTCGCCTAAAAACAGGCATAACGCCAGCAGCAAAGCCAATAAGCGTTTTGTTTTCATATAAGTACCCCTTTCTGCTGCCGCAATGCGGCAGTATAAACCTTAACATAGTACATTATATATGGAGAATGGGAAAAACACAATTTCCAAATCGGTCAAAATTATTTCCAAATCGTTCTTTTTTTGCAAAATGTTAAGGCAGAAGACGGCGGAAGGTCACCCGATGGTCTGTCATACACTGCCGGAAGCCCTCGGCGTACTTACAACCGCACTGGATCCCCCGGAATCTTGCGAAGGTCCGGGCGACTTCCATAATGTCGTTATCGTCGTGATCCTGGAGCCAGGTGAGTTGGCTTTCGTGGCAGGAAAGCATCTGCAGTTTGGTCTCCAATTCTTCGGTGATGTCCACATATTCCGTGGGGTCACAATCCAAAAGACCGGAGTTGTCCATATAGTAGATAGGCACTACATTGCAGGCTTCGCCCAGTTGGGGCTCATAGTGGGGAACGGTGGCGCTGAAAGCGGCATAGAAAGCCAATTTGGATGTCTCCACATGGTCGTTCATATAGTCATTGGGAGCGTGGGTGATGATAAAGTCCGGCTTGGCATCCCGGATGATCTTCACCAGACGGTCGATCTGCTCTTTATCCGCGGAGTTGACCAGCAGGTCGCCCACATCGCAGGTGACGGTGGTGAAACCGCCGATGTCACCGGCTTTTTTCGCTTCGCCGATCCGGGTGACCCGGAGTTCTGCAGGCTGGATCACCATATGACCCATATTGCCGTTGGCAACGTGACAAACAGTGACATTGTCACCGCGCTTTTTGCATCGCAGCAGCGTACCGCCGCAGCCGATCTCCATATCATCAGGGTGACAGACAATGGCTAAAACATTCATAGTAGGACCTCCAGAAAATTATATATTTAATAATGTGTTATCATATCATATATTTTTTGATATGCGCAATACACAGATATACGCTTATGGTATATTTTTGATAACAATATCCTTGCATTTTGAAACGAGGTTGTGTAAAATATGGGAAAAGGGCAAAGAAAGGAGTGGGGTTTGTGGAACCGAAATACGGAAAAAACTCCATCAACTGTCTGATCAATGTGCGGCAGATCATGTCCATTCACTATTTTGAGTTCAAGTCGGATTTTTCCTTTGACAGCGAGACCCACAACTACTGGGAACTGGTGTATATCGACCGGGGCAGAGCCAGGGTCACTGCCGATGACCGGACAGAAACACTGAACGCGGGAGAGATCATTTTCCATAAACCGGGGGAACGCCACGCCATCGCCTCCGATCCTGCTGACCCACCGGCGGTGTTTATCATCACCTTTTACTGCACTTCGAAAGATATGAAATTTTTCGCCGGCAGACGGATGAATGTGCCGATGCCGCTGCGCCGGTACATCGCGGAGATGATATCCGACGGGCAGGAGGCGTATTATCTTGCGGACGACAGCCCCTATGAGGTGGAACTGCAAAAACGGCCGGACGGCCTTTTGGGCAGTGAACAACTGATCAAACTGAATCTGGAGATGCTTCTTTTGAAACTGATCCGCTCCACGGTACTGCCAAAGGTGGCAGTGAGCGGCGAGAAGAATTATGACAGCCTTACCCGGGCGGTGATGGATATTCTGACCAACAGTGTCTACGGCAGGATCACCGTGGATGCCATCAGCAAGCAGTTGGGTTTCAGCCGTACCCACATCAGCGCGGTATTCAAGGAAAACTGTGGCAAGACCATTACGGAGCATCTGACCGATTTGAAGATCAGCGAGGCCAAGTATCTGCTGCGGAAAGAGCGGTATACCATTTCCCAAATTTCCGAATTTCTGTGTTACGACAATCCCCACTATTTTTGCCGGGTGTTCAAGCGGGAGACCGGAATGACTCCCAGCCAGTATGTGGAATCCGTCACTTACCTGGGAAAATACGCCAAAAAAGCATAAAATATCACCGGTTTTGCAAAGGCAAAACCGGTGATTTTATTAAATGGTTTTACTGAATGAGGGAGCGGTGAGGGCGTCTGCCCGGCGGCGAAGGTCGCCGATGCTGCTGCCTGCCAGCAGCGCATCGTATGTTTCCCCGATCAGAGAAAACAGCGGATGGTCAGAAGACAAATCGGAAACGCCGGTCAGCACCTGACGGGCGTTTTCTCCCGTTTGGGGCAGGTCGTTTTCTGTTAAGTACCGCTTTAAGCCGGCAGCCGCGCCAATGGCGATATAGGTCGGCATAATGCCCATTTCGTAAGATAATTTGCCGGAGCCGATAAGCCGGTCTTCCGGGGACAGTTTCCGCCTGGGGTCACCGCCCACACGCTGGCAGGTATCTTTCAGCGCCCGGTTGGTGAACCGGTGGAGCAGATGGTTGATATGGGGCAGGATATCCGAAACCGGAACGCCGTATTTCTTTGACAGCGCCTGGGCGCTTTGCTCCATAGCCCCTTTGACGATGATATAAATATCATCCCGGTCAATGGCTTCGTAGATATAGGTAAGACCAAAGAGGTCGCCTAAATAAGCGCAGGTGGCGTGACCCATATTGTGGATATAGAGTTTGCGCTTCAGGTAGAAATCAAAGGGGGAGAAGGGGACCATATCCCGGATCTCCGGGATGCCGCCCTTGAAAGCGTCCTTGTCCACCGGCAGAAAACCGTAACTTTCCACACAGACCCGCAGCGGCTCGCCGTCTTTCATTTCCTCTGTCTGCACCGGGACCATACGGCCGATGGAGGCTTCCACCAGACCGATGTTTTCGTCAAACCAGGCCTGCTCTTCTTCGGTGAGATGTTCTTTGAGCATACCTTCCAGGATCTTGTTGGCATCCATCAGATTTTCGCAGATGATGATGTTCAGCGGGCCTTTCTTTTCCTGCATACGCAGGCGGATGCCTGCCACCAGATTGGCAATGATGAATTTTAAAATGTTCACGCCCACGGCAGTGGCCATAATATCCGCATCGGCAATGGCGCGGGCGACGGCGTTCTGGTCGTTGCCGTTGACAGCGCACACGTTTTCCACCCAGATATCATCAAAGGAGTCACCGGATAAGATCCGCACCGGGTAGCGGCGCGCCTTGTTCAGGGTATCCACCACGGGGGCGGCCACATCCACAAAGGTAACTTCATAGCCGGAACGGCTTAAGAGCATACCGATAAAGCCGCGGCCGATATTGCCGCCGCCGTACATAACTGCTTTTTTCATTTTCAGACCTCCCGACGGGGGAATTGTTTACAGAATTCCCGGATCTCCGCTTCTTCCGCAAGACCGCCGGTAGCGCCGGCGCAGCGGAGGCTCATCACGGCGCTGGCGCTGGAAAATTCCAGGATCTCTTTGTCAGACCAACCATTATAGATGCCATACAGCGCCCCGGCGCAGAAAGCATCGCCGGCGCCGGTGGTGCCTTGGATGAAACCGGCGGGGAGCATATAAGAACCTACCCGGGTAAAGCCTTCTTCCGAGAGGCATACTGCCTGCTCCGGCATATGGATAATGACCTTCTTCTGCACACCCAGCGCCATCAGTTTCCGGCAGATGGCTTCCAGGTTTTCAGAAGCGGGGTCCATACCTGCCAGTTTGCCTGCTTCCAATTCGTTGATGATCAGATAGTCTGTATAGGGCAGGCAGGGCAGAACCAGGCCGTAACGGTCGGAACTTTCGCTGACCAGGTCGATGGATGTTTCGATGCCGGCATCTTTTGCCTGCTTCAAAATTTCCAGACCTTCCCCTGCATCTACCTTTTTCAGTAGCAGGAAATATCCCAAATGGAGAATTTTGCTCTCCATATGGGCAAAGTCCATATCCTTGGCGGAAAGTTCTCCGTCGGCGCCGGCGTATGTAAAGAATGTCCGCTGACCGCCGGGGATGCTCATTACATGGGTGCAGGTGGTAAGACCGTCTAACTGACCGATGCCGGAAATGTCCACGCCGGCGTCAAGCAAGGTGTTTTTGTAAAACTCTGCCTCCGGATCCGTACCCACAAGACCCACCGCGCGGATGGGCAGTTGGGGACAGATCTTTTTCAAGTCCATTGCCACATTGGCAACACAGCCGCCCATTGCAGGCTCGATAGAGGCGATTTGGATCAATTCGCCCAAAGCCGGGTATGCCGGGATCTGATAGATCTTATCTACAATGGCGCTGCCGGCAACTGTAATACCGTTTCTCATATCAGTTGCACTCCGCTACCAGGGGACCTGCCAGATCTTTCAGGAAGAACAGTCTGCCGGGGAGGGTGGGGATATAGGAAGAGGTGATCCAGGGGGTCTTGCCGTAGCGCAGAGTCATCCACAGGGACATACCCTGCCACTGCATACCTCTGCCCAGGGTGCCGTCAGCGCCGCCAATGGCATAATCAGCCTGCAGGAACAGGCCGGGGCCGATGGTATTGGCGCGGCAGGGGACCAATGTGGTGCGAGACTTGAAGCTGGTCAGTGCATTCTGCTCCACCGTCAGAGGATGGATCTTGGCAGCGATGCGGTAGGGGGCTTTTTCCCATTCTGCTGCGGTTGCATAATCAGCGGCAAAGGTGGGCTCCCAGAAGGCAATG
>CALBJG010000035.1 GCA_937892865.1 uncultured Clostridia bacterium
CAACAATCTCAACCCGTCAACTAACAACTGACCACTCACAACTATCAACTCTACCAATGTACGCCTACAGGTTCGTTTTGTTTGTCTCACCGCCTTCTCTGCCCTCTTACCTGGAAGGAGAACCAACAATCTCAACCCGTCAACTAACAACTGACCACTCACAACTATCAACTCTACCTATGTACGCCGACAGACGCGATTTGCTTGTCTCGCTGCTCCCTCTGCCCTCTTACCTGGGAGGTAGTCAAAAGGCGTTACCCCTTTTTCTTTCTTAAAAAAACAAAAAACGGAATTGCCAAAAGTACGCAAATAATAAGAAGCCAACACACTTCAATCCATGTCATTTCCCCAGTGTACATATCAACGGCAAGATCAATAAACATAATACTTTCTGTTACAATCAAACCAATACTGTACCACAAAGTTTTACGGGATTTCATTTCTATTCCTCCAAATGGCTTTAATAGAATGATATAACCCTTTCACTAAGAATCCAAAAGCGATGAACAAGGGGATTGTTCTCTTGTCCCATTTTTTCCATTATCACCATAGGTGAACAGGGGCGGGGAAACCGCCCCTTTAGTTAGGCGATTGTTTCATTAGCACACAGAAAAGTTCCCTGTGTTACCTTTTATTATGCTTTATTTTTTCTTATTATCAGAACAACGATACCGCCGCCAAGAACAACTACCGCCAAAATTATCCAAATAATGCCTTTTCCTTTCACTTGGTCTTGTTTTCTCTCGTCAGCATCATTAGATATTGGAGATTCTGTCTCTGTTTTACCAGACTCAGATTCTTTCGGAACAGTGTTTTCCGGAGTAGATTCCGTAGGTAATGTTTCATTTGGTTCTGTTTCTGTTGGCTCTGTCTCGTTGGATTCTGTTTGTTCTGGCTCAGTGGTTTCTATATTCTTTATTTTTTCAATTTTATTTGCTCCACAAACTGTGCATGTGTAAACAATTTCTTCTTTTTCCGCCATACCTTTATCCCAAGTATGTAAACCACGGTCAACAATTATATTACATGTGGTACAACTGTGCCAATGATTGGCATTATCTTTGCTCCATTGTGTACTATAACTATGTTGAATCGTGCGTTTTTCATCACAGATATTGCATTGTTCATCACAGTTATTATCATATCTATGCTCTGTTAGTTTAGCGATGGGATCCTGCTTGGTTTCATCACAATTTTTACAACTATAACTTATACTTCCCGGATCTTTACAAGTCGCTCCTACTGTATCCGTTTCAATCCAAATATGTCCGTTGCAAAGATATTCCACAGGAATACCACACTTCTGCGCTGTTTTATAAGCCTCAGAATTTTTACTGCAACGAATAGTCAAGTTATCACAGTTTTCAAAGGCGCGATCACCTATGCTCGTTACACCATCCGGTATTGTAATGCTTTTCAAACTGGTGCAGTTTTCAAAGGCACGAGCACCTATACTCGTTACACTGTTCGGTATTGTAATACTTTCTAAACTGGTACATGTCTCGAAAACACGATCATTAATGACCGTTATACTGTCCGGTATTGATATGCTTATCAAACCTCTACAACCGCGGAATGCATAATTACCAATATTTTTCACGCCGTTTTCTATGATTACATTTGTCAAACCGTTACATGCATGAAATGCATCTTCTCCAATGCTGACAACCGTACCCGGAATCGTTAAAGAGGTTATTTTTTCACAGCCTTCAAAAGCATAATCTCCTATACTGGTGACGCTGTCCGGAATTGTTAGGCTCGTTATAGGATAAAATTGAAATCCTTTGCTGTCAATCTTTGTTACAAGTTTATTATTAACTTCTGAAGGTATCACCAAATCGCCACGAACTCCGAATCCATATACATAATAACTTTCTCCATCACTGTTCAAAACAAACGCTAATCCGTCTTGATTAATCATTTCTCTTTCTGCGTGCACAATGAGTAAAGGTAAACTTAAAACTACAAAAATAACCCATAACAAATTCAATAATCGCTTTATCATAAGTCTTTCCTCCTTATTTTTGACATTATATTTAAATTTATAAAAACGCAAAACACGCCGGTGCGGTTTTATGCATCGGCGTGTTGATTTACCATTTTCGTTACCTCCCTGATAAAACACGAGGGCGGACTGTTTCTGACAGTTTCAGTTTACCATGTTTTTCCTTTATTTGCAAGGATGTTTTTGGGAAATGCTGCTCGTTTGTCCCTTCATTTCCCGGAGAGGAAATCTTGTTGGAAATTTTTTTATTATATATATAAATATATATAATAAAATCCTTGCGTTTCCTAAAGATGTGTGGTAAAATTTACGGTGATATAGTATTGATTTTTTCCACAGGTTTTCACCGGTGAAAAACAGATTTTCTGCATTAGGAGATGAGAGATATGTATGCTTCCGCTTATGTTTGGGCAAAGGTGATCAACTATCTGGAAGAGCGGCTCACCGCGGTGACCGTTTCTGCCTGGTTTGACGATGCTGAAGTGGTGGAACTGAATGAAGAGCAGTTGATCCTTTATTCTGCTTCCGATTTCCGCCGGGAGATCATCCGCCGCCGTTGCACCGACTACATTCAGGACGCTTTGAAGGAAATCTTCAATTCCGATGCCAAAGTGGTAGTATTCGGTGACGAAGAACTGGAAGCCTACCGCTCCAAAGGTAAAAAGAACTCCTCTATGGACTTTAATCCCCAGTTTACCTTTGAAACTTTTGTGGTCGGTCCTTCCAACGAGTTTACCTACGGCGCGGCCAAGGCGGTGACCAATCACCCCGGCGAAGTGTATAACCCGCTGTTTATCTACGGCCCTCCCGGTGTGGGCAAGACCCATATGCTTTACGCCATTGCCAATACCATTCGTAAGGGCAATCCCGATGCCAACATCGTATATATCAAAGGCGACCAGTTTACCAATGAACTGATCACCGCCATTCAAAGCGGTAAAAACATTGAATTCCGGAATAAGTATCGGGAAGCAGATCTGTTTTTGATCGATGATATTCAGTTTATCGCCGGTAAAGATTCTACCCAGGAAGAATTTTTCCACACATTCAACACCCTTTACGAAAACCATAAGCAGATCGTGATGACTTCCGACCGGAAACCCAGCGATATGCCCACTTTGGAAGACCGGCTGCGCAGCCGTTTCGAATGGGGACTTATTTCCAGCATTTCCGTGCCGGACTACGAGACCAGAATGGCGATCATTAAGAAAAAAGCCGATTCTCTGGGTTTGGAACTGGGGGACGATGTATGCGACTACATCGCCAACAATGTGACCAACAATGTCCGGCAGATCGAAGGTACTGTCAAAAAGATCCGGGCATATGTGGACTTAAACGGTATGGTACCGAATCTTCCCAATGTTTCCCGGGCCATTGACGATATGTTTAAAAACGAGGGCAACTCCCTGCCCACTCCCGGTCTGATCATTTCTCAGGTATGTAAATTCTACTCGGTAGACGAATCTGTTCTCCGGGGTACGCTGAAAAACAAAGGCACAGCCGAGGCCCGGCAGGTTGCCATCTATCTGATTCGAAAAATGACCAATCTCTCCACACCGGATATCGGTAAGGAACTGAACAAGGATCACTCTACGGTTATTTACTCTATCAAGAAAGTGGAAAGTTCCTTAAAGAGCGGCGACACGGACCTGCAAAACCACATTCGCGACATTACGGCAAACATCAATTCCAGCCTTTGATTTTTCCACAGGTGGCTGTGGAATGTTAATAAGTTTTTTGGGGATAAATTTTCTTTCCCCACGAAAAAAACGGGGCTGTGGATAAATTTGTTTTTCTTCACATTTTTATGTGGAAAAAAAGTTATTGCGCCCCAACAGTAAACATCACTTTTCCACATATTTTTGCTCTACAACTATTATTACTACCTAAAATATTTACAAATTATTATTTTATAAATTATCTATCAGAAATGAGGTCATAATATGCGTTTTACCTGTGAAAAAAGTATGCTGGTAACCGGTCTGAATATTACCGGCAGAACCGTAGCCCAAAAAAGCGCCCTTTCTGCTATTGAGGGTATCCTCTGCCAGGCAGATGACGGCCTGAAACTCACCGGCTACAATATGGAAACCGCCATTACTTATCGGATCGATGCGGAAATTACCGATGCCGGCGCTTGTGTTTTGCCTGCAAAACTTTTTGGTGACATTATCCGCCGTTTGCCGGAAGGTCCGGTGACGGTGGTCGTGGATGATAATTTTAAAGTATCCATCCGGGCAGGTTATGCCTCTTTCTCCATTTCCGCGGAATCTGCCGCAGATTATCCGGAACTGCCGGAGATCGGCAGCGGCCGCAGTATTACCATTCCCCAAAGCGCGCTGAAAGAACTGATCTCCGGTACGATCTTCGCTGTTTCCGAAAACCAGGGAAGACCCATTCATACCGGTGTGAAATTTGAAGTGGTTGCCGATACGGTTTCTGCCATTGCTGTGGACGGTTTCCGTTTGGCAAGAAGAACATTCCACTGTGAAGAAGAGCAGGTAAAGACCATGTCTTTCGTTGTGCCTGCCCACGGCCTTAAGGAAGTGGAAAAAATCCTGCAGGATACAGACGATGATGTATCTTTCACCCAGGGCGCAAGACATATTCTGTTCCAGATCGGCGATGCAACTCTGATTTGCCGTCTGCTGGACGGTGATTTCCTGGATTGGCGGAAAGTCGTTCCCGCCAACTGCCCCATTAAACTGGTTGCCAATGTGGCGGAACTGGCTTCTTCCATTGAGCGCGTGGGTTTGATCGTTTCCGAAAAATACAAGAGCCCCGTGCGCTGTGTTTTCTCTGACCAGGTATTGCTTTTGAAGACCAACACTACCATCGGTGTTGCAGAAGACCGCTGCTCCATTGCCGGTGACGGCAAGGAACTGGAGATCGGTTTTAATAACCGCTATCTTGCCGACGCCCTCCGGGCTGTTCCCGGTGATGAGGTGGTTTTGGAACTGACCAACAGCTTAAGCCCCATCGTTTTGACTCCGGTGGACGAAAAGTACGATTATTCTTACATGGTCCTGCCGGTACGGATCAAGACCAACTGATAGGTATTTTGTATGAAAGTAACCGTAAAGCGTAAAGAGCCGAATTGGATTCCCGTTGCGATCACATCTGAATTTATTAAACTGGAAGCGGCGCTGAAATTTGCCAATGCCGTTTCTTCCGGCGGCATTGCAAAAGCCGTGATCCAGGATGAATTGGTAACGGTAAACGGAGAAATTTGTACCATGCGGGGGAAAAAACTCTATCCCGGAGATACATTTTCTTTTGAAAACATCGGCTATAAAATTGTAAGCAATGAATCTTAAATCTGTTCATTTGGAAAATTTCCGCAATTACCAAGATCTTTCTTTGGATTTAGATCCCGGGGTGAATCTCATCGTCGGTGACAATGCCCAGGGCAAGACAAACCTTTTGGAAGCAGTTTCCTTTTTAGGCTCCGGAAAAAGTTTCCGGACGCAGAAAAATGCGGAACTGGTGAAATTGGGAGAAGATTTTGCGGACATTTCGGGAGCGGTATTCTCCCAGGAGCGGGATCAGACCCTTCGGTGGGTAGTGTTTTCCGCCGCAAGACCCCGGCAAGTGTATCGAAATGGGGTCAAAAAGAAGACGACCGCCGATATTTCCGGCGTGTTGCAGACGGTTTTATTCTGCCCGGAAGATTTGATGGTTTTAAAAACCGGCGCTTCCGCAAGGCGGCGTTTGGGTGACCATGCGCTGTGTCAACTGCGTCCCAATTATGAAGCGGCGCTAACAGAGTATGGAAGAATTTTGGAGCAGAAAAACCGCATTTTAAAAGACCGGTATGAAAATCCCATCTTGACGGATCTTCTGCCGGAGTACAATACAAGACTTTGCCAGGTGGGCGCGTTGCTGATCTCTTACCGGGCAAGATTTTACGAAGGTTTAGGAAAAGCGGCGAAGGAATACCACAGCCATTTTTCCGGCGGCGCGGAAGATTTTTTGCTGGAATACAAAACCGTTTCCACAGTAAAAGACCCCTTTGCTCCGGTTTCTGAATTGACTTCTTACTTGCAGGAACATTTGGAAAGCCATTACCGGGCAGAGTTGGAAAGCGCCCAGTGTCTCACCGGCCCCCATAAAGATGATTTTGATGTATCCCTTTCGGAAATGAGTCTGAAATCCTTCGGTTCTCAAGGGCAGGTACGGACAGCGGCGATCAGTTTGAAACTTGCCCAGCGGGAACTGATGGGCAGAGAATCCGGTGAAATACCGGTACTGCTTTTGGACGATGTTCTTTCAGAATTAGACCCCGGACGGCAGGATTTTGTACTCAATCAAATCTCCCAGGGGCAGGTATTTATCACCTGCTGTGAACCGGGCAGATTTACAAAATTAGGAAAAACCATAGAAATAAGCAAAGGTATGTTGAAGATTTAAGGAGTTTTGGATTATGTCTGAAGAAACGAAGGTAACCCAGGAATACGGCGGCGAACAGATACAAGTCCTGGAAGGCCTGGAGGCTGTAAGAAAAAGACCCGGTATGTATATCGGCTCTACCTCTTCCTCCGGTCTGCATCACTTGGTCTATGAGATCGTGGATAACTCCATCGATGAAGCCCTGGCCGGATACTGTAAACATATCACTGTGACCATCAACCCCGGTAACTCCATTACTGTTACCGACGATGGCCGCGGTATCCCCGTGGATATTCAGCCCCAGACCGGGAAGCCCGCGCTGGAAGTTGTATTTACTGTGCTTCACGCCGGTGGTAAGTTCGGCGGTGGCGGCTATAAAGTTTCCGGCGGTCTCCACGGCGTTGGCGCATCTGTTGTAAATGCGCTGTCTGCCTGGTTAAGAGTCCGTGTCTTTAAAAACGGTAAGATCCACGAAATGAAATTCGCCCGGGGACAGATCACCCAGGAGATGACCGTCGTGGGCAACACCGACAAGACCGGTACGGAAGTTACTTTCCAGCCTGACCCGAAGATGTTCGATGATGTTATTTATGACTACAATATCCTCCACGAGCGTATGCGGGAAGAGGCATTTCTGAATGCCGGTCTGGCCATCACCATCACCGATGACCGGGAGGACGAGCCCGTTTCCGAAACTATGTGCTACGAGGGCGGTATTCGGGAATTTGTTACATGGACAAATAAAAATAAAACTGTGATCCATAGTGATGTGATCTATATTTCCGGTTCCAAGGGCGATGCCTCTGCGGAGATCGCTGTGCAGTATAACGACGGTTACAGCGAAACACTGCAATCCTTTGCCAACGATGTCCGCACGCCCGAAGGCGGTATGCACGAGACCGGTTTTAAGACTGCGCTGACCCGTGTTCTGAATGCCTACGGTATGAAAAACGGCATTATCAAGGGTGATGACAAGGTTTCCGGCGAGGACTGCCGGGAAGGTATTTCTGCGATCATCTCCGTAAAACTGACCGATGCCCAGTTTGAAGGTCAGACCAAGGCAAAGTTGGGTAACGCCTATATCCGTACTTTGGTAGAGCAGATCGTGGGCGACCAACTGACTACCTATTTTGAAGAGCATCCTGCCACTGCCAAAATTATTTTGGAAAAGGCAATGATGGCAAACCGGGCAAGGGAAGCCGCCCGGAAGGCAAGAGAAAATGCCCGGCGCAAGACCGGTCTGGAATCCGGCGGTATGCCCGATAAATTGCAGGATTGCAACGAAAAAGATCCTTCCCTTTGCGAACTTTACATCGTCGAGGGTGACTCTGCTGCCGGCTCTGCCATCCAGGGCAGAGACTCCCGTTTCCAGGCGATCCTTGCTATGTGGGGTAAAATGCTCAACGTAGAAAAGGCAAGAGCCGACAAAGTTTACGGCAACGATAAACTGAATCCTCTGATTCTGGCATTGGGCGGCGGTATTGGCGAAGATTTTGATCTGGAAAAACTTCGCTACCACAAAATCGTCATTATGTCCGATGCGGACGTGGACGGCGCTCATATCCGTACGCTTTTGCTTACTTTCTTCTTCCGTTATATGCGGCCTCTCATTGAAAACGGCCATGTGTATTCTGCTGTGCCGCCCCTTTACAAACTGAAAAAGGGCAAGACCGAGCGGGTGGCTTACTCCGATGAGCAGAGAGATATGGTTTCCGCTGAAATGCGTGGCGAAGGCAATGCAAAGGTGGAGATTTCCCGATTTAAGGGTCTTGGTGAGATGGACCCCCACGAACTGTGGGAGACCACTATGGACCCGGAAAAGCGTACCTTGCGGAGAATTACTTTGGAAGATGCCCGCCGGGCAGACGAGATCTTCACCATTTTGATGGGCGAGCAGGTTGAGCCCCGGAAAGAATGGATCGAAACAAACGCAAAATATGCCATTAACATTGATATTTAAGGAGGGGAGCGATGCGAGCGCTGCCAGTGGCAGATAAAGCGAGCTGAGCGAGTGGCTGCGGTCGATAGTTGACGAAGTCTTTTTAAAGACAAGGAAAATATCGGGCACCGCAACAGGGGACGCAGTGATATCGCATCAAACTTCTCTATTACAAAATAACGAACACTTTTAGGAGGTGTTTTTTTGGCAAAGCATAACCGCGACTATAAGCCGGAGGATATTCTGTTCCCGGATCAGGCGATCACAGAATCCAATCTGGTGGAAGAAATGGAGAAATCCTACATTGAATACGCCATGAGCGTCATCGTTGGCCGCGCCCTGCCCGATGTGCGGGACGGTTTAAAACCGGTCCACCGCCGTATTCTGTACACTATGTACGAAAGCGGTCTGACCTCTGACAAACCTTTTAAAAAGTCCGCCACCTGCGTGGGTGACGTGCTGGGTAAATATCACCCCCACGGCGACGCTTCTGTTTACGATGCTATGGTCCGTCTTGCCCAGAATTTCTCTATGCGCTATATGCTGGTAGACGGCCACGGCAACTTCGGCTCTGTAGATGGAGACCCCCCGGCTGCTTACCGTTACACCGAAGCCCGTATGAGCAAACTCTCCAATGAGATGCTTCGGGATATCGATAAAGACACGGTCAACTGGGATCCCAACTTCGACGAATCCCGGAAAGAACCCAGAGTTCTGCCCAGCCGGTTCCCCAATCTGCTGGTCAACGGCTCTTCCGGCATCGCCGTCGGCATGGCCACCAACATTCCGCCCCACAATC
>CALBJG010000036.1 GCA_937892865.1 uncultured Clostridia bacterium
CGGCTTCTCCCGCAAAAGTGTATCCGGCAGGAACGCCGTCCTTCTCAGACAGCAAGCACACATGATTGCCATCGTCGGAAGTTTCAAGAACCATATAGCCGGGGAACTTTTGCTGGAGCAGCGCAAATTCGCGCTTGTTCATGCTTTTTTTCACTCCTTTTTGTTTCGGTTTTCTGGGGGACGCATCATCGGCTTCGCGCAGCAGGGAAGCCACGCGAAGTTTCATTCCCTCCACATCTTCACGGGCATTCATCGCTTTAATGCGTGCGCCAGGGATTGCAGGGGGAACGTCGTCCCCCAGGATTGTTACGCCAAGTCCGGCCCAATTGTTAAAAACTTCAACGCCGTTTGATTCCGTAACGCTCTCGTAAATTTCCGTTTCAGCCGAAACATCCATCACCCCTGTAGTGCGGATCTTTTCAACTGCTTCACGGGCATAAAACGCGAAGATACGGCCCTTGGCGATAATCCACTTTTCTCCATTTCTTTCTTCCAGGCGGAAATCGGCTTTGTCTTCCGACAATGTGCCAATGATCCTCTCAGCCGTGCCGTCCACAAACGTGTACTCAACGCCGCCATCAGGCATGTACACGGCACGCATGTTATGACCGTCGCCGATCTTGCGCCCGACATAGGCGATCAAAATAGGCTGGCCCAGGAAAGAAAGATAATGATCTTCAATGTTGCGGTAATCCCAGCGATTGTTATTAAGGCCCTCGCGCATAATATCAATCTCTACCGCAAATTCGTATTGATTCAGTTTGCGGAGGAATTTTACCGTTCCGGTTCTCCCCTCGCCCATCAATGCGTTTTCAGGCAATTTGCATCACGCTCCAGTATTTATAAAGAAAATGGGGCCACAACGCATAAAGCGTTATGACCCCAATTGGTCGTTCTGCGGTGCCAATTCATCGCAGCAATCAAGCATAAAAATGCTTGTTTTGTATGCAATTCATCATCATATTACATACGGGTTTTAGAAAAGTCAACGATTTACACTTCACAATGCGCTGATCAGCATTTTCAAGTGTTCCCATTCCTGCTCAATCGTTGCAATGCTCGTTTCAATTGCCGCGCCAATACTGTCATCGTCGAATGAAGGCCCATCCTGTTCCTGCAAGTAACGCGCCATGCAGTACCCTTCCATGCCATCATAATCAACGCGCATCCAGCCGTTGTTTTCTCCTTCAATTCCATACACAGTAGACCCGTTCGGGATCATCTTGATAACTGCTGCGTTCGTTGACGGGTTTTTCCGCAGTTTCAAGTTTCCGCCTACCACCTGATACGTTTTCATGCTTCCCTGTTCTCCTTTATCTTCTTGCTTCTCTTCTTGAATTACATCCAGCCATCCAGCGTATTTCCACGCCCCAAGTGTAGTATCTTCTTTAATTCCACCAGCTACGCTTGTGCAATGAACGATTATCAACGGGTTTACGCTTAGCACCGTACCAACGTGATAATAATCGTTTAAATCGCCGGAAGATTTATACCGATCAGGTAAAGAGTAACCGTTCTCCCCCGGTTTCTTCGCCTTGAACACCAGTTCATACTTCTTTAGTTCTCTCGCGGAGGAAATAGAACGAAAGTTTTTCATTCGGTTCCGAACCGTATAATTCGTCCCGTGTGTCCAAGGCCAGGAGCCGCCAGAAAGCCGAATAGCGCCAATGTCAAGTCCAATGCAATCGCATCCGCCGTTAGACCCGTCACTGCCAGATTCGTATCTGTTGATCCGTTCAATATTACATAGAATCCCGGCCTCAAACTGAGATTGAGAAATCGTCTTCATTTCGCATCATCCTCTACTTTACTGCGTAAGGATAACCACGTTCACAGGAAGATCAATAGTCGGTTTATCTCCAAAGGCGGACAACACAATTGATCCGTCGCCCTGGCTTGTGCATACGATTTGAGCGTCTGCAAACGCGGAATACTGAGCCGCAGTAACAGAGCTTCCGACGCTGACAAGGATATGATTGCTTGCCGTAACGCCAGAAACACTAACTGAGTTCGTATACGGAGCCGAAGAGCCGTTCCAAGACCCGGAGGCAACAGTTACAGTAACGCCGCTGGCGGAAAAAGCGCCGATATTCGTTCTTGCTGTCAATTTCTGCGTGGATGAAAGCGTTTGCGATCCAGCAGTCGATACCGCACCGGCGTTATTTGCCATCTGAGTTTTTTGCTGCGGTGTCGTAGTTTGCGGATAGTTGAACGATGGCGCTCCAAGGTTGGCAAGCGCTTGAATCTGCTGTGCCTCCGTCAGCGTTTGAGAAATGTACTGAACCGCGCCAATATTGGAAGCAGCTTGCTGTTTCTGAGTGTTTGTAAGTGATGACTGACTCCGGTCATACTCCACAGCGCCTTGCACAGCGCCAGCCATCGCGTTCATTTCTGTTGCGTCCAGAGCGGGAGCAGAATCATTTACAAAAGTAGGTGATTCATATTGTCCATTAGTATTTAAAGGCATATATATTACGCTCCTTTCAGTTATCAGTTTCTTCTTCCTCGCCGGGAAGCGGCATGATTGTTGCTACAGGGAAGTCTAACACGCTTGTTGCTTGTATTGTCATTGCACCTGTTTGCGCAATCTGGCGTGTAAACCCGGTTACAAGGTGACGCTCTACGGGCGTGCCTTTTTTGTCCGGGCGGTAGATCGTAACCAATTGGTTTTCCTGGATGTGCATCATTTGTGCGCATTGAATTGACACCGATTTTTGCAGGATTGTCTGGCGCTTTAGTTTGAAAACCGCCAAATCCTCGCATTGCCTTCGTGTATAATATCCAGACGCGCTTTCACGATACGTCTTTTTCCCTAAGATATTGATGTTCGTATCACTCGACGGATCGTAATTACAAGCGCGTCCGGCAATATTCCCATACTCAGAAAGGCTTTCGCCCGTAATAATTATATCGTTGAAAACATCCGTGTTTTTCGTTGTGTATGTCGCTCCCAAGAACTGCTGTTCATCCGGTGTGAACGCCCACATGATCGGTTTATTGATGTCCAGAATATCGTCCTGGCTTGGGTCGAGCCGTAATCTCCCCGTATGATCGTAACCGATCCACCCGGCAAGAATCTTGTTCATTTCCAGAACAATATCAGCATACGTTCCACCGTCCGATTCGCAGCGGAATGTGTATGGCATCAGAAGATCGCTTACAACGGTTCCGTCAGGCAATGTTGTTGTCTGGTTATTGTAATAATTTGTAAAAATCGGGGCTACATCATCCACCATATATCCGTTACCGCGAGGCAATTGCAGTACGGAAGTAATGGCCTGAAAAATATTTCGATTCAAAGGAACCTCGTAGATTCCATCCAATCTTCCAAACAGCGTTCCATCCAGATAGCACCACTTGTCTTCAAGATTCATTGTAACGGATCGCTCGTTTGGCATAAACTTTTCTTCGGGGTTTGAAACATAAAAAACGCCTTGCGGAAGATAGAACTCCTCACCGTTCGGAAGAATCATTCCTTCTGACAAACGTATCTGTTGACCAAACCATAGTTTGTTTACATTGTAATCGTATTCCCCGTCAAGGTTTGCCAACGTGACAGAGGCGCAGCGCCTTTTCCCGTTTTGAAGGTTTACAGTAAGCGAACCGCTTTGCAAAAATGAACCGCTTCGCCTGTTTAAAGGGTTATTATCCAAAGCAAAGGCAACGCTGTGATCTGGTTGCAAAAATTCAAGTTTCGCCAGTTTCACAAACGGCCCCTTTAGCGCGTCCAGATACGCTTTCCACTTTTGCGCGGGAGTATACTCCGCCACGTTTGCACCCCCTTTCCTCGGTTACTCTCTTATTTGTCAGTAAGGTACTTGATAAATTCAGCCGATGCCTCTTGCACCTCTTTCTGACTCCCTTTGTTGTTCGCTTGATTCAGCAGAGCAAGAACCCCACGGCACAATGCGCGAATGCCCGTTTCTGTGTTTTCTACGCGCTGCCGCAGATCGTTTATTTCTCGCGTATGGGCTTCAATCATTGCTTTATCATTCGCAAGTTTCCTGTCAACCTCCGCGAATCTGCTCTCCATCTGAGCAACAACCTTTCGGCTTATGTCATCAGCAAGATTTTCGTCCGGCTGTTTCTTGCGCTCTTTGCGTTTTCTAAAAACTTCTGCAACTTTATCGCCCAAAACAATCAATGCTCCAAGCCCAACTACAACAATCATTGTAGTCCAGAGCATATCCGGCGTAATCCCCTCAATCGGTTGCATGTTCATCACCCCATATCATTCTCCGCAGTCTGCCGTATCGTCAACCGTGTTCCAGAAAGCGTCCGCTTTTTCGGAAATAATCGAAACATTCTGCATGGTTCCAACCTCTGCCCACGGAAGACTGATCTTTGAAGGCTGAACCGCGTACTTGTCCCCGATCTGCTGGGAAATCGGTGCTGATGTTTCTACCAGCATAATTTCCCCCTTCCTGGTTTTCAGGAACTTAGTAAGTGTCGAAGTAGAAAGCGCGTACAACTCTTGCATCAGGTCAACGCTATCAACATACTTGTTGTTGGAAGAACGCCCAATAAGCGCGGTCAGCGTTCCGCTTCGATAGTTTGTGTTCATCGGCTGGCGCAACGGATAGCGCGTAAAATTATCAAGCAATGTGGGCTTGTTGTTATTGCTGACGGCCCCGGTGCTTACATCCAGCGCAAACCGATATTCGTTTTCCACATGGTATACGCCATTCTCGTCTTTAGAACAGCACATCAAAGTGTAGTTCCAGAACAGCGGTGTGATACTTTCCGTCTCAATGGAGGACAGCGCATATGAAGATTCAGTAGAAGCATACACATAATACTTGTATGTGTTCTGGCTTGCCACGCTATAATCTCGGAAACTCTGCGTGCCTACGGGCAAGTCGGCGATATGCTTCAAAACAGCCGCGCTATTATCCTGACGATAAATAGAGATACCGGTGATCTCTTCGGTAGTGTCCAAACTACCAGCAGAAAGAGA
>CALBJG010000037.1 GCA_937892865.1 uncultured Clostridia bacterium
GGGTTTCTGCCCAAGAAATATTCCAAACGCCATTTGGGCCGCCGTTAATATTATTTAAAGATGCCAAGACATCAACCGCATCACTATCCGCCGTAATTACTTGCGTTTGGTCTGATGGTGTTACGGTCTTTTCTTGCAAATTAGGGGTCGAACTCGGCACAGCCACATCAACGGAAGCGTATGCCGAAACATCGATCCCTTCTCCGTTTTCGGTAATCTCTTTTGTTCCAGAAGGAATAATATACTGGCTCGGAATCGGATCTACCGTCACAGCGCCGGTGGTGTATTTCCCTGCCGCCACAGCCGTTTGCTGGCTTGTAGAGGGCGTGATGGTCGCCGCTGCCTGAGTGGAAAGCTGCATTGTGCCGGTAGTAGTCCCCCCGGTAACATAGCCCGTCTCCTGCGTATGGCTGGCGGTTACAAGGCCAGTAGCCGAGTTGACGCTTGCCGTGGGGTTCGGATGGGTGGTGTTGGCAACGGATTTGCTTGCAGTTTCAGCATAATATCCAGCCGGTACAGTTACGGTAGCGCCGGAAACGGTCAAATCATCGCTGTCATTCCGCGCCACACCGCTACCAACATAAGTGCTGCTAACTGCTCCGACCTTAACGGCCCCTGTGGTGTAAACGCCGGACGAAACTGCCGTCTGTTCGTTTTCGGTAGGAGCAACGGTTTTTGCTGCCTGAGTAGTAAGCTGCTGTGTTTTTGACCCGCTGACGGACACGGTTCCAGCCGTACCAGCAGACACATAACCAGCGGAAACGGAAGGCGTAACCGATTGGCTACCACTCACAGACGCGGTGATCAGCCCGGAGGCGTTGACGCTGATGGTGGTGTTTGCCGTGATAGAAGTAGCAGGAGTGGTTGCAGAGCCGGAAGCCACAGTTTTACTCGCGGCAGACGGATAATACCCGGCAGGAGCCGTTACCGTTGCCCCGGAAGCCGTGAGATCGGAAGAACTCTTGCTTGCGATGTTCCCCGTAATGCCCGTGCCGTCATTTTTCAGCGCAGTAGTGCCGTCCAGCATAGTATTCGCCGTGACGGTTTTTTGCGTGGTGTCCATCAGGGTTTCCCCGTTCAGGATTACTTTTGCGATAGCCATGCTTTACCCCCTGACATAGTTCGTGTTCGCGTCAAATACGGTGGTTACGTCGGTTTGTTTTACCCATGCGCCATTTACTTTTTTATACACCGTAGATGCCGTAACCCACGAACCGTTGTTTTTGAAACTGATCGTTGCCGTCTGCCCACCGCCGCCAATCGTTACCGCAATGGTCGCGTCCCCGCTGACGGTGTAAGTGTAGGTGTAGTGATCGATGCCAGACCCGGTGGAATAGGTGATCTCAAACGTAATGCCCAGCACCAAACCGCCGTAATAGCCCACATAGTGGCGCAGAGTCACATTGTCAAGTTGCGCTCTTGTGGGCAGCGTGTCCGGCGTAATAGTGATCATGCTGTTACTGGTAGACGGGAAATCTACCTCATCGCTGATCGCCGTACTGCCCTGATAAAGCACGCATTGAGAAACGTGGCTGCTGTCAATGGATGCGTTTTCCCGATGCCCATACGCACGAACTTCGATGCTCTCAATGGTTGCGCCGCTGGGGATACTGGAAAAATCGAACGAATACGCCGCGTAGCCCGTTGAACCGCTGGAAGCGTACATATTGGATGATGTGCCGCTGCTGGATGGGCTTTCCGCGCTGTGGCCCACGCAGTAGGACGCATAAGATGAACCGCTCTGAATACCGCTGGTTGTAACATCGTCAGCCGTCAAAGACAGCGTGCTTCCTGCCCCGTGCGCCACCAGATCAGCGGTAATGTCTACGCCGTTTTTGGTGGCGGTTACGGTATCGCTTTTATTGGTGGGCGTGATGGTCAGTTCGTATTCTTCCCCGTCGTAGGTTGTTGTGGCTCCGCTGGGGCTGATGGTTCCGTTGCCCGTCAGCGTGGATGTAACGGTACGCGGATCGGGGATGCTATATGTTACTTCGATTTCCGCGCCATAGATGTACATATAGCCCGTGGTGTTTCGGCTTGCTCTGCGGCAGTTGATGCGGATGCCAAAGTTGTCGCCATAGCCTTTGATCGTGTCCCAATCCGCCGTTACGCCAGTAAAAGTATGAACGGATGCGGATGTTGTAATGGCTGGACACGAACCGTTGATTGCCGTTGTGCCGTTTGCCAGGTACGGCTTATACGAATCGGAGGTAGAAACGCCCGATTCATACGCTTTTAATTTTACCGTGAAACTGGATACAACCGCCGCCGATGGGATATCATCAAAGTTGAATCCACGAACATAGATATAATAACTGGTTGTTGATGCACGGCTATTGGTAACAGTTGCGTAATTCGTGCTGTCCGTATTGGCGTACATATTCGCCGCATTGGATACGGACAGATACGACGTGCTGCTCAGATAATAGGTGGAGGGGATCAGACGGATTGTTGCCATGATTTCCCCTCCTTACGTTTGCAGATAAATATCGCCATCAGAACCAAGAGAAGCGGACGGAGCAGATGACCCGGTGTAGTAATGCACAATCGGGATCGCTACGGTTACGCTGGCGAGATTGGTCACGTTCACCGTCCCGTTCTCGTCAATCGTCTGGCTCCCGGAAACCAATTCCGAAGCCGATACAGTAACCGCCGTGCCGTTTTTCGTCCCGCCCGAAATATAACCCGACGTGTTGGTGACGGAAGGCGTAACGGTCACAGAATGATTAGATACTGTGCCTTTGGTGGCAGTAGGCGTACCGGCTGTTCCGCTGGCAACCGCCTTGGATGCCTCTGCCGAATAGTACCCGGCAGGGACGGTCACGGTGGCCCCGGATGCCGTCAGATCAGTTGACGAACGCCGTGTAATGCCGGAGCCAACATATGTGCTGCTGATCCCATCAATCTGTACGCTGGACAGCCCATCATACCCGGTATCAGCCGTGATGGTCTGGCTTGACTCGGTAGGCGCGATGTGCGTTTTGGCTTGCAATGACACGCTACCGCCGCCTGACGCAGTACCCACGATTGCTTCGCCCATACTGTTATGCGCCGTGTACCCTTGCAGCAGCGTGGACGGGGAAACGGTGTCCCCCGCCAAACTTACCGCCGTAATGGTTCTGATCGTGCCGCCGTGTTCGTCCAGCGTATCGGTTACTGTGATCGCGCTGCCGGAGCCAGCAGGGGCAGTCCCTGTTATCAATCTCCCGGTTTTGTCCAGCGCGGTAACCCCTTCAATAAGCGTTTCTGGGGTTACCGTAACTTCCGAAGTATCGAGGATCGTCCTGCCCCCGTAAACAACTTTATTTACATACTGGTTATTTGCCATCGACCGTCACCCCTATCAGGCGGGGGCGACAGTACCAATCGTAACGGTTTTGCCTCCGGCTGCGTTGTCGGTTTCTGTATACGCAATCGCCGCCACGTTGATCTGCGTAATTGAGTTATAATCACCCAAAT
Organism: uncultured Clostridia bacterium; assembly: GCA_937892865.1. Lineage (GTDB taxonomy): Bacteria > Bacillota > Clostridia > Oscillospirales > Oscillospiraceae > Faecousia. The sequence goes on from CALBJG010000037.1 coordinate 3,460, forward strand.
CAGACGGAACAATAGTTTGAGCGGTTGTGTACGGCGTAACATTTGCGGAAGTTGCCTTGACATTTTCGCTACCGCTCATTTCGCCCTGGATGCCCAAAATCGTAATTCCTTCGCGGATGTTCGCGGGGATTAGTTTCTCTTTGTCCGCGATGGTCGCAGAACCGCTCCCATCGTGATAACCCTGCGCGATGGTTACAGGAGTATCACGATCAGTAATGGTCAGAGACACAGCGCCACGGTTGGGCATTGTACCGGTCAATTTAGCCCCGTTTTTATACGCGGTTTTTGTAGCCAAAATCTCAGCAGCCACAGCGGTCGCGTCGCTTGTGTCCGCGTCAAACGTACAAGTACCAGTTCCCTGCGCACCGCTGGGAAGATGGAATTTTTTGCCAGACAAAACATCGCTTAACGTTACATCATCCTGCGTCAAGTCGATCAGCGTTTGGCCCCCATAGATTACCTTGTTCGTATACTGATTGTTCGCCATTTTTATCGTCTCCCTTCGGTTAGTCTCCGATGATTACTGTATAGCCACCCTTTGGGTTGCTGGTTTGATAATATGGTATTTCCGTGACCGTAACATCCCGAATCATTCTCTTGTCTTGCGTGTTCAGGACTTGTGCAAACGTCTTAGGTCTTACAGAATACGGCCCTTCATAAGCTTGCGCATTAAAGTCAATCGGTACTTGGTCAGCCGTAAGTATCCCTACGGAAAAAGGCTGGCTTACGCTAATGACATGCACAAGTTCCTGCGCATCGGCAGAAATAATTTGCCTGGTTTCAGCCATTCATCACACCTCCGTAATGTGAAAAATGCTGTCCAACCTTGCCTTGGATTTTACGGTTATTTCATCCCACATTCGCACCTGGTTGTTCGTGTCAAGCCCCTTTACAGAAAGCGTAATAGATCCATCCGGGAACGAAGCGGTTTCTTCTTCTTTTAGTGGACACATAATAATGTTCTCGTTAATTTGAACGTCATCTTTTTCCCACTTTTTAAGAAGTTTCCCGCCTTTATTCCCCGTTTGAACCCAAAGGCTGAGAACAATTTTGCTCAAATCACTCACATCTTTGTCGCACTTGACGATCAAAGGGGCATTGGAGCCTTGTAAGATTGGCACAGTAATCACCTTCTTCCAGCCAAGGATGTACTTCTTTATCTTGTATTGCGAATGACAACAATGCCAGAACCACCAGCCGCGCCGGGATGACGATAGCCGCCAGACGAGTATCCTTTGCCGCCGCCGCCGCCACCACCTGTGTTAGCAGTACCAGCCGTTGCTGCGGTGTTGGGGTTATAGCACGCGCCTTTACCGCCTCCACCAGACCCGCCAGCACCATAAGCGGAATCTGTGCTTGAAGTTGAACCCCGTTTGCCGCCAGAACTACCGCCGCCACCGCCGGAATACAGAGTCCCGGATGATTCGCCGAACTCTCTAACGGTATTGTTGCCCTGACCGCTACCTCCAGCATAATAGCCGGTTGTGCCGCTGCTTCC
>CALBJG010000038.1 GCA_937892865.1 uncultured Clostridia bacterium
AAGCGGACTCGTAGCCGTTGACAACCAGGTCGTACTGGTCGGCGTTGATGGCCAGCAGCTTTTCAATGTCGCCCTCGGCATCCAGCAGAGCCTGCATGCCGCCCTGGGGCATGGAGAAGGGGTTGTGGCAGAATTCCAGTTCGCCGGACTCTTCGCCCATCTCGTACATGGGGAAGTCCACGATCCAGCACATTGCGTACTGCTCTTCGTCGAAGTGGCCGGGGATGCGCTTACCCATCAGAGTGCGGATCACGCCTGCGGTCTTCTGGGCGGCGCTCTTCTTGCCTGCTGCCATACATACGAAACTGCCGGGTTTCAGATTCAATTTTTCTGTCAGCGCTGCCTTGTAGTCTGTCAGGAACTTGGATACGCCGCCGGTGAGTTCGCCGTTTTCGTCTACCTTGATCCAGCAAGCCTTATTGCCGGTCTGCATTTCCACATCAGCAAGCAGTTTATCGATCCACTTTCTGCCCTGGTCAAAATTGTCCACGGCAACTGCCTTAACAGTGGCATTTTGGAAAGGACCGAATTCACATCCGGCAACCGCCTCGGTGATATCTTCGATCTCCAGGTCGATACGCAGGTCGGGCTTATCAGAGCCGTAGCGCTCCATCGCCTCATTAAAGGGAATGTGGCGGAAAGGCGCTTCAGAAACACGCTCATACTTACCGAATTTCTTAAATACCGGCACCAGCACATCTTCCAGTGTGGACAGCACATCTGCCTGGGAGGCAAATGCCATTTCCATATCCAACTGGTAGAATTCACCGGGGGTACGGTCGGCGCGGGCATCCTCATCACGGAAGCAGGGCGCGATCTGGAAATACCGGTCAAAGCCGGAGGTCATCAGCAACTGCTTAAACTGCTGGGGCGCCTGGGGCAACGCATAGAACTTACCGGGGTGATTCCGGGCGGGCACCAGATAGTCACGGGCGCCTTCCGGGGAAGATGCGGTCAGAATGGGGGTGGTGATCTCCAGGAAGCCCTTCTCGGTCATCAGCCGGCGCAGTTCGGCGACTACCTGACAGCGGAGAATGATATTCTTCTTCACCGCAGGGTTACGCAGGTCCAAATACCGGTATTTCAGACGGACATTCTCGTCAGCGTCTTTACTCTTATTGATCTCAAAGGGCAGTTGGTTATGAACGCACTTGCCCAAAATCTCAATTTTTTCAGGCACCACTTCGATGTCGCCGGTTGCCTGCTTGGGGTTCTTGCTCTCCCGCTCCCGTACCACGCCGGTAACGGAAATGGTGGTCTCCTTGTTGATGCCCTTGATCACGGACATCATTTCTTCGGTCTCCACCACGATCTGGGTGGTGCCGTAGTAATCCCGGAGCACCAGGAAGGCAAAATTTGCGCCCACTTCACGGACATTTTCCAGCCAGCCTACCAGGGTGACTTTTTTACCTGCATCGCTGAGTCGCAACTCGCCGCAGGTGTTAGTTCTGGATTGCATCATAGATACACATTCCTCTCAGTTTCTTTTTTTACTATCGGCTATTTTCTCATATTTATAAAGAAAAGTCAATGACTCTTCCCGGTATTTTCCAATGCAAGAAAATGTGCCGTTTTCATTTGGTAACGATTCCATATAACAACCGCTGATTTTTTTGTGGCGCAAAATCCACAAATTTCCACGATGGAACATCTTTTTTATGTGAATTCTATAAAAAACCTATTTTTTTGCAATTTTTGGATTGATTTTATGGGTGGTTTGGAATACAATAGGTTGGCAAGTGTAAAAAAGGGGTGGGTATATGCTCAATATCGTTCTGGTAGAGCCGGAGATCCCGCAAAACTGCGGCAATATCGCCCGCACCTGCGCCGCCCCCGGCGCAAGACTGCATTTGATCCGTCCTTTGGGATTTGACATCTCCGAAAAGGCCGTCAAACGGGCGGGATTGGATTACTGGCATTTGGTGCAGGTTTTCGATTATGAGAATCTTGCAGATTTCTTCTCCAAAAATCAAGTGAAACAAATGTGGTGTCTGTCCACCAAAGCCCCCAGAAGTTACACGGAAGCGCATTTTGAAGATGAGTGCTATCTGTTCTTCGGCAAGGAAACCAAGGGACTGCCCGAAGATTTTCTGGAACAGCATCGGGACAGTTGCATCCGCCTGCCTATGCGCCCGGAGGCAAGAAGTCTCAATTTAAGTAACTCTGTTGCCATTACGGTTTATGAAGCCCTGCGGCAACTGGATTTTCCCGGTCTGAAAGACTTCGGAAAAATGAAGTAAGTAACCATACTAAATTATGGAGGTAGATACTATGAACTACAATAAAAAGTCCATCGAAGACATTGAAGTAGCCGGTAAGCGCGTTCTGTGCCGCTGCGACTTCAACGTACCCACCAAGGACGGCAAGATCACATCCGACAAGCGGATCGTGGCTGCTATGCCCACCATCGAGTACCTGGTAAATAAGGGTGCCAAGGTCATCCTCTGCTCCCACATGGGCAAGCCCAAGGGTGAGTGGAAGCCCGAACTGAGCCTGAAGATCGTGGCTGACCGTCTTTCCGAACTGCTGGGCAAAGAAGTCATTATGGCTTCCGATGTCGCAGGCGAAGACTCCAAGGCAAAGGCTGCCGCTCTGCGCAACGGCGATGTGATGCTGCTGGAGAACACCCGTTACATCAAGGGCGAGACCAAGAACGACCCCGAACTGAGCAAGGCTTTGGCTGACCTGGCTGATATCTTCGTCAACGATGCTTTCGGTACTGCTCACCGCGCCCACTCCTCTACTGCCGGTGTTGCTGACTATCTGCCCGCTGTTTCCGGTTACCTGGTACAGAAGGAAGTTTCCATTATGGGCAAGGCGCTGGCCAACCCCGAGCGTCCCTTCGTTGCGATCCTGGGTGGCGCTAAAGTTTCCGATAAATTGAATGTTATCAACAATCTGCTGGAGAAAGTTGACACGCTGATCATTGGTGGCGGTATGGCTTACACCTTCCTGGCTGCCAAGGGTTACGGCATCGGCACTTCCCTGCTGGATGCTGAAAAGATCGACTACTGCAAGGAAATGATGGCCAAGGCCGAAGCCAAGGGCGTTAAACTGTTGCTGCCCATCGATACCGTTGTAGCTGCCTCTTTCCCCAACCCCATTGATGCAGAGATCGCTGTTGAGACTGTTGATTCCGATGCGATCCCCGCTGACAAGATGGGTCTGGATATCGGCGAGAAGACCCGCGAACTGTTCGCCGATGCTGCAAAGAACGCAAAGACCGTTGTTTGGAACGGCCCCATGGGCGTGTTCGAGAACCCCACCCTGGCAAAGGGTACCATCGCTGTTGCCCAGGCACTGGCTGACAGTGACGCTGTGACCATCGTTGGCGGTGGCGACTCTGCCGCTGCTTGCGAGCAGTTGGGCTTTGCTTCCCAGATTACTCACATCTCCACCGGCGGTGGCGCCTCCCTGGAATTCCTGGAAGGCCTGGAATTGCCCGGTATTGCTTGTCTGGAAGATAAATAATTTAAAAACTGTCAGTTTTCCGCTGTACAAGGCCCCCTCTGACGAGGGGGCTGGCAGCGAAGCTGACTGGGGGAGAGACTATTTTGTTTTCTCTCCCTCAGTCGCCTACGGCGACAGCTCCCTCATCAGAGGGAGCCATTACGC
>CALBJG010000039.1 GCA_937892865.1 uncultured Clostridia bacterium
AGCGTTAAAACACTCGCTTAGGAGGCGGACGCTCTATCCTGCTGAGCTACTGGGGCGTGTACCTTTGCATTGTACCTAAAATAGCGGCAGGTGTCAACCAAAAAAGAATTTTACAGATCGTGGGTTTTCCTTTCATTTTTTACATACGCCTGCATATACTGGATTATGTGCGTGTTTTGAAAGGAGGAATCTTTATGGCAGAATGCAACGATCCTTATGCCGATTTGGAGGACCTGCTCTTTGATGAGGATGCAGGCGGCCCAAGCCAACGATAAAGAGCCGGGTTCACCCGGCTTTTATTTTTTTCTTTACAGAATGGGGAAATTAGGATATAATGTTAAGGACTATGCAATAAGAAATGAGGGGAATCCCTAAATGAATATCGAATTTGATGTATATAAGCAAAAACTGAATGATGTACGCCCCGGTTTGGAAGGCTTGGCAGATTCTCTGAATGTGGAAGGGCTGAAAAATGAATTGGAGCGCCTTCATGCAATGCAGGAGGCTCCCGGTTTTTGGGACGATCCGGAGAAGAGTCAGAAGATCGTGGTCAAGACCAAAAGCGCGGAAACAAAATTGGAGCGTTATGAGCAGATGCTCTCTTCCTGGGACGACTTGATGACCATTTGCGAAATGGCAGCCGAGGAAGACGATGATTCTATGCTGGACGAGTTGAAGGAAGGTTTCCAGAAACTGGCAGATGATATGGAAACCTGCCGTCTGCAGACTTTGCTCACCGGCACATATGACGGCAATAATGCTATGGTTTCTTTCCAGGCAGGCGCTGGCGGTACCGAGGCGCAGGACTGGTGCCAGATGCTTTACCGTATGTATACCCGCTGGGCAGAGGCACACGGTTACACCTATAAAATTATGGACTATCAAGAGGGCGATGAAGCAGGTCTTAAGTCTGCGGATATTTTGATCGAAGGCGAAAATGCCTACGGTTTCCTGAAAGGGGAGAACGGTGTTCACCGCTTGGTGCGTGTTTCTCCGTTCGATGCCAATGCCCGTCGTCAGACCTCTTTTGCCGCTATTGAAGTAATTCCTGACATCCAGGATGACAGCCAGGATGTGGAGATCAAGGCAGAAGACTATGAAATGCAGGTCTTCCGCTCCTCCGGCGCCGGTGGTCAGCACATCAACAAGACCAGTTCTGCTGTCCGTTTGATCCACAAGGCTACCGGAATCGTGGTCGCTTGCCAGACAGAGCGCAGCCAGTTCCAAAATAAGGAAAACTGCTTGCGTATGCTCCGGAGCAAACTGGTGGAGATCAAGGAAAGAGAACACTTGGAAAAGATCTCCGATATTAAGGGCGTGCAAAAGAAGATCGAGTGGGGCAGCCAGATCCGCAACTATGTGTTTATGCCTTACACCCTGGTCAAAGATACCCGCACCGGTTGCGAAACATCCAATGTAAACGCCGTTATGGACGGCGCGCTGGATCCCTTTATCAACGCTTATCTGACCTGCGCCGCTACCGGCAACTGGGTCACGAAATAAAAAAGCAGAAAATCCCAACAAAAGCACTTGCTTTTTAGGGAATGCTGTGCTATACTTGATTGGCTATTGAATAATTGCGTGAAAAACGCAGATATACGAATTTCGGCTTGCGATGCAGGCAATGCCGGAGGGAGGTTAGAAAAATGGAAGTCGTAAAGATCATCCTCACTGTTTTGGAGGTTATCGCCAGCCTTGCGCTGATCGTTGTTGTTCTGCTGCAGTCCGGTAAGGAAGAGGGTCTGGGCGCTATCTCCGGCAACTCTGATTCTTATATGAGCAGAAACGGCGCCAGCAGTCTGGATCAGAAACTGGCCGCCGCTACCAAGTGGGTCGCATTGGCTTGGATCCTGCTGACTTTGGGCTTGAGCCTGGTTCACTAATCAAAAGAGAAGACCACAGAGAGGGATCTCTGTGGTCTTTTTATGTTTTACGGCTCGAAAAATGCTTTCAGAAATTCGTGCATACCGCCTTCATAGCAGGCTTCCGCTAAAAATTCATGACCTTTTTGGTCGCCCCAACTGTAGTAAATAATCGTTCTGCCCAAATACTCGCACAATTCCATGTCGCTGTTGTTTACATTCAGCGCATCTTCGATTCTTTGGCGGTCCTCCGGTGTCAGGAAAGGACTGCCGATTTTTTTATCTTCCGCGTCATCGTACATAAGGACCGGGTTAATGGGACTATACTCCCAGTCGATCAGGTCTTTGGATCTTGCAACGCTGTTGGCGTAGCGATGCTCGGGATAGGCCTCCAGATAGCCAACATAATAAAAGGGGTCGCCGTCAAAGGTATATAGCGCAGGACTTCCGGCATAGCGGTCTTTTTGGAAAACGCATTCGCTGGGGGTCAGCGTCCAGTTGGTCAGATCTTTAGAGTTCATAAACCGGAAAGTAAAGGATTTACCGCATTCTTCCACAGGTCTGCTGATCTCGATCAAAAGGGTGTAAGTGTCGTTCATTTTCGCAATATTCATATTGAATATTCTCCACCCGGGAAGATATACTTCCGAATATTGCTCCCAATGGACAAGATCCTGAGAGCGGAAGAATAAGAGTCGGTCACTGCCCCAGGTTTTGCTTGCGCCGGTTACTACATACATGGTATCGCCTTCGGCATAAGGGAAACCGAAAGTGCAGCCTTCTGCAAACAGAGGTGTCGAAGTATTGGTGCGGACGTGAATGAAGCGCAGGCAGGGAAGGTCATCCAGATCCTGCCAATGCTCCGGTACACTGCCGGAGGTAAAACTCTTTCTTCTTACCACTTCGAATCGGTATAGTTCACCCTTATATACCAGCGGCGTAGTTTCAACGATGTTGTTACAACTGATCGTGCCCAATTTCCGAATCAACGGTTTTTTAGGATATGCTTGCATATTATCACCTGCTTTCAGTTTTTCCCATTCTATCACACACATATTGAAAAGTAAATATAAGACGGGAAAATTTTTTACTAAAACGGAAATATATATAATGAAACTGTTTTGCAGCATTCTGTATAATTGGTTAGACTTTTGGGTGGTTTTGTGCTACAATACCTCTATCTGTCTGCAAGGAGCGATAATAATGAAAGCAATTCGTTTGGAAGGCTTAGAGCCTGCGTCAGTATTTGGCTATTTTGAAAAACTCTGTTCCATTCCCCACGGCTCGGGAAATACCAAGGCTATCAGCGATTATTTGGTATCCTTTGCCAAAGAGCAGGGGCTGAAATATATGCAGGACAGCCTAAATAATGTGATTCTTTTTGGCGATGCCACACCCGGCTATGAAGACCATGCGCCCGTGATCCTGCAAGGCCATATGGATATGGTCTGCGAAAAGGACGAAGACTGTCCCATCAATATGGAAACAGACGGTCTGGATGTGACCCACGATGGGGAGTATGTTTTTGCAAAAGGAACGACTTTAGGCGGCGATAACGGCATTGCTGTGGCCTGGGCGTTGGCGATTTTGGCGGATAAGACCATTCCTCATCCACCGCTGGAAGTGATCATCACGGTAGATGAAGAGACCGGTATGGACGGCGCTACAGGTATCGACCTGTCAATGATCAAGGGAAGAACGATGCTGAATCTGGATTCAGAAGATGAAGGCGTATTTACCGTGTCCTGCGCCGGTGGCGCAAGGGGTACTATCTCTCTGCCGGTGGAAAGAAGAGTGGTCTACGGACCTTGCGTCCGGCTGACCGTGGAAGGTCTGCAGGGTGGTCACTCCGGTGTGGAGATCCACAAAAACCGGGCAAACGCCAACAAGGTAATGGGCGAATTTTTAAGCCGTGTGCAGAAACTGATGCCGCTGTGTATCACCAAACTGCAAGGTGGCGCCAAGGATAACGCCATTCCCCGTTCCTGCCAGGTGACCTTGGTGGCTATGGGTATGTATATCGAGCGGATCAATGATATTGCCGAGCAATTGCAAAAAGAGATCCGGGAAAACTATGATGAGCCGGAAGCCATTGTCCGTGGCGATGACGTGGATGCGCTGGGCGGCAATGCCCTCACTACCCAGTCTACCGACAAAGTGATCGCGCTGCTGAATGCTGCGCCCAACGGTGTGCAAAGTTGGAGTCAGGACATTGATGGCTTGGTACAGACCAGCCTGAACCTGGGGATTGTGTCACTGGATGAGGAACTGACAATGACATTTGCTGTCCGCAGCAGCGTCAACGAAGAAAAACGGGAACTTTTGGACCGTCTGGCGCAACTGGCAAAGTTCTATGACGGCAATTACAGCGAAAAGGGCGATTACCCGGCCTGGGAGTATCGGAAAGATTCTCCGTTGCGGGATGCGGCTGTTTCGCTGTTTGGTAAGATGTTCGGCAAAGAGCCGGTAGTCACCGCCATCCACGCCGGTTTGGAGTGCGGCCTCTTTAGCGAAAAACTGCCGGGGCTGGATTGTATCTCCTTTGGACCGGATATGAAAGATATCCACACCAGCCGGGAAAAACTGAGCATCGCCTCTACAGAGCGCACATGGCAGTTTATCCTGGAATTGTTAAAGCAACTGTAAGAAAAATGACCTGTCGGCAGACAGGTCATTTTTTTATGAGATTTTTCAGCCAAAGGACATCTTCTTTTCCAATAATGCCAAGCAGAGAAAGAAGACTCAATAAAATCCCTAAGTAACAGACACATCGCAAAATACCGTTGGAAACGCCGACAGACAGCCAAATTGCAGGGATTTCCGCAGATAGAGCCAGCAAAGGAATGAACCAGTGTATTTGCACGCGGGAAATTTTGACTAACCGCCGTAAACTCAGACCGAAGTTGATCAAATGGGTCAAAAGAAAACTGAAAAAGTAACCCATCATTCCATACCGGGGAAGCAGAAGAAACAGCAGCGCCACATCCATTGCAGAGGTGAAAATGTTATAGCGGACGCAAGATTTTTGCTGTCCCAATCCTTTTGTCATAGCATCAGTTACCGCATCACAGTAAAGCATAGGGATCAAAAGGGCGTAAAGCCGTAGATATCGGCCGGCTTCCAAACTGCCGTAAAGGTTTTGACATAAAGATTCTGCAAGGAGGAATTCCAAGCCGCAGAAAATACAGCCGTAAAGCATTGCTACTTTTAAAGAGCGCGTCACCAAATACCGGATCCGTTGATCGCTTCCTGCGGCGTTGCACCGGGCAAGTTCCGGGATCAACAGTTCATTCAGTCCAAAGAGAATTGCCGCCGGGAACATTAAAATGGGAAACACCATACCGCAAACCATACCGAAGTCTGCCAATGGGTCAGCAGTGCCCCGGTAAAGCGCCAACCGTTTGGGAACCATTAAGTTCTCTGTGGTGGATATCCCGGCTTTCAAATCGTCTGCCAAAGCCAATGGCAGCGCAATTTGGAAAAGGCGATGTCTGATAGGGATCTTTTGTGAAACAGGCGCCCTTTCCCGTAGCCGCAGAACGAGCAGACAACCAAAAGTCAATAAAACCCCTGCGCCACTGCCTAAAACCACCGCGCAGCAGGCTCGCCCAGGGTCTTGTCCTGCCCAAAAGGTCAGCATTCCCATTGTTATAGCCATAGAGAGTAACTGTTCTATGATCTCTACAGCCGCCAGCGTTCCAATGCGGTTGGCGGCGGTGAAGTAGCCGGTCATAACGCCACAAAGGCAATTGACCGGCAAAAAGATCGCCAGCAACCGAATCGCCGTTACAGTGCTGCTGTCGCCGATCCAGTTTTGGGCAAGGGCAGGGGCGAAACCGTATAACCCCACTGCCACCGCGCTGCTGCACAGAATACTGTAAAGAAAGCACCCGGACAGCACCCAGATCACATTGCCAGGTCGTTTCTTCCCCAGTTCCTCAGCGGTGAGGTACATAGTCGCGGTGCGAATGCCTGCGATCCCGGCGGTCATTGCCATCCCACCAACGGACAGTACCAATTGTAAAAGCCCCACGCCTGCGGCGCCGATCCGCCCGGAAACATAAACCTGAAAAGAGGTGGATACCAACCGCAAAAGCAAATTAACGCCCGTAAGCAGTAAAGCACTGTGAAACATAGACTTAGCGCGCAAAAAAAGATCCCCCCTTGTCCAAACTTATGCGGACAAGGGGGGCGATATGTTTATTTACCGGAGAAATAGCGGCAGTGTGCCGCCAGGGGGCATTCTCCGCACTTGGGATTTCTGGCAGTGCAGATTTCTCTTCCAAACCATACGATCCGGTGGCAGAAGTCACTGCTTTCCTCAGGAGGCAGGACTTTCCGTAATTGCCGTTCTACCTTTTCCGGTTCTTTGCCTTCGGAAAGACCCAGCCGACCGCAGATGCGGATGCAGTGGGTATCGCAGACCACACTGCCGGGGACGGCGTAAATATCGCCCAAAATCAGATTGGCGGTCTTTCTGCCTACACCGGGAAGTTTCAGCAGTTCTTCCATAGTGTCCGGCACTTTGGAATCATAGTCCCGGATCAGCATTTGACTGGCAAGCACAATGTCCTTTGCCTTTTGTCGGTAGAAACCGCAGGAGTGAATGTAGCCCTCAATATCGGAAATGTTGGCTTCAGCCAATGCTTCCAGTGTAGGATATGCCGCAAACAGCGCAGGCGTTACCATATTCACCCGGGCATCGGTGCATTGGGCGGCAAGACGCACAGAAAACAAAAGTTCATAGTCTTTTTTATAGTTCAGCGCGCACAGCGCATCCGGATACCGCGCCTTTAACAGTTCGATAATTGCTTTTGCCCGTTTCTTCATAAGGCCACCCCCTAAAACTTTTCTCCATTTTACCACAAAAACCGTCAAAAGAAAAGACCCATCCTTTTGCACAAAAAGAAAAGATATGGATAAAATGGCGTAGAAGTATTTGGAGGGATCGATATGGGTTTGGATCAAGTGAAATTGGGTGTGCCGGTGGTGGTAGGGAAGATCTGCGCGGACAGCAAAACGAAAAACAGAATGCAGGCTTTCGGCCTTGTGCCGGGAACGGAGGTGTTGTGCCGTTATCGCAGTCCCGGAGGAAAAGTAACGGCGCTTTCTTTCCGGGGAATGGTTCTGGCAATGCGTACCCGGGATCTTGATAAGATCCGGGTACAGTGCTGATATGGAGGCGCGGGAACAAAAGTTGACAGTGGCGCTGGCGGGAAATCCTAATGTGGGGAAAAGCACGCTCTTTAACAGCCTTACCGGCTTGCGCCAGCATACCGGCAACTGGCCGGGGAAAACCGTCAGTGTCGCCCGGGGAACGGTAAAGCAGGGAACTACCACATTTACACTGGTGGACTTACCGGGTACATATTCTTTAAACGGCAAATCGGAAGATGAAAGGATCGCCGGGGACTATATTACATCAGAAGAGGCGGATTGTACTGTAGTGGTCTGTGACGGCAGTTGTTTGGAACGAAGTCTGATTTTGGCGTTGCAGATCTTACAGATCACGGACAAAGCAGTGGTCTGTGTCAACTTGATGGATGAAGCAGAAAAACATGGGATTCAAATCCAAGCGGAAGAATTGGAAAAACAGTTAGGCGCGCCGGTGGTACTGACCGCAGCGGGGAAGGATGTCGGTTTAGAGAAACTGTTGGAAAAGATCCGGGAAACCGCCTGCCGGGAATCCCTGCCCGTTACCCGGTTCTGGGAAGACCCTATCGCCGGCGCAGCATCCATTGCTGCTGCATGTGTAACAACCGAAGGTAGTAACGAAAATTTCCGTTTTCAGGTGGACCGGTTGCTGGTCAGCCGCCGTTTCGGCGTTCCGCTGATGATCCTTGTTTTATTCAGTATTATCTGGATCACAGTATGGGGCGCTAATTATCCCAGTGATCTGCTGGGCCGTTTGTTGGATATGGGTTACCATGCATTGAACCGATGGCTTGTCAATGCCCCCTGGTGGCTGCGGGGGGTGCTGGCAGATGGTTTGTACGCCACCGCTTCCCGGGTGCTTTCTGTAATGCTTCCGCCTATGGCGATTTTCTTTCCGTTGTTTACAGTCTTGGAAGACATCGGTTATTTGCCACGAATGGCTTTCTTGCTGGATCCTTATATGGCCCGATGCGGCGGCTGCGGCAGGCAGGCGCTGACATTGTGTATGGGGCTTGGCTGTAACGCCGTGGGCGTTATGGGGTGCCGGATCTTAGACGATGACAGACAGCGTTTGGCGGCGATCCTGACCAATGCGATGGTGCCTTGCAATGGACGGTTTCCCACCCTTGTTTTGTTGGGAAGTCTGCTCTTTCCCGGCGCCGGCGCGGCATTGGTAGTGGCGGCCTGCGTGGCTTTGGGGGCAGTGGGGGCAATGGCAGTTTCCGGTGCTTTGCGAAAGACTTTTCTGAAAGGCTCGCAAAGTGTATTTATGATGGAAATGCCGCCATTCCGCCGCCCCCGGCTTGGCAGGATCCTGCTGCGCTCTTTATTGGACAGAACATTGTTGATCGCCGGGCGGGCGATGACCGTTGCCGCTCCGGCAGGTGTGGTTTTGTGGATACTTTCCAATACGCCAATGTTGGGGTGGCTCTCCAACGGACTGGATCCTATTGGCCACTTTTTGGGAATGAATGGTGTTGTCTTGCTTGCTTTTTGCTTGTCACTACCTGCAAATGAACTGCTGATCCCGGTGATTTTGATGACCTTGACCCAAAGCAGCAGTTTGCAAGGGGTGACGGGGATCGAAGCCGGTACGATCCTTTCCGGTATGCTCACTTTGGAACTTGGTGTCTGTATGATGGTGTTTACACTGTTTCACTGGCCTTGTTCTACCACATTGATGACCATATACCGGCAAACCGGCAGTATCCCAAAAACAGCGGCGGCATTTTTACTGCCCACCGCTGTTGGATGCGTATTATGTATATTGCTCCGAATGATCCTCTAATACTTCTCCGGTCAGGGCGGATATCTCATAGGCGGTTTTTTGAATAGGGCCATCTTCCGTCAGTTTTGTGTAAACACGGCTTTGAAGCCGCCCGGTAATTTGAATCCGGTCACGGATATGGCAATCGGCGATTTCCTGGGCAAGACGCCCCCAGAAAATACAGGGCAAATAATCTGCCCGGCGAAAAGCCCGGGGAACTGCCAGCATCACATCGCAGATCTCCCGCCCTAAAGGCGTCCGCCGGTAGGTAGGTTCTTTGCATAGCGGTCCTTCCAAAAACACATCGTTGATCGGTTCGCCGTTTTCCACAAAAATAGAAGAGGCGAACACAAAGATCATCAGATGGCGAGCGCCATCTGTCCGTTGGTTGTGGGAGCGGATCTGTCCGATCACGGTGATCATATCTCCACCGCAGGGATCCAGTTCGTTCAGCATTTGCTCTTCAGCAATTACCGGCAGCAGATCTACCGTCCCGGAAAGACGGGGTACTTCCAAATAGAATCGGCAAAAGCGCCGTCCGTGGTTTTCGTGGGAAAACCGGGGCAGTTCGTAAAGACTTCCCCTTAAGGTAATGCTGTTTGTAATGTGTTCCATAGTACCACCTCGAACTTGTATTGTATGGAACATCCTATGCGTTTGCTATTCAAAACAGAACAAGCCGTTCCTCCCAGAGGAACGGCTTTCGTTATTTCGTTTTTGGCGCTACCGACTCCCGAAGGATCAGTTTTCCGGAAATGGTGATTCTTTGATTGCTGCGATAATATTTGCTCTGCTGCTTTTTTTGCATCAGATCCCAGGCGATCATACAGATCTCGTCCGGTTGGGTGTCAATGGTGGTCAAGGGGATACCGGTGTATTCGGAAACACTGATATTGTCGATGCCTACCACGGAAAAATCCTGTGGTACTTGATAGCCGTGTTTCTTTAACTGTTTGATCACACCAAAGGCAATGTTGTCATAGCCGCAGATAATGGCGGAGCAATCTGTAGACCTGCGTAACAGTTCCATCACACCGTCTTCACCGGCCTTTTCGAACCGGTGGGAACTTTCAATAATACAACTGTCGTTTTCTGCAATGTCCATCGCTTTTGCAAAGATGCGCGCTTTGTAACGGGTCAACGGCTCACCGATAAAGGCAATTTTTTCGTGTCCCAGAGAACGCAATGCCCGGACGGCATCAGAGATGGCAGAAGTCATATCAAAGGAAACAGTGTCAAAAGAAGAGGAACTGCTAAGCAAAGATACAATGGGGATCTCATAGCCCCGTTTCGGTTCGTCTGTCAGACAGATGACAAAGATGCCGTCCACCCGCAGATAGGAGGCGTAGTAGTCAATCAGTTCTGCCTGCGCGCCGGGACGGAAATGGTCTGTGGAGATCAAAGCAATGCCATCATTGTCTTCAATGATCTTTTGCAACCGCTCCACATAGCCGGTGTAGTAGGGGCTGCCCAGTTCCGGGCAGATAATGGCGATGATCTGCTTGTGAAAACGCTCTTTATAGAACTTACCGAAACAGCCGTGTTCTTTGGCAATGGTAAAGATCTGCTGCCGGGTCTCTTCACTTACATCTTCCGCGCCGTGAAAGGCTTTGGAAACGGTGGATATGGAAACATTGGCAAGACGCGCCAAATCCCGCATCGTCATAGCGCCCACCTCCTTTTTGACCATTATAGCCGCGCATTTTTGTAAAATCAACATTTACGAAACTCTTTCGTAAATATTTTCGAAAAAAGGGGCAGATTATCATTTTCTTATGAAAAATGTCATTCCGAGCCAGTGCGCACACTGGCGTGGGAATCTCTAAGGATAATGTTCGGTTATGAGATTGCCACACCAGTGACACGGTTACTGGTTCGCAATGACAACAATAGAATAATTGCGCTGATTAAAATCAGCATTTGATGATCTCAATGTAGTAACTTGTGTGCAGGGGCATATTCAGATACAGTGTAAAATCTTTCACTGTTACCTTATCACTGCGCAGCAGGGCAAGATCGTGACTTCCATCCAACAGATAGTAGTTTACCCGGAACACATCGCCGATAGCGACATTTTCCATTTGCACAGCCACCTCTTTGGCAGAAGCGGTGTCATCGTCGCTATAGTAGGTAACAAGCAGACCCGATGTATCTTCATTTTTAGCGGCAACGCAGTAAATATCTGTGTCGTCAGAAACCGCAGGAACACTTGTACCCATTTGATAGAGTTTGCTGAAGGCAGAGAAGGTGTAATAGGTCTTGCACTTTTTGCCATTCTGGAACAGACCGTTAAATGCGCCGGGACGGGCATCGTAATACATCAGCATATCGATCTTGGATCCTTGCACTGCGCACATTGTTGCGGCGGTGAAGGATGCGCCCTTCAAGCCTTGAATGGTGGCGCAGGAGTAACTGAAATCGTCCCCAAGCCAGCCTCTTATGTAGTTCCACTCGTTAATATGCATTTCTGTGGTGTCCTGCCAGCCATAGTCCTGCAGGATGCCATAGACCCGCTCACTGTCCCGGACAAATTTTTCCGGTATGTTTTTATAGCCATGGAAGGAGAAGAAATCCGGTTGCAGACCGTTGGCTCTTACACCGTCAAAAATCTGACGGATCAGGGGTTCTACCTGATCGCGGATATGGCAGATAGCAGGACCGCCAATTTTCAAATTAGGGAAGGTATTCTTCAAATGGGTAAAGGCAGTGACGAAAAATTCGGCAAACTGTTCTTCCGTGCCCTGCCAGCAAGGATTGGAGCCATCGGCATTGCGGCAATCCGGTTCATTCCATATCTCCCAGTATTCGATGTTATAGTGGAAACCGTCAGCCCAGCCTTCATTGTAGTGGCGAATGATGTGCTCACAGATCTCAGCCCACTTCCTGAAATCCTTTGGAGGGTAAGTACCGTATTTCTTTTGATGCTCAATGGAAGCGCCCAGCCGGTAATAAGGCATCGTACCCACAGACAGAATATCCGCGGTGTACATATCGGTCATTTCAAAGTCGTAGGAGGCGGGGTCATTTACATCCGCATCAAAATTCTTGAAGATCCGGTGGACATCCACAGTATGCTCGCCGCCGTAAGGGGGATAGAAGGATGCGTCGTGGTTACGGGCGTAGGGGATATGCAGATCGGCATAATCCTGAAAGGTGCTGTCGGTAGCGCGCACTTTGCTGCCGGAAGGACCGTTGTTTACAGCATGCATAGGTTTTACTTTGCCTGCACATTTGGAAAAATTAACCGTAATCATAGAAACGCCTCCAATATAGTATTTCTAAATGAATTGTAGAAAAGAAAAGTTTCGTTGTCAATAAAACCGGCAACGAAACTTTTTCGGGAAATGTATTTACCGCCGGGGTTTTCTACCGGCAGACTTTGCAGGCGGCTTTTTGCCGGACGCACGTTTTGAAACAGGTTTCGGTGGGGGCGTATGACCGCCCTGCCGGGGCGGAATTGCCCGAATGAGGCACTTGGGTCCGGAGCCAATCAGATCCTCTCTGTGGGCTTTCAACAGCGCCTCTTTCACCAAATAGTAATTTTTGGGATTCCGATACTGGATCAGCGCCCGCTGCATCGCCTTTTCGTGAGGGTCTGTAGGCACATATACCTTGTCCATTGTCCGGGGGTCAAGACCGGTGTAGTACATTACGGTAGAAAGGGTAGAGGGGGTGGGGTAGAAATCCTGCACCTGCTCCGGATTGTAACCCATTTCCCGGATGTATTCTGCCAGTTCGATTGCCTCTTTCAAAGTAGAGCCCGGGTGGCTGGACATCAGGTAGGGAACAAGATACTGGTTCATTCCGTACTGCTTGTTTAATGCGAAATATTTATCCACAAACCGATTATATACCGCATTTCGGGGCTTGCCCATCTTATCAAGAACCGCATCGGATACATGCTCCGGCGCAACTTTTAATTGACCGGAAATGTGATACTGCACCAGTTCCTTGAAGAAGGTATCTTTTTTGTCTGCCAGCAGATAGTCAAAGCGAATGCCGCTGCGGACAAACACTTTTTTCACACCGGGGATCTTTCGCAATTTCCGTAGAAGGGATACATAATCGCTGTGATCCGCTTTCATATTTTTGCAGGGGTTGGGGAACAGACATTGCCGACCGCCGCAAGCGCCTTTGGTCAGTTGCTTTTCGCAGGCGGGATGGCGGAAATTGGCGGTAGGACCGCCTACATCGTGGATATAGCCTTTGAAATCTTTGTCTTTCACCATCAATTCCGCTTCTTTAAGGATAGATTCATGGCTGCGGGTCTGAATGATCCGACCCTGGTGGAAAGTAAGAGCGCAGAAAGAGCAGGCGCCGAAACAGCCCCGGTTACTCACCAGGCTGAACTTCACTTCTTCAATAGCCGGTACACCACCGGCTTTGGTATAGGCAGGATGCCAGGTGCGGCAGTAGGAAAGATCGTACACTGCGTCCATTTCTTCTGTGGTCAGCGGCTTTTGTGGCGGATTCTGCACCACAAACAGATCCCCGTAAGGTTCTGCCAGCCGTTTGGCGGTGAAGGGGTCGCAGTTGCCGTATTGGATCTTAAAACTCTCTGCGTAAGAACGCTTGTTCTTTTTCAGGGTTTCAAAATCCGGCAGGATAACGGTGGGCAGGCTGTTATCCAATTCTTTGGTTTTAAAAACCGTGCCGTCAATGTAAGTGATGTCTTTTACATCCAGTCCGGAGTTCAAAGCATCGGCGATCTCTACGATGCTCTTTTCTCCCATACCGTACATCAAAAGATCTGCATGGCTGTCCAGCAGGATCGACCGCTTCATACTCTCAGACCAGTAGTCATAGTGGCCCAAACGCCGCAGGCTTGCTTCGATGCCGCCGATGAGGATGGGAACATCTTTGTAGGTCTGCCGGATCAGATTGCAGTAAACAATGGTGGCATAATCCGGTCGCTTGCCCATTACACCGCCGGGGGTGAATGCGTCGGTTTTTCTCCGATGTTTGGTAACGGAGTAATGGTTGACCATAGAGTCCATATTGCCACCGGATACCAAAAAGCCCAGCCGGGGCTTACCCAAAACGGTCACAGACTGGGGATTTTTCCAATCCGGTTGGGAGATAATGCCCACGTTGTAGCCGGCATTTTCCAGAATGCGGCTGATAATGGCGTGACCAAAAGAGGGATGGTCCACATAGGCATCCCCGATCACATACACAAAGTCGCAGCATTCCCAACCCCGCGCTTCCATATCCTTTTTGGAAATGGGCAAAAATTCCATAGTATGCCTCCGTTATCGTTTTGATCATTATAGCATTTTTTTACGAAAAAGGGAAGAGAAAGAATGATTCTGTAAAACCATTTTACGAAATCTTTTCGAAAAACCAAAAAAGGGTTGCAAACAAAAAATGCAGCGGTATAATGGCGGTAGATGACGAATGGGGAGGGGCTGCTCTATGAAGCGTCATTACAGTATCGATATGACCACCGGACCGATCATAAAAAAATTGATCCAGTTCGTATTGCCGCTTATGGCAAGCCTTTTGCTGCAGCAACTTTACAATGCGGCAGATAAGGCGGTGGTGGGTCAGTTTGCGGAAAACGGTGAATTGGCATTGGCGGCGGTAGGCGCTACCGGTTCGCCAACCTCGCTGATCCTGAATCTGGTCTTCGGCATTTCTGCCGGCGCCGGTATCATCAGCGCCAACCTTTTGGGCGGCAGGCAGGAAAAAGCGCTGCGCCGGAATATGCACACCACTGTGGCTGTGGGTCTGGTAAGCGGTATTTTGCTGATGATCGTGGGTATCTGTGTGGCGCGGCCTCTTTTGACATTGATGAGTTGTCCGGAAAACGTGCTGGATACAGCCGTTTTATATATGCGTATATACTTTGTGGGTATGCCGGCAACCATGCTTTATAACTTTGCATCCGGTATTTTGCGTACCTTTGGCGATTCCCGCCGTCCCATGGTGATTTTGGGTATCAGCGGTCTTGTTAACGTGGCATTAAACGTTGTCTTTGTCATATGTTTTCATATGTCCGTTGACGGCGTTGCCTGGGCAACGGTAATTGCCCAAACCGTATCCACAATTTGGATCTTGTGTATTTTGTTCAGCAAAAATGATGCATATAAAATGACCGTCCGGGAACTGAACTTGTTCCCCAAGGAAGTTTTGACTATTCTGCGGGTGGGTATCCCCTGCGGAATGAATGGCGTTGTGTTCAGTATCGCCAATGTGATAATCCAGTCCACCATCAACACCTGGGGCGATATGACCATTGCCGGCACTGCCGCATCAGACAGCATAACCAATATCTCCTATCAGGTTTTATCAGCGTTTTACACAGCGACAATGACCTTCTCCGGTCAATGCTACGGCGCAGGTAAGATCCGTCGGATCCGAAAACTGCTTTTGTGCAGCACCGGACTGTGTATGGGTATTATGGCAAGTATTGCCCTTGTGGCAACGGTGATCCCCCACACACTAATCGGTATCTTCAATGCAAATCCCGATGTATTGCACGCAGGTACAGAGAAACTGCTGACTGTTTCCTGGGGCTATGTGGTTTATTCTCTTTGTGAAACATTGATGGGATGCCTTCGTGGTATGCGAAAAAATGTTGCTCCCACAGTTATCAATATTGGTTGCGCGTGTATTCTCCGGGTGATTTGGGTAGCATTTATTTATCCTTTGCATCCGGAAGTTTGGTTCTTGTATTTTTGCTATCTGATGTCTTATGTCGCAAATCTTTGCATTATGTTGCCATACTATTTTGTAGTTATCCGGAAAATGGAACACGAACACACAGATGCGTTGGCTGAAACTTAAAAAAGAAAACCGGGAGGAACGGATTCCTCCCGGTAATTTTATTGATTAAACAGGGCTGGGATAATTAAGAAGCAAAGAAACGATCAGGCAAACCACAATGCTTACAGCGCCAACAGTCATCCACAGACTGCGAGGTTTGAAAAGTTCTCTGCTTGCCCATAACATATACAAGCACAAACCGGAAACGAATATGGTAAAAATGGTCAATATGACTTTTGCCCAGATAACACCTGCGCCTGCAACAAACAAAAAGGCGATAAACAGAATCAAGTCTGCAATGAGCATAAATGTCACATATTTTTCCAGTTGCTGGTAACGGCTTTTTTTGGTCGCCATAGCAAGCACCTCCCAAAATGGATACTCTATTTATAGCACAAAAGCGCGAAAAATGCAATCCCTTCTGTTTTTTTGGCGAAATGCTTGCGCGGAGAATAAATCGGTGGTATAATAACTCCAAATATTTGCAATTTATGGTTTGGGAGTTGCTATGGAAGAACCGCGATACCGATTGGAGGGCATCGTCCACACACGCAGCGAGGTGATGGAGGATTTTGATGGCCCGCTGGATGTTATTTTTTTGCTGCTGAGTAAAAATAAAATAGAGATCCAGGATGTATCCATTACCGCGATCCTGGAGCAGTACCTGGCATACCTGGACGAAATGAAGCGGCTGGATATGGAGATCGCCAGTGAGTTTATTACGATGGCATCCCATTTGATGCTCATCAAGACCAAAATGCTCCTTTCTGCTGCGGAAGCGGCAGAGGCCCAGAGCGAACTGGATCAGTTGCGCCAATCTTTGATCGAGCGTCAGCGCCGGGAGGCGATGGAGCAGATCCGTGTGGCCATCGGCGTACTGGAGCCTATGAACGATATTGGCAGGGGCCTTTTTGTGAAAGAGCCGGAACCGTTGCGCCGGGATGCCACTTACCGCTACCGTCATGAACCGGAGGATATGCTCCGGGCGCTGGATACCATTTCCGAGCGGAATCAGCGGCGTCTGCCGCCGCCTACGGTAAACTTTAAGGGTATCGTGGGCAAAGAGCCTTACCCAGTTACCAAAAAGGCGAAGGAACTGATCCGCAACCTGGTACTCCGGGGCGTGGAACGGCTGAAAAATCTGTTCAAGGGTAACCGGTCCCGTTCCGAGATCGTTGCCACTTTTCTGGCAATTTTGGAACTTTGTAAAACCAATTCCGTCTCCCTGGAAGACGATGTCTCCGGTGAGAATCCCAATGTCCGGCTGATCGAGGCGCCGGAAGAAATTGTAGAGGAGGTAAACTGAGATGGAACAAGCAGAATTGCAAAGGGCAGCAGAGGCCATCCTGTTTGCCGCCGGTGAACGGGTGGAACTTTCCCGTTTGGCAATGGCGTTGGAAGCCGATGAAAAAGATGTGGAAGCAGCGCTGGATGCTTTGGCAAATGAACTGGCATATGAGCGCAGAGGTATTCGCATTTTGCGGCTGGAAAAAGGATACCAGATGGTATCTTCCGGTGAAATGGCAGACTATATCACCAAAGCGCTGGAGACCCGCAAACCCCCGAAATTGTCATCTTCCCAGTTGGAAGCTCTGACCATTGTGGCATACTACCAACCTGCCACCAAAGCGATGATCGAGCAGATCCGCGGCGTAGACAGTTCTTACTCTGTAGGCGCATTGCTGAACAAGAAACTCATCGAAGAAGCAGGCAGATTGAATGTTCCCGGTCGCCCGATCCTCTATAAGACCACACCGGATTTTCTCCGGACTTTCGGTCTTTCTTCTTTGGAGGAACTGCCCACGATCGAAAAGGTCAGTTTCAATGAGCCGATTCCGGAAGACCCGGATCAGTTGACGATGCAGGAACCTGCCGCGGAAACTGCGCCTGCGGAAACAACGGAGGAATCCTGATGGGTTTTGTGATAGCGCTGTTTGTTTTGGTCCTGCTGGCGATCCTGCCACTGGGTATCAGCGCGGTCTATAATGCCCGGGGACCTTTGGTGCGGCTAATCGCCGGGCCAATACGGTTACAATTATATCCTCAGAAAAAGGAAAAAGCCAAGAAAGAAAAATCTCAAAAGCAGGCTCCCCAAAAGAAGAAAGAAGAAAAAAACGGAGGCAGCGTTAAGGATTTTCTTCCACTGGCAAAAGTTGCTTTGGACCTGGTTGCAGACTTAAAAGCAAAACTCCGGGTAAACCGGTTGGAAATGAAACTGACATTGGCCGGCGGTGACCCCTGCGACTTAAGCGTCAACTACGGTAAAGCCTGGGTTGCACTGGGAAATGTGATGCCACGGCTGGAAGAACTGTTTGTGATCAAAAAGCGGGATATGGAAGTCCAGTGTGACTTTACCGCCGAAACAACAGTTGTCTATGCCCGGGTGGATATTACGATCACATTAGGACGGTTGACCGTTTTGGCAGTGCGCTACGGTATCCGTGGATTAAAAACCTATTATAAAATTATGAATGAACGAAAAGGCGGTGCAAAATAATGAGCCAGAATCTTCCCAATATGCTGGACAACACCATTGCCAAGATTCGTGAGATGGTGGATGCCAACTCCGTAATCGGCGAACCTATTACTACAGCCGACGGTGTGACCGTCATTCCCGTATCCAAGATCAGCGTAGGTCTTGCAGGCGGCGGCTCCGACTTTGTTTCCAAAAATTTAAACCACCACGAAAATCCCTTTGGCGGCGGCGTAGGCGCCGGTGTCAAGGTCACACCCGTGGCATTTTTGGTGATCAAAGAAGGCAATGTGCGGATGATCCCGGTGGCAACACCTGCCAACACCACCGCAGACCGGATCGTGGAAATGGTTCCGGATACCATCGATAAGATCGTTGGGGTTTTTGAATCCCATAAGAAAGAGGAATAATTATGCCTTCCCCGGCGCAAAATAGCACGGGGTGGTAATATGAAACGATTTTTTGCCGGGATGGCAGCTGCTTTGCTGGCTGCCGTCTCGTTTTTTCCTCTTAAGGCGCAGGCAATCAGCGCAAAGCAGGCAATTTTGATGGATGCCCAGACCGGTCGCGTCCTTTATGAGAAGAATATCGATACACAAGGTTTGATCGCCAGTACAACAAAAATAATGACAGCATTGGTTATTTGCGAGCGATGTAATGTGCTGGACAGAATGCGTATTCCCAAAGAGGCGGTGGGGATCGAAGGCTCTTCCATTTACCTGCAGGAAGGAGAAGTGTTGACTCTCCAGGAATTGCTTTACGGTATGATGCTCCACAGCGGGAACGATGCAGCTGTGGCGCTGGCGATTTACTGCGGCGGAACGGTAGAGGGTTTTGCGGAACTGATGAACGATAAAGCCCGGCAATTGGGAATGGAAAACTCCCATTTCGAAAACCCCAATGGATTGGACAGCCCCGGTCATTATTCCACACCCAGGGATTTGGCGATTTTGGCTGCCTATGCCATGGATAACCCCATTTTTGCCAAAACCGTATCAGCAAAAACAGTGAGAGCCGGTGGCAGAAGTTTGCGGAATCATAACAAACTGCTATGGCGGCTGGAGGGCGCTGACGGGGTCAAAACCGGCTTTACAAAAGCTGCGGGACGAATTCTGGTTTCCAGCGCGACCCGTCAGGGACGGCGGTTGATCGCCGTAACGATGAACGCGCCTAACGATTGGCAGGATCACACCGCACTGATGGAGCAAGGTTTTCGGGATTATGATGTGAAACAGTTGGTAACGGCTGACCAATGCCTCGGTACAACGGAAGTTGCCGGTGGCGAGGCCGGGCAAGTGGAACTGTTGGCAGCAGAGGATTTTTCTTATGCGTTGCGCCCGGAAGAATCCCCACAACTGGTGCTGCAAGGTCCGGGCTTTGTCTATGCGCCGGTGGCAGAAGGGCAGCCGGCAGGCTGGTGCTATGTGTGCCTGGGAGATAAGACAGTGGGGAAAATTCCCCTTGTTTACGGAGAAACCGTGGAACAGGAAAAAGAGCCAAAACGCAGTTTTTGGCAAAAATTATTTGGAGGTTGCGTCCATGACGGAGAGAATACAAAAAATATTGTCCGCCCGGGGCGTTGCCTCCAGACGGCAGGCTGAAGAAATGATCCGGGCAGGGAAGGTAACCTGCAACGGCAAGGTCTGCGCGATCGGCGATACAGCCGACCCGGAAACAGATGAAATATTGGTGGATGGCGTTTTGCTTCCACCCCCGGGCGACCGGGTTTACATAATACTGAACAAACCCAAAGGATTTGTTACCACCCTTTCCGATGAAAAGGGTAGAAAAAATGCTGCCCAGTTGGTGGCGGATTGCGGTGTCCGGGTGTACCCGGTGGGCAGATTGGATATGGATTCCGAGGGGCTTTTGCTCTTTACCAACGATGGGGATTTTGCCAACCGGCTGATGCACCCCAAACACGAGATCGATAAGACCTATTATGTATCGGTCAAAGGATTCACTGCTGAAGGGCTGCAACGATTCAATCGCCCCATGACTTTGGACGGGTATAAACTCCGGATCCCCAATGTAGCGTTGTTGTCGCAGGAAGCAGACCGGGCAGAACTGCGTATCACCATCCACGAGGGAAGAAACCGGCAGGTACGCCGCATGTGCGCCATTGCCGGAATGCAAGTCAAACGCCTGGTCCGGATAGCGGAGGGAGGCCTTTCTTTGGGGACACTCCCGTCAGGCAAGTGGCGGTATTTGACGAAGGCGGAAATTGACGCCTTGCAAAAATAAAAATTTGAAGGAATACTTGCAAAAAGACGCATATTTTGTTACCATATCCCTAATATAAGAAAGGGGAGATAAGAGATGACATCCGATATTTTATCTCTTTTACAGCAGAAAGAAAAAGAGTTTTCCAAAGGCCAAAAGCGAATTTGCCGCTATATTACGGAATCTTACGATAAGGCGGCGTTTATGACCGCCAGCCGCTTGGGCAAAACCGTAGGCGTTTCCGAATCTACGGTGGTGCGTTTTGCTGTGGAACTGGGCTACGACGGTTATCCCAGTATGCAAAAAGCCATGCAGGAAATGGTCCTGAATCGGCTGACGGCTGTCCAGAGAATGGGCGTTGCCAATGACCGGATCGGCGACCAGGATGTGGTCTCTATGGTCTTGAATGCGGATGCTGAAAAACTCCGTCAAACGGCAGATGTAGTCAGCAGAGACGATTTCCGCGCCGCAGTGCAGGCGATCTTAAAGGCAAAGCAGATCTATGTGGTGGGTGTGCGTTCTACCTCTGCTTTGGCGAATTTTCTGGGCTATTACTTAAATTTTATGTTCCAAAATGTTCATCTGGTCACCACTTCCGGTACCAGTGAGATGTTTGAAAAACTGGTAGGCGTGGATTCTGATGATGTGGTCATCGCTTTTTCTTTCCCCCGGTACTCCACATCCACTTTGAAAGGCGCCCAGTACTGTCGCAGCACCGGCGCAACAGTGGTAAGCATCACCGACAGCCGTCTGTCTCCGTTGGGACAAAACAGCGATTATGTATTGGTTGCCAAAAGTGATATGCTTTCCATTGTGGATTCACTGGTTGCGCCTTTAAGCCTGGTAAACGCCCTGATCGTGGCATTGGCATCGGAGAAAGAGCCGGAACTTGCCAAGACATTCAATACCCTGGAACGGGTGTGGGAAGAGTACAATGTTTATGAAAAGCGGGTCGAAAGCAAATGAAATATGATGGCATTGTCATCGGCGGAGGCCCGGCGGGTATGTTGGCGGCCATCACCGCCGCCCGGCAGGGAAGTCGCGTTTTGCTGTTGGAGAAGAATGACCGCTTAGGCAAAAAACTGCTGATCACCGGCAAGGGGCGTTGCAATGTGACAAATCATTGCTCTGCCCAGGAAGTTTTGCAGAATACACCTCGAAACGGCCGCTTCTTATATAGCGCGATGGACGCATTTTCGCCGGATCAGGTAATCGCTTTTTTCGAGGAAAACGGCTGCCCGTTGAAAACCGAACGGGGAAATCGGGTGTTCCCGGTATCGGATAAATCCGTATCGGTGCTGGAATGTTTGCAGAAACAGTTACGAGCCGCAGGCGTTATTGTACAGACGGCAAAAGTTTTGGATATTTGTACAGCAGACGGCATTGTCACCGGTGTAAAAACAGCGACGGAGACGATCCCGGCAGATTGGGTGATACTGGCTACCGGCGGCGTATCCTATCCTGCTACCGGATCCACCGGCGACGGTTACCGAATGGCAGAAACAGTGGGGCATACCATTATTGCGCCGGAAGGGTCTTTGGTTCCGTTGGAGACAGAAGGCACAGATTGCCCGGAGATGCAGGGACTCAGCCTGCGAAATGTGGGTGTGAAACTGTTAAACGCCAAAGGAAAAGTGATTTATAAAGATTTCGGTGAATTGCTGTTTACCCATTTCGGCGTGTCCGGTCCTACGGTATTAAGCGCCAGCGCCCATTTGCAGGGAGATGGATGCAAACTGCTCATCGACTTGAAACCTGCGCTGGATGAAGGAAAACTCAATGACCGTCTGTTGCGGGATTTGGAAGTCTACCGCAACCGGACAATGGAAAATGCGCTGACGGATTTACTGCCTCGGTCTATGATCCCGGTGATCCTGGGAAGAGCCGGTATCGATCCGGGACTCCAGGCAAACTCTTTGAAAAAAGAACAGCGTAGAACACTGGTAGAATTATTAAAGGCTTTCCCGGTTATGATAACCGGGAAGCGGCCGGTGGCGGAAGCGATCATCACTTCCGGCGGCGTGAAAGTATCCGAGGTAGATCCCAAAACGATGCAATCGAAAAAAGTGCCGGGACTATACTTTGCAGGTGAGATTTTGGATTGCGATGCCTATACCGGCGGATTTAATCTGCAAATTGCCTGGGCAACGGCTTTCGCGGCAGGTTCTGCGGTGAAAAACGGTCATTGACAAACAGCCGCCGATATACTAAAATACAGTAAGTATCTATAAGGATGCTATGCAATTTGGAGGTAGAAAGATATGTACGAAAAATTGGTTTCTTATGCTGCCAAACAGTTGGAGTTGAACCCGGAAGAGATCACTCCCGACAGCACTTTTGAGAGCCTGGGTATTGATTCTCTGGATATCGTGGAAATGATTATGGATCTGGAGACCGAACTGGGTGTTGAACTGGAAATGGAAGACCAGAAGATCTCCACTTTCGGCGAACTGGCAGACTTTATCGATTCCAAACTGAACTAAAATAATATCCTTGTTACACCGATGACCGGTCCGTAACAAGGTCGCACTAGTCGGGGAGTTAGCGGTGCCCTGTACCTGCAATCCGCTACAGCAGGGATGAATTCCCACACCCGGGCTTGTCTGAGTGCCGTCTGCCCTAAGTAAGTGGTGTTGATAGATCGGTCTTGCGCAACGGAATCCCGTGAACCATGTCAGGTGGGGAACCAAGCAGCATTAAGCGGACTTTTTCGTGTGCCGCGGGGCTGCCGTTTCTGAGTTGGCTGCATGGAAACCGGGCATTCAGTTTGTTCAAATGTGGGTGTGCGATCTTGTTATGGACCGGTTGATTTTATAAATGATGAAAGGGAGTGAATCACGATATGTATCAGGCATTATACCGCAAATACCGTCCCCAGACCTTTGATGATGTGGTCGGTCAGATGGCAGTGAGCCAAACTTTGAAGACCCAACTTGTCAGCGGTCGTTTGAGCCATGCATATCTGTTCACCGGCTCCCGGGGAACGGGTAAGACCAGCAGCGCCAAGATCCTTGCAAAGGCGGTCAACTGTTTAAATCCCCAGGACGGAAACCCTTGTAACTGCTGTGAAGCCTGCAAAAGTATCGATGCAGGCGCTTGTATGGATGTTCTGGAGATCGATGCGGCTTCCAATAATGGTGTTGACAATGTCCGGGATCTCCGGGATGATGCGATTTACAGCCCCTCACAGGTGAAAAAGCGTGTGTATATCATCGATGAGGTGCATATGCTTTCCATTTCCGCATTCAATGCGCTTTTGAAGATCATTGAAGAGCCGCCGGAACATCTGCTGTTTATCCTGGCGACCACGGAACTGCATAAAGTGCCGGCAACTATTTTGTCCCGTTGCCAGCGGTTCTCGTTCCGCCGCATCAGCCAGGAAGATATTGCTGCGCGGCTTCAATATGTAGCGTATCAGGAAAATATCGACCTGGACGACAGCGCCGCAAAGGTGCTGGCTCGATTGGCAGACGGCGGTATGCGTGACGGCTTGAGTTTGCTGGACCAGTGCGCCAGCGCGACTACCGGTGAATTGAACGCAGAAAAGGTATATGCCTGCCTGGGTATCGCCGGTATTCAGGAGTGCGGTGCATTGATGGGTCACATTGCCCGCAAGGATACCCCCAAGGCATTGGCGGTGATGAACCGTCTGTATGCCGATGGCAAGGACTTGGGCGCATTGCTGGATGAACTTGCTTGTCTGACCCGGGACCTTTTGGTGCTGAAAACAGCATCCGGAGAAGCGATCAATCTGCTCTCCGGTGTCGCCTCGGATCAGGAGGCGAAAGCGTTGGTCGGTCAGTTTTCTACCGGGGAACTGATGCGGAATATGACATTGCTGCAATCCACAATGGCGGGCTTCACCCGAAGCGCCAGCCGCCGTATGGATGCGGAACTTTGTATTGTGAATATGTGTCAGCCGGAATTGACGGTGGATACAGAGTCCATTCTTGCCCGCCTGACCAGTTTGGAAGATCAATTGAAAAGCGGTAGTTTTGTAGCCGCCGCCCCGGTACAGCCGGCAGTTCAGGAACAGCCGCAACCGGAAAAAACAGAAGCAGCGCAGGAACAACCTGCCTGGGCAGAACCGGTTTCCGATCCCCAGACAGCGCAGGAAGAACCTGCCGTTGTGATCGAAGAGCCTGTGGGCTTCTGGACGGATCTTGCCATTGCTCTGCATAATGAGTTGAAGCCCCCCTATGCCGGATTCTTTAATACCAGCGTCAATGCGCCGGTCCGGGGAGAATTGCAAGGCAATCAACTGGTTCTTATTTGTACCAATCAATTGGCAAGGGACATTATTGACAGACCGGAGATTTTGGATCTGGTAGCGCGGAAAGCCTCTGCCCGGTTGGGAACACCGATCCGGGTAAGACTGACCGACGGCAACGGATCGCAGAATAAAAACGGGCAAATGGAAAAACTGTTGAATTTCGGCAGAGCCCATTCAGATATCATAACCATTAAGAATAAGGGAGAATAACGATGGCAAAAGGTGGATTCCGGGGTATGCCCGGTGGAATGAATCAGGCTGCAATGATGAAGCAGGCCCAGAAGATGCAGCAGGAGATGCTGCGTATGCAGGAAGAGATGGAAAGCAAGGTCTTTACGGCTGCCGCCGGCGGTGGCATGGTCAAAGCCGGTGTGAACGGTAAGCACGAGATCGTAGAACTGACTATCAATCCCGAAGCAGTGGATCCCGATGATGTGGAAATGCTGCAGGATATGGTCATTGCTGCTGTCAATGAAGCAATGCGGACAGCCGATGCAGAGCAGGCGCAGAATATGTCCCGGCTTACCGGTGGTTTGAACCTGGGAGGTTTGTTCTGATGCAATATTTTCCTGCGGCATTGCAGGAACTGGCAGACTCTTTTGCCCGATTGCCCGGAATCGGCGGCAAATCCGCGCAGCGGCTTGCTTTCCATGTCCTGGGAATGACGGACGGAGAAGCCCAGGCCTTTGCAGATGCCATTGTCGAGGCAAAACGGACGGTACATACCTGCCCCGTCTGTCAGAACTTGACAGATCGGGAACTTTGTCCCATATGCGCAAATGATGAAAGGGATAAAAGCGTGATCTGTGTTGTTGCGGAGCCCCGGGATGTGATCGCAATGGAGCGCAGCAGAGAATTCTCAGGAGTATATCATGTACTGCACGGTGTGATTTCTCCGCTTAACCACGTGACACAGGATGATATCCGGATTAAAGAATTGCTGATGCGCGTTGCAGAGGGAGATATCCGTGAAATTATCATGGCAACAAATCCTGATACAGAAGGCGAGGCAACAGCTATGTATATTTCTCGCTTGCTGCGCCCCATGGAAGTGAAGGTGACCCGCTTGGCATATGGTGTGCCTGTAGGCAGCCAGCTTGAATATGCGGATGAGGTAACACTTTCTCGTGCATTGGAAGGCAGACAAGAGATCTAAAAATTTAACGGCACAACGATTGTTCAATGTCACTAAGTTAGTGGTACAGCAAAAAAGGTAACATCATAGATAATGAGTG
>CALBJG010000040.1 GCA_937892865.1 uncultured Clostridia bacterium
AGTAGGTGTGCCCCTCCAGCAGAAGCTTGGCGGTGAAGAGCCGCTCGGACATATTCTCGATCTCCTTCAATGTACACAGGTCATCCAGCAACGCGGCAATGTCCCCGGGATCGCCGGTCTGGGCCAGAAGCCTGCACAGGTCATCCTTTTTCTGTTGTCTGGGCGATACTGCCATAGATTTCCTCCTAAAATGCCGCCTGGGCGCCCCGGAGGAACCGTCTGGTCCGCTCGCTGCGGGGATTTTCAAAGATTTCCTCAGGACTTCCCATTTCCTCAATGATCCCGTCGGCCATAAAGATCACCACGTCCGCTACGGATCGGGCGAATTCCATCTCGTGGGTCACCACGATCATGGTGTGGTTCTGCTCCTTCAGGCCCTTGATGGTCCTCAGCACCTCACCGGTGAGCTCCGGGTCCAGGGCGGAGGTAGGCTCATCGAAGCAGAGAATATCGGGGTGGAGTGCCAAGGCCCGGGCAATGGCTACCCGCTGCTGCTGGCCGCCGGAGAGCTGGTGGGGATAGTGGTCGGCCCGGTCCCCAAGCCCCATCTGCTCCAAAAGTTCTTTGCCCGCCTTAATGATAGACTCCTGACTCTCACCAGTCTCCTTGCGCATCAGTTCCCGAGCCAGCGTCACATTCTGTAAAGCGGTATACTGCGGGAAAAGATTGAAGTTCTGAAATACCAGACCGAAGTGGAGCCGTTTGCGCCGGATCTCCTTTTCCAACTGTGTAGAGGGATCGGCCGCGTCAAACAAGGTCTTTCCGTTGACACAGATAGAACCGCCGTTGGGTGTTTCCAGGAAATTCAGGCAGCGCAGCAAAGTGGTCTTGCCGCTGCCGGAGGAACCGATGATCACCAGGACCTGCCCCTTTTCCAAAGAAAAGGAGATATCCTTCAACACTTTGGTCTTGCCAAAGTTCTTTTTGATATTTTTTACTTCCAGTATTGCCATGGCTTAGCTCCTAAAATAGCTGAGTTTCTTCTCGAGAGCGCCGAGGAGAATGGTCAGAAGGCCCACAAACAGCAGGTAAAACGCACCGGTGTAGAACAGCGGCCAAACCAGGGCCTTGGTGGCAGCCAGCTCCTTGGCCTGCTTAATGATCTCCGCGACCATGATGCAGTTTGCCAGGGCGGTGTCCTTGATGAGGGTGATGATCTCATTGGACATGGGCGGCACGATGCGCTGGATGACCTGCTTCAAAACGATGTGGCGGAACACCTGGGACTTGGTCAGGCCCAAAACATAACCGGCCTCATACTGGCCCTGGGAGATGCTTTCGATGCCGCCCCGGTAGATTTCGGAAAAATAGCAGGCATAATTGATAATGAAGGCAATGAGCACCGCAATGACACGGCCCGCATCCATGATCTGATAGTTGAGGAAAAAGTGCTTATCGATCATGCTGAACACCGGGGTACCGAAGAGCAGACCGGGGACATAGTAAATAATGAAGATCTGCAGCATCAGGGGCACACCACGGACGATCCACACCACCACCTTGGAGATGGCACGGATCACCTTGAACCGGCTCATGGAGCAAAAGGCAATGGGAAGACCCAGAGGCGCACCGAACAGCAGCGTCACCAGGAAGATCAAAAGCGATATGACGAAACCGTCAAGCAAAAAGGCTGTAACTTCCAAAAAGGACATATGTATACTCCAACGTCAAGCAATGGGGCTATCGAAACCGGTAGCCCCATTGCGGGATTTTCTTTTTTTGATTACTTCTGATCGGAGAAGTCGGTGATGGCGGTGTTCTGAACGCCGTACTTTTCTGCCAGGGCGGCGATGGTGCCGTCAGCACCCAGAGCCTCCAGCTGGGCATTGACCTGAGCGGTCAGCTCGCTGCCCTTCTTGAAGCCGATGGCGTAGTACTCAACATCGCTGGACAGAGCGTCGATCACTTCCAGACCTTCGTAGTCGCCCTTGCCCACATAACTCTTGGCCAGCTGTGCGTCAACAACTGCGAAATCAGCAGTGCCTGCGTTGACCTCGAAAATGCACTTGGTCTGCACATCAAAACCCTTGATGGTAGCGCCTTCAAAACTATTGCCGTAAGTTTCACCGGCGGAGCCGCTTTCAGCAGCGCCCTGCTTGCCGTTCAGATCTGCAGCGGAAGCAATGCCTGCGTCCTTCTTCACAACGATAACCTGACGGTTTTCCATATAGTTATAGGAAAAATCAACTTTTTCTGCGCGCTGTACGCCGTCATCATCATCGGCGACATTGCAGGTGAAGCCGTTCCAGATGCAGTCGATCGCGCCGGAGTTCACATCGGTGTACTTGCTCTTCCAATCGATTTCCTGGAAGATGACCTTGTAACCCATACCTTCGAAAACAGCCTTTGCAAGATCGGTATCAAAACCAACCAGGTTGCCGGCGTCATCTTTATAGTTCATAGGCGCGTAGATGGTATAGCCGACGGTAACCGTCTTCTGTTCTTCCTTAGCGGCGCAGCCTGCGAAGCAAGCCATCAGCATCAATGCTGCCATAACGAGTGCGAGTAACTTTTTCATAACAAAAACTTCCTTTCTGAATTGCCGGTTTTACCGGTATGTTTTTTACTACCGGTTGTGCCGGTGGTGTTTGGATAATTGGATTATACTTTACCAAACTAAAGTTGTAAAGAGGTAAATTGCTATTTTTTGTAAGTTTATCACTTTTGCATAAATCCGATGTATGCATACATCATAGTGTTATGCGTTTTGTATAGCATTTGAGGCCAATATCATCCAAAAAGGAGTTTTCATATGTGTACTGCCGTTTGTTATCAGACAAAAGACCACTATTTTGGCAGAAATCTGGACCTGGAATATGCCTACCGGGAAGCGGTCACTGTCACACCCCGGAACTATCCGTTTCCTTTTCGCAAGGCAAAGGATATGATTTCCCATTACGCCATTATTGGAATGGCGACAGTGGCAGATGGGTATCCCTTATACTACGATGCCACCAATGAGTTTGGACTCAGCATCGCAGGGCTGAATTTTCCCGGCAATGCCGTTTATTATCCGGAAAAGGAAAATTTGGATAATATTACACCCTTTGAGTTGACACCCTGGATCTTGGGTCAGTGCAAAACGGTTGCAGAAGCCAGACATCTGATTGCCCGGCTGAATCTGGTAAATATTTCGTTCAGTGAGGAACTGCCCCTTTCTCCCCTGCACTTTATCCTGGCGGACAAAACCGAGGCAATCGTACTGGAGCCGATGGCTGACGGATTAAAGGTCTATGAAAATCCGGTTGGCGTCCTGACGAACAACCCGCCCTTTGATTTTCATATGTACAACTTAAGTAATTATTTGAATCTGACCCGGGAAGAACCGGTGAATCGTCTGTGTGAACAGATCGATCTTACCCCCTACAGCCGTGGTATGGGTTCTATCGGTCTGCCGGGGGATCTGTCCTCCTCCTCCCGATTTGTGAAAGCAGCCTTTACGAAACTCAATTCCGTTTCCGGGGACACGGAATCAGAAAGTATCAGCCAGTTTTTTCACATATTGGGCGCTGTTGCGCAGCAAAGAGGCTGTGTCAAAGTCAACGGAGAATTTGAAAAAACGGTATATGCTTCCTGCTGTAACATGGATAAGGGAATTTACTACTACACCACCTACGAAAACAACCAGATATCCGCCGTGGATATGCGCAGAGAAGGCCTTGACGGAACCGACCTTGTTTCCTATCCCCTTTTGACCGAACAGCAGATCCGTTGGGCGAATTGATTCTTGTATTTTAAAGAATGATTCAGTATAATGGGGATAGCAGAAAATGAGGTGGTTTTATGGAACTGAAAAACAATTTCAAATTTTATAGGTTCGATAATGAAGCGGTAACGCCTGATGTGTTCTCTCCCGGTTTTGATGACACCGGTTGGCGAACAGTTCGCGTCCCCCACGATTGGGGCATTGAGGGCGATTTCTGCCGGGAAAACGACATTTCCGAATCGATCATCATAGAAGACGGTATGAAAAAAGCCAAGATCCAAACCGGTCGTACCGGCGGATTGCCTTTCCTGGGCAGCGGTGTTTATCGCAAATGGGTCCGTATTGAAAAGGCAGACAAAGTCTTTTTGGAACTGGACGGCGTGATGTGGCACAGCGCCGTCTACATAAACGGTCATAAAGCCGGCAGCAACCATTTCGGCTATAAGTCCTATTGCGTGGATATTACGGAATTTGTGGATTTCAGCGCAGAAAACCTCATTGCCATCTATGCCGAAGTGCGTCCGGACTGCGGGCGGTGGTATCCCGGCGGCGGTATCTACCGGAATATGCGTCTTGTAACAAAACCCCAAAAGCATATCGCTTACAACGGTGTTTGGGCGCGGAAGGTTTACGCGGACAAACAGACGGCATTTTTTGATCTTTCTGCAGAAATCGTCGGTGGTACTGGCTTTACAGCGGTCATTACAGACCCCCGGGGCAACAAGACGCAATATGAAACAAAAGACAACCGTTTGATGGTGACCATTGAAGGTCCTATGCTGTGGGATTTAGATACACCTTATCTTTACACTGCGGAGATCATTTTAGACAGCGGTGACCGGCAAACTGTGCGTTTTGCGCCCCGTATGTGTGAATTCACAAAAGACGGTTTCTTCCTCAACGGTCGGCGTGTTAAACTCAATGGCGTGTGTATGCACCACGATTTAGGCGCGTTGGGCGCGGCGGTAAACAAAACCGCCTTGCGGCGGCAGATCGAAATTATGAAGACAATGGGTGTCAACGCCTGGCGCACCAGCCACAATCCCCCTGCCCCGGAACTCTTGGATCTGTGCGATGAAATGGGCATTTTGGTAATGGATGAGTTTTTTGATGAGTGGAAAACCCCCAAGATCGCCAACGGCTACTCCAAGGAGTTTGATGCCCACGCCCTTACCGATGCCGTGGACATTATCAAGCGGGACCGGAATCACCCCTGCGTGATCATGTGGAGTGTAGGTAACGAAGTCCGGGAGCAGTGGGAGCCGGATGGCTGGAAAACAGCCCGGACGCTTTATGATTTGGTCCGCAGGACAGACCCCACCAGACCCGTAACCAACGGTCTCAGCGCCTATCCCCAATGCTATGACAACCGTCTTGCCTTTTATACGGATATCGTGGGTCTGAACTACAAGCCTCATTTATATAAAGGTCTCCTGGAGCAGTACCCGGAGAAAATGCTTCTTGGCAGTGAGACCGCATCCTGCATCTCCACCCGTGGTGTATACCACCTGCCCGCGGAAGTGATCATCGGTCTGCATTGTGCTGATGACCTTGCTGTTTCGGACTACGGTTTGGAAGCGCCCCCCTGGGCATATTTTGCAGAGCGGGAACTGTGCGCCCAAGTGGATAACCCCCAGGCAATGGGTGAATTTGTTTGGACGGGCTTTGACTATCTGGGCGAACCTACCCCCTACTACACCGAATGGCCCTCCCGGAGCAGTTATTTTGGCATTGTGGATATGGCAGGTCTGCCGAAAAACCGGTATTATCTCTATCAATCCGTATGGACAGATATCCCGGTTTTGCACATCTTCCCCCACTGGAACTGGGAAGGTCAAGAGGGGCAGAATGTGCCGGTACATATCTATACCAATTTCGACGAGGTGGAACTGTTTATCAATGGCATTTCACAAGGTCGCCGCTCCCACGCAGAGAAACTTACAAATCCTGCAACTGCAGAAGAAGAAAACCGGAATCAGTTAGCGCGATTCCGGCTGATGTGGGATGACACGGTGTATCAGCCCGGTGAAGTGACCGCCGTTGCCTACAAAGACGGCAAAGAGGCGATGCGCCGGACGGTAAAGACCGCAGGCAACCCCCACAGTATCCGCCTTTCCGCCTATAGCAAGCAGATTTCCGCTGACGGTGAGGATGTAAACTACATCACCGCTGAAATCGTGGATAAAGACGGCAATCTCTGTCCCAAAGCGGACAACCGCATTTTCTTCCGGGCAGAGGGGCCTGCGGAAGTGTATGCAACGGACGCAGGTGACCAGCGGGAGACGGAAACCTTCCTGCGCAGTGATAAAAAAGCCCTTAGCGGTATGCTGGTAGCGGTGATCCGCGCCACAGAGACCGCCGGCACAGTAAAAGTCATTGCCGAAGCGGAGGGTTTGAAAGGCGCGGAAATCACATTTGATTCCATTTAAAATTAAAAGACGGTATCGAGGTTGATACCGTCTTTTTTCTTATAAAATTTCCATCAGCGCATCGGCATACTGGGCGCAGGTGGCCTCCGAACCGTCGGGCTTGACCCGCAACGGGCAGGCCGCCATTGCCTTTTCCAGTTTTTCTGCCTTATCTGCCCGGCAGATATGCCGCAGGAGCATCGCTGTCGCTTTGAGAATGCTCTCCGGGTTTGCGTAGTTGCCCATACCGCTTTCAATAAGCCTGGGAGCAGAGCCATGGATGGCTTCAAACATTGCATACTTATCGCCAATGTTGGCAGATCCGGCTGTACCTACACCGCCCTGGATCTGGGCAGCCTCGTCGGTGATGATATCGCCGTACAGATTTGGCAGCAGTACCACCTGGAATTTACTGCGGATACTCTTATCAATGAGATTGGCGGTCATTATGTCAATGTAGTAATCTTCCACCGTAATACCGGGATATTCCGCCGCTACTTCGTGGGCGATGGCAGTAAATTTGCCATCGGTCTTTTTCATAATATTGGCTTTGGTGACGATTGATACATGGGTCTTGCCGTTATTCCTGGCGTACTCAAATGCCGCTCTTGCAATACGGCGTGTACCCAAATCGGTAGTCACCTTAAAATCCACAGCCATTCCGGGCAGTTCCACACCCCGGCTGCCCAATACATACTCGCCCTCGGTATTTTCCCGGTAGAACATCCAATCGATGCCCTCCTCCGGAATGGACACCGGACGACAGTTTGCATAGAGGTCCAGTTCCCGGCGCATAGTCACATTGGCGCTTTCCATCGTACCGCCGTGGGGCGTGGTGGTAGGGCCTTTCAGGATCACATCGCAGGTCTTGATCTGGGCAAGGACATCTTCCGGAATGGGTTTCCCCTGAGCAAGGCGGTTTTCAATAGTCAGACCGAAGATCTGCTTGATGACCACAGTACCTGCCGCAACTTCATCTGCAAGGAGTTTGTTTAACACCCGGAACGCCTGCTCTGTGATGATCGGGCCAATGCCGTCACCGTCAATGACACCGATGGTCACAACTTCGTCAACTACATCTGCACCGTCTGCGGTACCCGTGACGGTTCCTGCGAGCATAAGAACCGTGTCATGA
>CALBJG010000041.1 GCA_937892865.1 uncultured Clostridia bacterium
GCATGGGGTGTCAGCGCCGTTTTACCACCTATGAGATCGTGGAAAGCCTGCCCATTATCGTCGTCAAGCGTGACGGCTCCCGCCAGGGTTTTGACCGGAACAAGATCATGAATTCCATGGTCCGGGCTTTTGATAAGCGGCAGGTGGAAGCCTCCGAACTGGATCGGATCACCACCGAGATCGAGCAGACCATCCAAAACTCCCTGGAGCGGGAAGTCAGTACCGATAAGATCGGTGAAATGGTTATGGAGCGGATCAAACCCATTGACGAAGTGGCTTACATTCGCTTTGCCTCTGTTTACCGCCGTTTCCAGGATGTGCAGAGTTTCATTCACGAGATCAACACGATTCGTAACAAGACCTAATCAAGGAGATGCTTTCCATTGGATGCCATTATGTCCCTGCTGCAGGACTTTGATCCTGCCGGCTTTATTCCGGAACTGAATACGGTACTGGGCTGGATCGAACTGCTGGCGCGGCTTTCTGTGATGGCAGGTCCCCTGCTTTTGCTGGCAACGGGCTTGCTCTCTTTCCTTGCCCCGCCTAAAGAGGCCAACCGCAAGTTGGGCTTCCGGGCGCTGTTTGGTATGGGCAGTGTGGAAGCGTGGCAGTTTACCCAACGGCTCGCGGGCATTTGCTGGACGGCGCTGGGTTTCTTGCTGACCGTCATTATGGCGCTGATCTGCAACAGTTTCCGCGGCCTGGATACCATGGAAATGGTCCGCTCCGCCGGCGTATGCCTTTTGTGGGAGATCGGCTTGATCCTCGCCAGTTATATCGCCATCAATGTGGTGATCGGCTTGCGTTTCGATTGGAAAGGCAACCCCCGCCCACCAAAAAAAGCATCGTAATTTCATAATGAAGCGGGAGCAAATTCGTAAGAATTTGCTCCCGATCTTATTTGGTTATCCTCTGTGGGGCACATTATACGCCCCGGTCATCTTTCAGCATTTTTGCGCCGTTCTTCGCTTCTATGCCATAGCATACGAAGTTTTTCATCGCCCCTGCAAGGGCTAATACCGCTAATCCACCGCCGCACACATTTTTCACGGTGATGTTATAGGTCTCGTCCTCTGTGGAATGGCGGGGTCCGTAAAGCCGTGTATCGCCAATGTGAACGGCGTATGCGCCTCTGTCCAAATGGGGAGATTCGCACCCCATATCGTACACCCCGTCAATGGTGATATCGTGCAACTTGATACCGCCTTGGCTGAGCAGTCTGACATTGGAGCAATAGGCGGCTGTCCGGATATTCCTGATCTCCACATTGCACAGATCGGAAGGAAGTCCTTCTACCCCAAAGGTCTGCTCCATTTTTCCGTTTAAAGCGGTTAACGCAATGGAATCATCTTCGCAGAACCCGGTGATGTTCTCGATCAAAATATCGTGGCAACCCTGGCGAAGATCGATGCCGTCGGCATTCTTTACCACAACTTCATCGTATTTTCCCCGAATCAAACCGTGATACAAGTTGCCGTTTTCGTCAATACCGGTATCATTTGCGCAGAAATCGATATTTCCAAGATATCCGTTTGCGCAATAGATAAAATTCAATGCCCACCAGCGCTGATTGCGGCAGGAAATACCGGACACCCGGAAGCCGTCAACATTTGTAAACAGCAGAAGATTATTCTTCCAGATCGGAGGCAATCCGTTTTTTGAATGGTTTTTTTCGGAAAGCCCGTTGTATTCTCCGCCGTCAAGGATCGCTTCTCCCCGACCGATGATGCTGATATTTCTGTCTGTACCGGCTGTGGTTCTGCCGATCTCTGTTTCGTGGTGTTCGTTCACGAACATATTGGAATAGACACCGTCAGCCATTCGCAAATGGGCGTTTTCCAAAATCAGTGTGAAATTTGAGGGCAAACGGATCGCCTCACGGATCTCCCAATTGCCGCTTATGGTTGCGGTGCGGCTCTCGTTATTTACCGCTTCTTCAATTTTAGAGGTTATATATGCGCTTCCGTCTTTTGTAAACTCTGTATTATGCATGCCAACACCCTCCTTTGATTTTATTATTTCACATCTTTGAGAAAATTTCAATTGCACAAACAGCATTTTCACATTGCAAAAATTCTGTTTTTGTGCTATGCTGACAAAAAGGAGGCGCGGTTATGAGTTTATCTGTTGTTTCTGCCTTTGAAAGTTCCAAACTGATCATGCGCCACTGCGCTATGACAATGCAATCTATGGAGAGTTATCCAATTCATACCCACAGGGGTTATGAACTTCTATTGCTGAAAAAAGGAGACGTTTCCTATTCTATCCATTCAGAAACTTATCTGCTGCGGAAAAATTCTCTTGTGATCACACGCCCCGAACAGCCCCACAAGATTTGCGTACATTCTGACGAAACATACGATCGGTACAATCTGATTTTCTTTCCGGAAACTTTCTCAAAGAAACTCCTTGCAAAAATTCCGGAAGATCTCCATGTGCTCCCCTTTGACGGAAATCAACTGGTCACCGGTTTGTTTGAAAAAATGGATTACTACTGCCACACGCTCTCCGAAGAATTTCTCCCCCGGGCGATGCTTGCCCTTACGGAGGAACTTTTGTGGAATATCCTCATCCAAACGAACGGCGAAAACAAAGACACCCCCAACTACCAGCACCCTTTGACCCGCAGTGCGTTGGAATTTATGGAGGAGCGGCTGTTTGAGATCGACACCGTTGAGCAGGTGTGCGAAGCCTTGGGCATCTCCAAAAGTTATTTGTATCAGATTTTCCAGGAGGATCTTTCCTCCACGCCAAAGGCATATTTGAACCGACGGCGGCTGGAATTTGCGCGGCGGGAGATCCTTTTGGGCGCAAAAGCATCCTCCCTCTACCCCCTGTGCGGGTTTGCCGATTACTCCACATTTTTCAGAGCCTATAAAAAACATTTCGGCTATGCCCCCTCCGAAACCCAGGAAGCAGCCTTCCAAGCCGTCTCCGAAGAATAATCTGACTAAATAAAAAAGATATGCAGTTTTTGCTGCATATCTTTTTGTTTCTTAATCATTGTTTGCTTAAGCACACGATGGATTCCACAGTTGTCCCTTTAGGTAGGGAGTCTGCCAAAGCGATTGATATACTGGAACTTACACAATTCCCATTTGGACCAAACTTATCCAAATCAGTACGCCACCTATAACAAACGATAAGATAGAGACAATGTGTCCCAAATACTGCTTGATAATAATGGCAACAAAATTAAAAAGGCCTATTCCAACAATAAAAGCACCAACCCAGCCCAGCATCATCCAAGCACTATTGATATCATAAGGAATTACAAAAAACAGATATAGTATAACAGGAAGCATCAAGGCAACAATACCAAGCAACACTAGCAAACCATAGCCGATGGGATGTTTCTCTTTGAATTCATAATCGGATACAGCAGAAAAATATGCAGAAGACCCCTTTGGTGGTGTCCACCTGCTGCTTTTTTTACGGTTCTTATTCTTGTTTTTCACTTCATGCTTTTCCTTTCGCAGTGGTAACGGAGGCAATCAACAACTTTCGAATTTTGCTGCATCGAGAAAAAAGCATATCGTACTCTTCAATCGTAATCATATTGGTGTCTTTGAACAGACCTAACCAATAATCCGTTTCGTAACATTCCTTTAATGCAATTTGGAGTTTGTTGGTAAAATCCGCTTTACTGGACGCGTAGTTGGCTTCATGGATATTGGCGCCAATACTTGTGCCGCTGCGCAACAATTGATTCAGCAAAACATTGCTTTTTCTGTGTTCCTTAATTTCGGTACACAGTTTGACTATGTCTACAGCAAATTGTTTAGATAGATCAATTAAGATGTTTTCTTTCATAAAACCCTCCATTTTATGAATTGACACTTCGTGTCATGAATTGATGCTAACGCATCATGATTTCTCGCTTCGCTCCATGATTTGAATCGCCCCTACAAAAATGTGCCGCCAGGCACAATTCATGCCGTTAGGCAATTCATGGTGAAGCCAATTCATGCCCGAAGGGCAATTCATTGAATCAATCGAGTGTTAAGCACACGATTGATTCTATATGGGCACATCTTGGGAACAAGTCTGCTGCCTGGGCGGATTGCAGGGCATAGCCTTTTTCTTTCAAAAGGGCTACATCTCTTGCCAGTGTTGCCGGGTCGCAGGATACATAGACGATCCGCCGGGGGGCGATCCGCGCCATTGCCTCGATGGCATCGGCGTTTAGGCCCTTCCGGGGCGGGTCTACCACCACCACATCCGGGCGGATGCCTTTTTCCTCTAATTCCAAAGCCGCCTTGCCTGCATCGCCGCAGAAAAATTCTGCGTTTTCGATGCCATTTCGGGCGGCGTTTTCTTTTGCATCTTCCACTGCCTGGGGGATCACTTCCACGCCGATGACCTTACCGGCGGCTTTCGCCATAGCCAAAGTGATGGTGCCAACACCGCAGTAAAGATCCAGCACCAGATCATCTTTTGTGATCTGCGCCTGCTCTATCGCCGCCTCATAGAGCCGCTGGGCCTGGTGGTGATTCACCTGGTAAAAAGACCGGGGAGACAGACGGAAAGTCAGTCCGCAAAGAGTATCTTCTATATAGCCCGGGCCGTAAAGCGTAATAAACTCGTCACCCAAAACGGCATTGCCCTGCCTGGTATTTACAGACAGCGCCAAAGTGGTAAAGCCGGGAACTGCCTGCAACCGCTTGATCAGATCTTCCGTATGGGGCAGTTTTCTGCCATTGACCACCAGGCACACCAGCACCTGCCCGGACACCGCGCCCCGGCGGACATAGATGTGCCGCAGAAGCCCTTTTCCGGTTTGTTCATCATAGGCGGAAATTCGATAATGGTTTACATAATCTATAACGATTTTCTTGACCTTGTCCGTTTCTTCCGGCAAGATCAAACACCGGTTATTTTCCACTACCTGGTGGGTGCCTGCCTTGAAAAAACCCGCAAAGGCTCTCCCCTTTTGGCTGGACACCGGGTATTGGGCCTTGTTCCGGTAGCCGTAGCAAGTAGGGGCGGCCAAAATCGGCACATCTTCCAGTGATTCTCCGCCAATGCGGTTAAGGCACTGTTTTACCCGGTCTACCTTCAGGCGGGATTCTTCTTCATAATCCATATGCCAGAAATCACAGCCGCCGCAGAGTTTGGCAACGGGGCATTCCCGGTTGACCCGGTGGGGGGATTTTTCCAGGATCTCCACGATCTTGCCGGATGCCCAGGTCTTGCCCACTTTTTCAATGCGGATGCGGAGTTTCTCCCCGCAAATCGCGTTGGGGATAAAAACGGCGCAACCATCCACCCGGGCAACGCCCAGGCCTTCGGCAGTATAGTCGCAGACAGTGGTTTCGTACACCGCATTTTTCTGAAGCATCAGAGAATCTTCTCCATTCCGATCTTTTGGGGCTTTAAGCCCATTTTTTCGTAAAATTTCATAGCGCTTTCATTACAGCACCATACATTTAAGGTCACATTGTAACACTTGCGTTTTTGGGCATACTTGCAAGCCGCCTCATAAAGAGCCGTACCCACTTTCTGACCGCGGCAGCCTTCATCAATGCACAGATCGTCAATATACAATGTTTTGTAATTTGCCATTACCGAGTCCAAAGAAAAATCCTTCACAGCGCAGAAGCAGTAGCCCAACGCTTCACCCTTTTCTTCTGCGATAAAGATCGGCGCATCCTTACTATCCAGCATCGCCAGGATCTGGGAGGCGCTGTATTTTTGCGCTGTTGCCCGGAACAGATCCGGTCTTCCCTCGTGGTGGACGCGGCCCACCTGCCGGAGCAGAGTTAAAATGGCAGGCACATCTTTCGCCACAGCAAAACGAATTTCCATAAGGAGACCTCCTTATAAATAGATTTTGCGGTCCTCTTCCTGGGAACGGAAAATGCCATTGATCAGACGCACGGTCTGGGTGGCATCGCAAAGGGTGTAACTTAAAGGCGTGTTATGCAAAATCGCATTGGAAAACTCTCTGTACTGGGTTGCGTGCAGGGAGTAATCCAAATTATTGGGGTCGCTGGCGCCGCTGGCCAGGTCTTGCACGCCCACGGGCAGTTCCAGATCTTCCTTGCCGGGGATATCCCACCGGGCAATGGATTCTTCGATCATTTCCACAGTACCGGCTGTGCCGCTGATGGAATACTGCCGGGGATAACCGGGAAAAGAGGCTGTGGATGTTTCGAACAGCACTGCCATTCCGTTTTCCATTTCCACCAGCGCCGCAGAGGTATCTGCCGCCTCGATATCGTGGTGCATGATCTTTGCCATAGCGGTCACCGCCACCGGCTTGCCCAAAAGCCCCAGGGTCACATCGATGCCGTGCAAAGACTGGGTCATCAGTACGCCGCCGTCCCGGGTACGGCTGCCCCGCCAGGGAACAGCATTGTAGTATTCCGGGCTGCGGTAGTACATCATCCGCACATTGGCAGTAAGCAGTTTGCCAAAATCGCCCCGGTCGATGGCGTTTTTCACAATGCCATAGACCTTGGAAAAGCGGAACTGGGAAACAGCGGTAAATT
This sequence comes from uncultured Clostridia bacterium, assembly GCA_937892865.1. Lineage (GTDB taxonomy): Bacteria > Bacillota > Clostridia > Oscillospirales > Oscillospiraceae > Faecousia. The sequence goes on from CALBJG010000041.1 coordinate 6,495, forward strand.
TCACATCGCTCTTTTCCACCGCTTTTTCCACCGCATCACACTCTTCATTGGTCATACACACCGGCTTTTCGCAGACGGTGTGCTTCCGGTGGGCAAGGCAATCCATAATGTCTTCATAGTGATTGCCGTTGGGAGTGGCAATGTGAATGCAATCGTTAGCTTCAAACAGCGCCTCTCTGCTCTCGAAAGGGGTGATGCCGTATTCTTCGGCAAATTTTTTGCATTTTTCCGGGTTTGGGCCGTAAATGCCGGTAACATCCCGCTCGGGACACATAGCCAGCGAGGTCATATGCATCCGGGCGGCAGCGCCGTAGCCTAAAATACCGGTTTTGATTTTCTCCATTGTTTACTCCTTAATGAGCGCCGCGAAAACCGGCAGACTCTTTTGGATCATTTCATAACTGACACAGTAGCAGATGCGGAAGTAACCGGGGCAGCCGAAGCCGTCGCCGGGAACCACCAGCAAGTCCTTCTTCTTTGCCTTTTCGGAGAAAGCCACCGCATCGCCGCCGGGTGCTTTGATAAACAGATAGAATGCGCCGTCGGGCTTTGCCACTTCATAGCCCGCATCCACCAGGCCTTGATACAGCGCCTTACGGTTTTTGTCGTAGGCTTCCAGGTCCGGGCGCAGGTGGGCGCACCGGGCAATGACTTTTTGCCACAGAGAGGGTGCGCAGACGTGACCGCCTGCCCGGGCTGCGCCGGCAACAGCGGCGTAGACCGCCTTGCTGTCGGTAGCATTACCGGGAACATACACATAGCCGATCCGCTCGCCGGGCAAGGACAGGGACTTGGAATAGGAATAGCACACGATGGTGTCTTTATAAATGGTGGGGATAAAGGGTACTTCCACCCCGTCGTAAGCCAGTTCCCGGTAAGGCTCATCGGAAACAATATAAATGGGGTGACCGAACTCTGCAGACTTTTTGGTCAGCAGAGAAGCCAGTTCCTTGAGGGTCTCTTCGGTGTAGACTGTACCTGCGGGGTTATTGGGGGAGTTGATGATCACCGCCACGGTCTTTTCTGTCAGCGCCGCTTCCACCGCATCCAGTTTGATCTGGAAATCGGGCACATCCGGGGGAACAACTTTAAATGTTGCGCCGGCGCCCTCCACAAAGGGACGGTACTCGGGAAAGAACGGCGCGATCGCCAGAATCTCACTGCCGGGAACAGCCAGCGCCCGGAACACACTTACCAGTTCCGGCGCAGCGCCGGCGCCGATGAACAATTCCTCGGGAGCAACGGATGTGCCGTAGCGGACATTCAGATCATCGGCAATGGCCTTTCTGGTTGCCATATCGCCAACGGCGGAGGTATAGCCGTGGATCTGTAAAGAATCGGTATCTTCCAAAATCTGCTTGATTGTCTCGTTCACTTCCTTGGGTGAGGGGATGCTGGGATTGCCCAAAGAGTAATCGTACACATTTTCCCGACCTACGATGGCAGCCCGGGCGCAGCCGTACTCAAACAAATCGCGAATGCAGGAGCGGTTTGCTCCCAGGGCGTAAGAAATTTCATTATACATAACAGTTTCCTCCTGATCACATTTCGTATAAGGGCGCTGGGGGATCAAATTTCTGGGGTTTGTAAGTAATAGAGCCGATGGGTTTACCGGATACACCGTATTTGGGATTATATCCAAAGAGGTTTATGTACCGTTCAAAATCGTTTCGCTCTTTTTCCATCTCTTTCATGACCGCCACAGTGGCGATCACATCATCCACCGCCCGGTGGGAATTGACCACCTGGTCGGAAAGATTATACACCTCAATGGCATTGCACAGTTTATGAGGATATGTGTGCCGGTCTTTATAAACTGTAAGCAAGTCCAGTTTGTCCTTGCCTTTCAGTATGCAAGGGTCGCCATCCCGGAGCAGCATATAGAAAATGAAACTTAAATCGAAATGGGCGTTATAGGCGATCAGCAAAGTATCGCCGCTGATCATTTCGGCAACATCGGCGCAGACCTGGGCTTTGGGAATGCCTTTTTCTTTCAGATCTGCATTGGTGATACCGGTCAGTTTTTCGATCTCCGGCGGCACGACACCCCCGGGGCTTAAGGCGATCAGTTCGTCATACTCCCGGGTGATCACCGCTTCGCCGCCTATCTGTTCCACCACCACGCCCGCAAACTCGATGATCTCATCCCGGGCGTAATTCAGGCCGGTGGTCTCCGTATCAAAAAGGAACAGTTTTTTATATCGGGAAAATAAATTCTGCAGTTGCGCCATTACCATTCTCCTCTCGCCAATGCCCGGGCCCGCTGGACTTTGCTCATTTTTTCATAAGTAAGGCCATAGGCCACCTGGAGCATTTTCGCGTATGTCTTTGCGGCCGTTTCCGTGCCGGACTTCAGTTCCACCTCGATCTCGCAAAGGTCTTTTTCTCTGCCGCCGCCGGTAAGAACGCCCCGGTCCAGGGCAATTTCCAGTGTGCAATCCGGCCGCTCTACCGTGATCGCCGTCCGCTGAAATGCTGCGCCGCAGGTTGCCACAACGCCCTTTGCCAGCAAACCGGGCAATTCCGGCAAACCGGACAGTTCACAAAAGGTGGGGATCGCCCCTTCAATGGTTTCGCATTCCAGTTCGTATTCGTTCCGCCCCAGGCCCTTTGCCGGGGTCTTTAAGGTGCAGACAGACTTTTCATTCTCCATTCGCCGCCGCAGGGTATATTTCCGGGCAGACAGATCGCCATCGGGGGTATCGTAGTAAGTGGTCTGCATTTTATACTGCCGCTTCTGTCCGGACAGATCTTTCAGAAGATCCGCCTGCTGTTCCGGTGTTGCCCGGAATTTGATCTCAAACTCAAAGCCCATCGTTTTACCCCTTAAAATTCATTATCTTTCATTATACAACGGTTTTTCCCCATACGCAAGCAGTAACACAAATTCCAATTTGTCGAGCAGTTGCTCGAAAGGCACAATGCATAATGCACAATGCACAATTA
>CALBJG010000042.1 GCA_937892865.1 uncultured Clostridia bacterium
CCTCTGCGCCCCCGAAGCCATTGAGCCTCTGCCCTTTGTGAAGATCTCCGACCCCACCATCGAAATGACCTTCGCGGTGAACGATTCTCCCTTTGCAGGCCGTGAGGGCAAATTCGTCACTTCTCGAAACTTGCGCGACCGACTGGAAAAGGAACTGCTGAAAGACGTGTCCTTGCACGTGACCGAGCAGGGCACCGACGCATTCAACGTTGCCGGCCGCGGCGAAATGCACCTTTCCATTCTGATGGAGACCATGCGCCGGGAGGGCTATGAGTTCTCCGTGTCCACCCCCCGTGTGCTGACCAAGGAAATTGATGGCAAGGTTTGCGAGCCTATCGAAAGAATGGTTGCCGACGTTCCCGAGGAATGTATGGGCACTGTCATTGAAAAGATGGGCCGCCGGAAGGGTGACTTGCTGCTGTCTATGACCCCCATGGGCAGCCGTTTCCGCTTAGAGTTTTTAGTGCCCTCCAGAGGCCTGTTCGGCTACCGCAGCGAATTTTTGACCGATACCCGGGGCGAGGGCATTATGTCCTCCGTTTTGGAAAACTACGCCCCCATGAAGGGCGAAGTGGAGCGGCGGCTCACCGGCTCTTTGGTATCCTTTGAGACCGGCGAGGCGGTGACTTACGGTCTCCACGCCGCCCAGGAGCGTGGCGCGCTGTTCATCGGCCCGGGCACACCGGTTTACGCCGGCATGGTGGTTGGTATCTGCAGCCGCAACGAAGATATGAATGTCAATGTCTGCAAGAAAAAGCAGCTGACCAATATGCGCGCCTCCGGCTCTGACGAGGCTTTGCGACTGGTATCCCCCAAGGTGATGAGCCTGGAGCAGTGTCTGGAATTCTTGGCGGACGATGAACTTTTGGAGTGTACCCCCAAGAGCCTGCGTATCCGCAAGCGGATCTTAGATCACGCGGAGCGTATGCGCCAGGTGATGAAAAAGAGAAATCAGGAGCAATAATATGAAACACATCCTGTCTGTGCAGGATATTTCCTGCGCCGGTCGGTGCAGCCAGACGGTGGCGTTGCCGGTACTCTCTGCCATGGGGCATCGGTGCAGCGTACTGCCTACGGCGGTGCTTTCCACCCATACGGCATTTCCTGACCCTTATCGCCGGTCATTAACGGCGGATATTGCCCCCATTTGTGACCACTGGAAGCAGGTGGGTATGGAATTTGACGCTGTTTTAGTGGGTTATCTTGCTGACCCCGCCCAGTGCGCGCAGGTGCAGGAACTGCTGGAAGAACAGTTGGGTCTGAAAATTTTAGACCCGGCTATGGGCGACCACGGAAAACTCTACAGCGGTTTAACGGAAGAACAGATCCCTGCGATGCAGGCGCTGGGCGCACGGGCAGATTTTTTGATCCCCAATGTGACCGAGGCGGCTCTGCTTGCGGGTATGCCCTACCGGGAGCAGGCGGACGAAGGCTACTACCGGGAACTTGCCCGGGAACTGTGTGGTGAACTGGGCTTGCGGGGCGTGGTGATCACCGGCGTTTCATTGAAACCCGGTCAGACCGGTTTTCTCAGTTACTGCTACCGGGAAAGGCAGTTTTATCAGACCGAACTGCAGCCCAAGACCCTCCACGGCACCGGCGACTTATTCAGCGCGGTATTGGCCGGCGGTCTTTTGCAGGGAAAGGGTCTGTTTGATGCGGCAAAAAATGCTGCCCGATTTGTGGAAAAAGCAATCGCCGCCACCGAAAATGTGACCCCCCACGGGGTGGAATTTGAGAAGGTTTTGAAGGAATTATAGGTGACAGCCCGTAAGGGCTGACGGATGAGGTGTCGCCCCGTTTTGTTACACCTCATCAGTAGCTTCTCCTCAAGGAGAAGCCTTGGAAGGGTGTTGAAGTAATGAAGGTCGCAATTTGCGATGATCTGCAGGATCAGCGGGAATTTTTGCAGCATCTTTTAGAGGAATATTTCGCCGAAAACGGTGTGCAAGGGGAATTTTTCCAATTTCCCTCCGGAGAAGATCTGCTGAAAAGCGAAAACGCTTTCGACTTGATCTTCCTGGACATTTATATGGACGGCATTTCCGGCATCGAGACCGCCCGGCAGTTGAAAGAAAAAGAGCCGGAGTGTCTGATCGTGTTCACCACCACCAGCATCGAACACGGAGCAGATGCCTTTGAGGTAGATGCGTTCCATTATCTGGTCAAACCCGTTGATCCGGCGAAACTGCATAATGTACTGCACCGGTGGCGGAATCTCCTCTCCGAGATCCACACAGTAGAGATCAAAAGCGGCAGAGGCAACCGGAAAGTGCCGGTGCGGGATATTTTATATGTGGAAGTGCAGGGCAGAAGTTGCTGCGTACATACGGTTTCCGAAGAAATCACCGCATCTATGACCTTGTCGGCGCTGGAAGAACTGCTGTCCTCTGACCAGTTCGTAAAGCCCATTCGCTACTGCCTGGCATCCTTGCGGTATATTCGCCACATCGGCGAGGGATTTTTGGAACTGGAAGACGGCACACAGATCAAAACCGCCCGGGGCAGTACAGATGCCCTGCGGCAGACCTTAAGCAGTTACCGGCTGCGGCAACTGCGCAGGAGGTAATATATGGGCGCTTTAGAAATTCGTCTTCTTTACAACATCTGGAATTTCCTGCTTTTCGGCTGGGGCAGATATTCGCTGTTTAAGACCAAACTGCGTCTGCCTCTGAAGTGGGTGCTGGCGCTGGTAGTTGCGGTCACCGCCCTTTGCTCCGGCGTGTGGTACTTTTTCCTGCAGGATCGGGTAGGATATCAACTTTACCGCTTTGCTACCATTGTAATACTGTTTTTGATCTCTTGTATCATCATCAAAGCGCCATTTCCCAAGCATGCCCTTTCTTATTTAACGATTTTTACTGTCAGTGCGATTTTGGACACCCTGGCGATGTATGTCCATGTGCTGTTTCCCGGCGCTCACCCCAATCTGGACATCCTGCTGTTGCTGATCGTTCAGCCGGTGGCGCTGATCCCCTTGATCAAGACAATGCGCCAGGTTACGGAACTGCTCTCTGCCACCCCCAACAACCGGGTGTGGTGGTATCTGTGTCTGAACGGCTTTTCCACCGTGCTTTTATGCCTGACCACCACTGCCCACCATTTGCCAGATGCAGAATTGCTTGCCAGCAGATTTTATCTGTTTTTTGCTATGTTCGGTATGCTGGCGGCGACCGTTTGGGTGCAAAAAAGTATGTATGATGCGGCAAAGACCGAGGCAGCGCTGGCTATCAGCCAAAACCAGGTGCAGATGCAACAGACTTACTACGATAATCTGATCTCCCAAATGGAGGAGATCCGCCATATCCGTCACGATCTGCGGCATCACCGGGCGGCGCTGATGAGCATCATTAAAAGCGGCAACACCGAGGCAGCAGAAGAATATATCCGCAGTTGGGATGTGGTGGACGAAGCCTCCCCGGTCACCGGCAATCTGGTGGCGGACAGTTTGGTAAGTTACCACTGCAACTGGGCAAAAGAAATGGAATTCACCTTAGATGTGGAGATGTCCCTGCCCCGTCTGCCGGGGATCACCGAGCCGGATCTTTGCGTGATCATCGGCAATCTCCTGCAAAACGCGATGGAAGCCCAGGAACATCTGCCCCGGGAACAGCGCTTCGTGCGCATTTGCGCAAAAAGCGATGCGAACAGTTTTACCCTGGCGGTGGACAACCGGTTTACCGGAGAACTGCACAAAGAGGGTGACAAACTGCTGACCAGTAAGGATACCCCCGGTCACGGATTGGGTCTTTCCTCCGTCCGGGCTGTGTGCAAAAAGTACGGCGGCATTCTGCAACTGGAGCAAAAAGACGATCTGTTCCTCGCCGGTGTGGTCATCGGTCTGTAATAAAATGATAAACAATTCCCCAAACTGCCTGACAGTTTGGGGAAATTTTTTGAAAAATCTTTTCAAAACCGCAACACAAAAAATGTGTGCTGTGAAAAAATTTTATACGCAAAGCAGAAAAAGCGGTTGTTGCGTAACAGGTTTTGTATACATTTTGGATTCCGATCGGAATCCATTTGGAATCCATTTGGAATCCAAGTGGATTCCCAGAAGAGAAGAGAAGAAACGAAAAGAGAAGAAAAGAGAAAAAAAGAAAAGAGAAGAGCCGAGTGTAGCAGAAAAGAATCTGCGCGCAAAACGCAAGTTGTGGAATCCGTTTGGAATCCTAAGGTAAGGTAAGATAAGGTAAGATAAGATAAATGAATTTAAGATAATATACGGCTGTCGCCGTATATCGCGCGCAGGCAAGTTGCGGCAGCGACGGCGACAGATAGATTTTTTATATTATTTTGCCGTTTATTCTTACGGAAAAACAAAGCCGGGCTATTTCCGGAAATGGGAAAAAAGCGGGAAGATTTTTCTCTTTGGATGTGGTATTGTGTAAGAGAGAAAAAACAAAACCCTTTCATAAGCAAGCCTTTACGCTGGTTGATGTTATGTAAACCTCGCAAGTTTAGAACGCAGATTTTTAAACGAAAAATCCCTAAACGCCTTGCGTAAGCAGCCTTTTCTGCTTCCTTGAGATTGCCACGGGCAACAGAGTTGCCCTCGCAATGA
>CALBJG010000043.1 GCA_937892865.1 uncultured Clostridia bacterium
AAGCCTTGCCTTTATCCAAAAGTGCGCCTTTGCGGAAATGCACATCTTCCCCTACTCCCGCCGTCCCGGCACCCCTGCGGATAAAATGCCCGGTCAGCACCCCAACGCCGTAAAAGAAGCCCGGAGCAAAGAGGCCATTGCCATCGCCGGGGAAATGAGCCGCCGCTACCGGGAAAGCCTCATCGGCACAGAACAAACGGTGCTGTTTGAAGAGCCGGAGGGCGCATATTTTACCGGTCACGCCCCCAACTATGTAAAAGTTTACTACCGGGGCGAACATTTACACAATCAGGAAAAGTGCGTCCGTATCACCGCCCTTTTCCGGGACGGGGTGCTGGCAGAATAAAAATTCACAATTAGGGGGCAGACAAACCCCAAATTTTGTGATATACTAATCAGAAGCATTTGAATTGGAGGTGTATTCCAATGAAATATTGGCGTGGCTATCTGGTCGCCGGTGTTTTGGGCGTGATCAGTTGGGCATTGACGGAATTTGCCAAGACCCATACCGCCCTTGTGGATATGGTCTACCCTTATATCACCCGTTTGATCCAGACATTCCTTGCCCAGTGGAGCAGCGCTGTTCCTTTCTGTCTGTGGCAGGTCTTGCTGTTGGCGCTGGGTATGGCGCTCCTTGCCACCGTGGTACTGATGGTGGTATTAAAATGGAATCCCATTCAGTGGTTTGGCTGGGTGCTGGCGGCAGGCAGTGTCGTTCTGCTGCTCCATACCGGTCTTTACGGTCTGAATTATCACGCAGGTCCTCTGGCTGACGATATCCGTCTGGAAATGGCGGATGTGACCGTTTCCCAGCGGGTCAATGCCGCCACCTACTACCGGGACAAAGCCAACGAACTGGCAAAACAAGTGACCCGAAACGCCGACGGCAGTGTGCAGTTTGCGGATTTTGACGCGCTTTCTACCCAGGCAGCGGAAGGTTTCCGTGTGCTGACTTATGACAAAGCCATCTCCATTTTTGCCGGCTCTACCGTACCGGTGAAGGAACTGGGCTGGGCTGACGCCTTTACCCAACGGGGCATCACCGGCATTACCATCGCCATTACCGGCGAAGCCGCCGTCAATCCCCAGATCCCTGCTATCAGCCTGCCCTTTACCATGTGCCATGAAATGGCGCACCGTATGAGTATCGTCAACGAGCGGGATGCCAACTTTGCCGCATTCCTCGCCTGCGATGCCAATCCGGATGTCCAGTTCCAATATTCCGCCTACTTTATGGCATTCCGCTACTGCTATCTGGATCTGATGGCAGACTCCGGCAGCGCCGCGAAAGCCGCGGTCGCAAAACTCCGCAGCGGTATGAGCGAGGAACTTGCCCAGGATATGGTGGACTACGATTCTTTCTGGATGCTCTACCAGGATCCGGACAAGACCCAGCAGGCAGACGATATCAATAATCTCTACCTCACCACCAGTGGCGATGAAGACGGCGTAGAATCCTATGGCAATGTTACGGACCTGCTGGTCAGTTGGCATTATCAGGAGATCGTGCTTCCCACCTATGTGGAGGAAGAGGAAGTTTTCGATCCCTACGATGAAAACAGCGTTGACCTGATCACCAAAGGCACCGAGCCCACCACATCTGAGGGCTGATGCTATGCTGAAAACTTTATCAGAAACCCTGGCTATGCTGGAGATCCCTTTGGATCTACCTACCCAGCAGACCCTTTGCGCCTTTGGCGAGGCGGTGGTAAAGCAGAATGAAGTGATGAATCTCACCGCCATCACCGAGCCTGCCCAAGTGGCAATGCGCCATTTGGCAGATTCCGTTACCCCTCTGAAAGCGCTGGATCTGAAAGGCAAAAAGATCATCGATGTGGGCTGTGGCGCCGGTTTTCCCGGTGTGCCTTTGAAAATTGCCTGCCCCGATGCGGATGTGACCCTTTTGGACTCCCTGGGCAAACGGATGAACTGGCTGGAAACCATCCTGCCCCAACTGGGCGTAAACGCCACTTGCATCACCGCCCGGGCAGAAGAAGCGGTTGCCACCTGCCGGGAGCAGTACGATGTGGCTACCAGCCGCGCCGTTGCCCGGCTGAATATCCTTTTGGAACTCACTGCCCCTTATGTAAAAGTAGGCGGCTATGTGCTGGCGCTGAAAGGCATCGCCGCGGAAGAGGAGATCAATGAGGCAAAAAACGCCATTCGACGGTTAGGTCTGAAACTGGAGCGGACGGAAGTCTTCCCCATCGACGGGGCAGACCATAAAATCCTGGTCTTTAAAAAAGTATCTCCCACCCCTGCCCAGTATCCCAGAAGATACGCCAAGATCAAGCAATCTCCCCTGTAATCAAAAGCCGTCCACCCGGACGGCTTTTTTGCGCAACAAATTCGCACTTTATCGGGGCATCCCGACTGATTTCCTCCTTGTAAATAAGAACAAATTGTGATAAACTATTTATGTAAGTGTAATAAGTTACGGACAAAAGGAGGTTTTTCTATGAAAAACACCGTTTTTAAAGGTTTTGCCACCGCAATGGTCACCCCTATGACCACCACCGGCGTAGACTATGATACCCTGGCGCGGTTTATTGAGTTCCAAATCGAAAACGGCATTCACGCCTTAGTCGCCGTAGGCACCACCGGTGAGAGCGCCACCCTCAGCCCGGAAGAACGGAAAGCCGTGATCCGCTTTACCGTAAAGCAGGTCAATGGCCGTGTTCCCGTGATCGCCGGCTGCGGCACCAATAATACCGAGCACGTTTTGGACTTTACCAGAGCCGCCTGCGACGATGGCGCAGACGCCATTTTGGCTGTCACCCCCTACTATAACAAAGCCACCCAGGGCGGCCTCATCGCCCACTATACCGCCGTGGCGGACGCTTCCGAGAAACCCATTATCCTCTACAATGTCCCCAGCCGCACCGGTTGCAATATGCTCCCGGACACCGTGGCTACCCTGGCAGAGCACGAAAAGATCTGCGGCATCAAGGAAGCCAGCGGCAATATGGCGCAAGTGGTGGAACTGTTAGCCAAATGCGGCGATAAGATCGACCTTTACTCCGGCGAAGATGCCCTGACCGTACCGATGATGGCAATGGGCGGCGTCGGCTGTATCAGTGTGCTGTCCAATGTAATGCCCAAAGAATCTGCCGAAATGGCAAATAAGTTCTTTGCCGGCGACCTGGCAGGCGCAGCCGAACTGCAGAAGAAAACATTGGGTCTTGTAAATGCCCTGTTCTGCGAGGTCAACCCCATTCCCGCCAAAGCGGCTGTCACCGCTATGGGCTTCGGCACCGAGCATCTGCGCCTGCCCCTGACACCCATGGAGCCGAAAAACCGGGAACGCCTCTTTGACGAGATGCGCCGTCTGGGGGTTCTGAAATGAGAGTCATCATTTGCGGCGCCAACGGCGCTATGGGCCGTCTTTTGTGTCTGTGCCTGCAGGAGCATATTGCAGGCTGTGTCAGTTTGGACGGCGCCTGCGGTGTCCCCAAAACATTCCGGGAACTGGGCCGCTGCACTGCGGATGTGATCATCGACTTTTCCCACCACAGTGTCACCGCCGAACTGCTGGACTATGCCAAAGCCTGCGGTATGGCTGCTGTGATCTGTTCCACCGGTCACACCGAGGAAGAAAAAGCAATGATCCGGGAAGCCGCCAAAGAGATCCCGATATTCTACAGCGGCAATATGAGCGTGGGTATCGCCGTGCTCTGCGGTCTTGCCAAAGAGGCGGCCGCCGCTTTCCCCGATGCGGATATTGAGATCGTGGAGATCCACCACAACCGGAAAGTGGACGCCCCCAGCGGCACTGCCAATATGCTCTTTGATGCTGTAAAGGAAGTCCGTCCCCAAGCCAAAAAGGTATGCGGCAGAGCGGGCGAAGGCAAACGGCAGAAAGATGACATCGGCATCCAGTCCCTGCGTATGGGCAATGTGGTTGGCATTCACGAGATCCACATCTGCACCCACAGTCAGACCCTGACTCTCCGTCACGAAGCCCACGACCGGCAGATGTTTGCCGACGGCGCGATCATGGCTGCTGAATTTCTCATCGACCAGCCCGCAGGCCTTTACACCATGAAAGACCTGCTGAAATAAGTAAATGCAGGGGCGTGCAACACCGACCCGCTGTGTCATTGCGAACCGGTGACTCATGTCACCGGTGTGGCAATCCGTTTTCCTTACAGCGGGTCGATTTGTTTTTGCACGCCCATCTGCATTTGGGAGGAACCCCTATGAAAGTGTACCATATGAGCGGCGCAGGCAATGACTTTGCGGTCATTGACGCCCGGGATCAGGATATCGACCTGCGATCTCTCGCCATATCCCTGTGCGGGAAAACCGGCGCGGACGGTTTTTTGGCATTGGACCGGTCGGATATTGCTCACTTCCGCCTGCATTTTTACAACCCGGACGGTCTCCGGGGGGAAATGTGCGGCAACGGCGCAAGATGCATCTGCCGCTTTGCCTATGACCTGGGCATCGCCCCGGCAGAAATGTCTGTGCAGACCGATGCGGGCATCGTTTACGGCTGGCATCTTTCGGAAGATACCTACCGGGTCAAACTGAACGACCCGGGCATACTGGATTTAAACCGCACAGAAAACGCCTCCTATGTGGAACTGGGTGACCCCGGCATTCCCCACAGTGTCACGGAACTGAAAGAATTGGGGTTTGATGATTTGGAAACTTTGCGTCCCCTTGCCCTTTCCATTCGTCACGATCCTGCATTCCCCAAAGGGGTGAATGTAAACCTCTTCACCCGGCTGGGCGATGACCGGATCCGTATCCTTACTTACGAGAGGGGCGTGGAGGATTACACCCTTGCCTGCGGCACCGGCTGCGGCAGCGTGGCGGTAACGCTGAAAGAAAGAGGTCTTCTCCCCGGCAATAAACTCATCTGTGAAAACCGGGGCGGTAACTTAACTGTGGAAATAAACGATACCGGTCTTTTTTTGGAAGGCCCGGCAGAGATCTTGAATATCTTTACCATTTAAAAATGGGCGATCACAGATCGCCCATTTTCTTTTTGCGCATTTCCCGGTAACTGGTCAGTTCTGCTTCTGTTCCCCGGACAAAATGCTCGCCGCCCACAGCGCAAAGGGCGGTTTTTTCTGTCTCTTGCCCGGGGGTATAAGGTAACAGCGCTTTCTGCCGCTCCAGGATCGGATCGGGTATGGGAATGGCAGAAATCAGACTTTTTGTATACGGATGCAGAGGGCAGCGGAACAGTTCTTCCGCCGGCGCAATTTCCACCATCTCCCCCTTGCAGATCACACCGATCCGCTGGGAGATCAGCCGCACCACCGAAAGATCGTGGGCGATAAACAAGTAACTTGTCCCCTGCCGCCTGCGGAAATCCTCCATCAAATTCAGAACCTGCGCCCGGACAGATACATCCAGCGCAGAGATGGGCTCATCTGCCACCACCAGTTCCGGATGCATCACCATCGCCCGGGCAAAACCGATCCGCTGGCGCTGACCCCCGGAAAATTCGTGGGGATACCGGCTCAAATGCTCCGGCAGCAGCCCCACTTCCAACAGCATTTGGGTCACCTTTTGCCGCAGATCTTCTTTGCTTTCATATAAATGGAAATTCCGAAGTCCTTCGCCGATAATATCCGCCACTGTTGCCCGGTCATTTAAGGACGATGCCGGATCCTGAAACACCATTTGTATCTGCCGGAGCAGACTCTTACGCCGCTTGTGGGTAATATCTTCCCCTTTGTAGAGGATCTGTCCCCCGGTGACGGTGTTCAGCCCCATCACCGCCCTGCCGATGGTGGTCTTTCCCGACCCGGACTCCCCCACCAGAGAAAACACTTCCCCTTTGTAAATGGAAAAAGAAGCGTCTTTTACCGCCTGCACCGCCTTTTTCCCCTTGCCGAATGTAATATCCACATTCTTAAGTTCCAGCAGAACTTCCCGATTATCCAAGTGTTTTGTCCTCCTGCAGTTTCCGGTGAAGATCCCGGATCCGCTCCGGTTTTTCCGTACGGGGCGCCCGGGGGTCTGCCAGCCAGGATCTGACCGTGTGCGTGGGTGTTACGGAAAATTGCGGGGGCATCTTCCGTGTGTCGATGACCAACCGGTAAGGATTCCGGGGAGCAAAGGCATCCCCGGTGATCTCTTTATATAAAGATGGCGGCGAGCCGGGAATGGCGAAAAGTTTTTCACCCCGCTTCCCCAGTTGGGGCAAACTGCCGAGAAGCGCCCAGGTGTAAGGATGCCGGGGATCGTAAAATATCTCCTCTGCCGTTCCCAGTTCCACCACCTGCCCGGCATACAGTACCGCCACCCGGTCTGCCACATTGGCGACCACACCCAGATCGTGGGTGATGAACACCACCGCAAAACCCAGTTCCCGCTGGAGTTTTTTAATGAGTTCCAATATCTGCGCCTGCACCGTCACATCCAGCGCCGTGGTCGGTTCATCGCATATCAGGATCTCCGGACGGCAGGCAAGGGCGATGGCGATCACGATCCGCTGGCGCATCCCCCCGGAATACTGAAAGGGGTAATCTCCAAACCGTTTCTCCGGCTCCGGGATGCCCACCTTTTCCATAATTTCCAGCGCCTGGGCTTTGGCTTCTTTCCTGGCGCAGTTCCGGTGCAGACGGATCACCGACAAAATTTGCTGACCAATGGTGACCGTGGGATTCAGAGCGGTCATAGGGTCCTGAAAAACGCTGGCGATCACACTGCCCCGCAGAGGCCGCCACTGCCGTTCTTTCCGGAACTGGGCAAGATCCGTCACCTGCCCATTTCGGCGGAGCAGGATCTGTCCCCGGGTGATAGCGCCGTTTTCCTCCAGCATACCGGAAAATGCCCTGGTCAGCACACTTTTTCCCGACCCGGATTCCCCCACGATCGCCAAAGTCTGCCCCGGATACAGAGAAATGTCCACACCCCGGATAGCCTGAAGATCCCGCCCCCGCACCCGGAAAGACACCCACAGATCCCTGATCTCCAATAAAGCCTCCTGCTTTTCCATACCGTCCCCCCCTTTCAAATTCTTGTTTATCGCTCAAGCGAAAACAAGAATAGTGCACAGTTCACAGTGCATAGTGCATAGTAAATGTGTGGCCTGCAGCCACTATTTAAATCATTTTGCGAAGCAAAATACCTTAATTGTGCATTGTGCATTATGCATTGTGCATTTCGAGCAACTGCTCGACAAATCGGAGTTTATAGGTGCGTCTTTGGGTCAGAGGCATCGCCGATGCTCTGTCCCATCAGATACAGCACCACCGCGATCACCGATGCCACCGCCACCGGCGCCCAGAATTCCAATTCCCAGCCGGGGGTCAGCATCGCCGTTTGGGATGCCTGGATCAGACGCCCCAAACTCATCTCCCCCAGCCCCATACCGATATAACTCAAAAACACCTCATAGGAGATGTACTGGGGGATCTCCGTAGCCGCCAACGTCACGATCACCGAGGTCATAAAGGGCAGAATATTTTTGATGGCAATGCGGTAAAGGGGCGTGCCCAAACATTGGGACGCCAGATTATACTCCCTGCCCCGGATGATCAGCACCTGGGTTCGGATAAACCAGGCAACGCTCATCCAGCCGGTGACGGTGAGCGCGAAGACCAGTGTCCAAAACCCCGGCGAAAACACCAGTACCAATACGCTCACCAGCAAAATATACGGCACATTGCTCACCACATTGTATACACCGGTAAGCACCGTATCCAGCCGCCGGGAAAAGCCCCAGGCAGCGCCTACCACCACGCCCACCGTTAAGTTAATGGCGGCGCAGAGAAATGCCAATGTTACGGAGATCTTTGCCCCATACCATACCGCGTCAAAGGTAGATTCCCCCGATGCCCCGGACCCGAAAAGCCACCGTATCGAAGCGCCGAATTTTGCCATAGCCGAAGCGGGCGACAAGTGCTTCGCCGCCGGGTCCAGCAGATGGATATAGGGGTCTACCGCCGGGTCATATCCCCTTATGGCAGGATAGAGATAAATAAAGATAAGCAGAAACACCAAAAGTCCCAGTAACAGCCAGTTTCCCTTTTTCCGGAAGAATACCCGCCCAACGCTTGCCCAGTAGGAATACCGGGGCGTGTCGATATGCTCCGCTGCCGCCGGATCTGCCGGCGCAAAGGAAAAGAGTTCTTCTTCCGTCAGCCCCAATCCACTAATATCTTCCATATCCCCACCTCCAAATTCTTGTTTATCGCTCAGGCGAAAACAAGAATAGTGCACAGTTCACAGTGC
>CALBJG010000044.1 GCA_937892865.1 uncultured Clostridia bacterium
GGGAATCTGCTTTTGTTACTTCTGGAAGTAATAACCAACGCCCCATTTCGTCATAATGTATTTCGGATCTGCGGGATTGTACTCAAGTTTTTCCCTTAAACGGCGAATATGCACATCGACAGTGCGAATGTCGCTTTTGTATTCATATGCCCATATAGTATCCAGCAAGGATTCCCGGGAGAATACATGATTTGGATTTTTCATAAGGAATTCAATTACATCAAATTCTTTTGCAGTTAAATCCACAAGGCGTCCATCACTATATGCATTTCTTGCATTCAAATCAAGAGAAATGCTGCCAATCGTTAATTGGTCGACTTCTGTGTTGTTCTGACCCGCTCTTCTCAACAAGGCGCGTACACGAGCCTTCAATTCTAAGATATTAAAGGGCTTTGTTAAATAATCATCTGCGCCTTGCTCAAAACCCATCAGTTTATCCATATCGTCCGATTTTGCAGTTAATAAAATGATCGGAACATCAGAAAAATCGCGGATCATCGTACATGCGGTCAGACCATCCATTTCGGGCATCATTATATCCAGTATAATTAAGTCCGGGTGCTGTGTTTTGGCAAGGTCCACAGCCTCTAAACCATTGCAACCGGTGATCACTTCATATCCGTCATTCTGTAGATTGAAACGAATACCTTTAACCAATAAGTTTTCGTCATCGACAACAAGTATTTTCATAATTAACCTCCGGTGGTTATATATTCAGAAATGTTTTCAAACGTCTTTTGACCGATACCGCTGACATTCATAATTTCATCGATCTTGGTAAAACTGCCATTTTCGGTACGGTATGCGATAATGCGTTCCGCAAGTGCATGCCCAATACCGTTTAGTAACATTAATTCATCAGCGCCTGCTGTGTTTATATTGATTTTATAATCCAGGACTGGCGCATCATCATTGACAATTGGGGATGTGATAGTGCTGTCCTCTGCGTATGGAGATTGGATGCTTGTGGATTTACCAATCAAATAACCGGCGGTAAATACAACAAAGAGTACAGTTAAGGACAACATTAACAAGACAGGCAAATTTTTCTTCATGATGATTTCTCTCTGATTGACTATCGAATGGAATACTGCTATAATGCACTATTATACATAAGAAATTGCCTTTGGACAAGTATGTTCAAGAGATATTGAGGTAAAAAATGAAAAAAATCGCTTTGATTTGCATAATTTTATGCGTTAGTTTTCTGTTGCCTTGTTCCGTATATGCGACAACATCCGATCGTCCGGTTTCAAACGGAAATGTCGCTGTTCAAACAGGAAGCAATTCCATAGATGCATCAATACCGGTATTGGGAACACAGCAAATTGTGGATAATGTTGAAGCAGCGTTTATGTATGAGTATCGTACGGAAACTTTGATGTATGCGTGGAATGCTGATAAACAAGTTTATCCTTCCAGTCTTGTTAAGGTGATGACGGCTTTACTTGCCATTGAAAGAGGAGATCTCTCGGCCAATATTACAATTGATCAAGCAACATTAGACACTGTTCCTTACGATGCTGTTTCTGCGGATCTCCAAGTGGATGAAGTGATTTCATTAGAGAATCTTCTATACTGTATGATGGTTGGATCCGCAAACGATGCTGCAGCAGTGATCGCCACACATATTGCCGGCAGCCAGGAAGACTTTGTGCAACTGATGAATGACAAAGCAAAAGAATTGGGCTGTACAAATACCAATTTTGTGAACGTCCACGGAATCCATGATGACCAACAATATTCAACTGCCAGAGATCTGGCAAGAATGCTTTGCGCTGCGGTAGAAAACGAAGATTTCCAAAGGATATTTTCCGCGCCTAACTATACGGTTGCTGAAACGAATAAATCTCCTGCAAGGGAACTTATAAGCGGTAACTTTATGATCAGCACGGACACAATGGAGATTTATTATGATGATCGGGTAACAGGTGGAAGAACCGGCGTTGCTGAAGATGGGACCCGATGCCTTGCCGTATCCGCGGAAAATGACGGTATGAAATTGATCAGCATCGTCCTCGGTTCGGAATCGAATATAGAAGACGACGGATATACGGTTCGTATCTACGGTGGCTTTAATGAGACGAAAGCATTATTGGATGCTGGCTTTAACGGTTTCAAAGCTGTTCAGGTGTTTTATGCCGGGCAGGCGTTAAAACAACTCCCTGTGGATTCCGGACGCTATAATGTTACTGTCGGTCCGGTAAACTCTGTTTCTGTGATCATCCCTGAAAATATCAGTAATGAGAATTTAACTTATGAGTACAAGAATATTCAGCAGGAATTGAAAACGCCAATTTCAAAAGGTGATGTGCTGTCTGTTGTGCGCGTATGGAATGGAGGCGTGTGTATCGCTCAATCTGATCTTGTTGCTCTTCATACGGTTCATACGGCAGATCAATCCTGGTCTGGTGACGCAAACAGCGGATGGAACAGCGCGTTGGGCATTGCAGGAAAAATTGGAATCATTATTCTGATTGTTGCAGTTGCTGCTATAGTTATATGGGTTGTGGTATTATTTGTGATTCGGTTTGTGAAAAAATCGGCAGCAAAAAAGAGAATCAGAAACTATAGAAGGGGACATAGAAGGAGCCGATAAGATGTTGGATTGGCGGGAATTGAAGCAAGAATGTGAGACTTGCACGAATTGCGAATTGTGTAAAACAAGAACAAACACTGTATTTGGTGTTGGCAGGGAAGATGCGGATATTCTCTTCATAGGTGAAGGTCCCGGTGAACAAGAAGATTTGCAGGGCGTACCTTTTGTTGGCGCAGCAGGTAAGTTGCTTGATGATATGCTATCCATTATTGATTTGGATAGGTCGAAATGCTATATTGCAAATGTAGTTAAATGCAGACCTCCGGGAAACAGAGACCCCTTGGAAGAGGAGCAAATTGCTTGCAATCGATTCCTTGAAAACCAAATTGCATTGATCAATCCGAAAATTATAATTTGTTTAGGACGAATTGCAGCACAAAAAATCATTCATCCACGGTTCAGTATTACGCGTGAACACGGGAGATGGATCTATCGGGATGGTATTTGGTATACTGCCTGGTATCATCCTTCTGCATTGTTGCGGGATCTGTCCAAAAGACCGGAAACCTTTGATGACCTTTTAAACCTGCGGGCGAAAGCCCGCGAAGTTAATGCTGCTTTGTAAAAAGAAAGCCTCGGCGGTAATGCCGAGGCTTTTAACTATTTATTTTCGTAGTTCATAACTTCTTTTTCAATATATATGGGACGGTCTTTACTTTGTTCAAATGTTCGCCCAACATATTCACCGATAATGCCAATGCAAAACAGTTGCATACTTCCCAGTAACAGAATCAAAACAATGATAGTGGCATAACCGGGAATATCGATTCCGGTGATGATTTTTTCCAAGATAACTGCAATCATATAAATTACAGCGGCTATTGCAGTGACAGAGCCGAGCAGAGTTGCAATCCTTAAAGGTTTGGTTGAGTGGCCGATAATACCGTCAATTGCGTAGTTCATCAATTTACGGAAATTCCATTTAGATGTTCCGGCAGTGCGTTCGCAGGCAACATAGGGAATAAAGCAAGTGTTGAATCCAACCCAGGCAAATATACCCTTTGAAAACCGATGATATTCGTGCATTTGCAGAATACTGTCAACTACAGAGCGGCGCATTGTACGAAAATCACTTGCATCGGACTGGATGGAAACATCCGAGAGGGAGTTGATTAGTTTATAAAAAGTTTTTTTAAAGAAAGACAAAATTTTGCTTTCACTTCGACGGTCCTGGTATGCGGCCACAATGTCATATTCCGGCTTTTCGTCTAAAATTCTTACCATTTCAAGAACCAATTCCGGGCGCTGTTGGAGATCTGCGTCTATAATAGTGACATAGTCACCGGATGCGTATTTCATTCCGGCGTAGATACCTGCATCTTTTCCGAAATTCCTGGAAAAACTGACCACCTTTACAGGACAACGCTGTTGCTTAAATATACCCCGAAGTTGCAAAAGCGTTTGATCACGACTACCATCGTCAATATAAATGATTTCAAAATCGAACCCGCAGTTATTGAATGCATTGATTGCAGCATCCTGAAATGTTAACACGTTTTCCGCTTCATTGTAACAGGGAACGATCAGTGACAGTTTCATATAATCAACTCTCATTACTGAATTTTTTGATTTATTATATGCTATTTGAAATATTTCGTCAAGATTACGGACTATTTTTTGTTTTATCGGTTGACATATTTAAAGAAATGTGATAGTTTTTACTCGTTAAATGCGATGATCAGGAGTTATTGCGGCAGTTCATTTTCAGAGAGCGTGTGTGTGGTGCGAACACGTATGATAGCCTCAA
>CALBJG010000045.1 GCA_937892865.1 uncultured Clostridia bacterium
TATATGGATTGTTTAACATCACCAACCATAAAACAATTTCCGCGTTCCTCCGTCAAGGAAGTAAAAATCGCATCCTGGACCGCGTTGGAATCCTGATACTCATCAACCATCACTTCACGGAAACGACTCCCTATTTCCCGGGCAAGTTTTGTAATATTCTTTCTTCCCCTGCCCATCAGTAAGTCCAGTGTTCTGTGCTCAAGATCGCTGAAATCCAGAACTCTGCGATTTCGTTTTAGATGCTCATATTCTTCTGAAAACTGTTTGGTAAGAAATACCATACCTTTCAAAGAAACAGACGTTTCACCGTATTCTCTCAAGATCGTCGCACTGTAGTCACTGAAGTTTTCCAGCGCTGCGGTCAATCCTTTTTTGCAGGCATCACGAACTGCTTTGATTTCTGCAATCAATTCGGTGTTCTGGCATTTCTTTGAAAATGTCAATGTACCATAATCAATATTTTTATTGGCTACGATTCCATCCCACATTGTTTGCTGATACAGATTTTTCAACTGATCGAGTGTATCCTGCAAAAGAGCATAAGGTTTTTCCATATTCTCGGCGTTTGCGGCTGATTCCGTTACATTCCGAATTGCTTCCATTTGCAGTTGCAGATAGTTATGGAATTCATCGATCAAGTATTTTCCCCACTTTGTTTCCGAAGCATCAGATACCGTGTCCAAATTTGCGGAGGACACACAAGAATCCAGCCATCCATCCGGGTCCAGATGGCATTTTGCGCTTGAATATACTTTCAGGATAATCTCTGCGATTTTACTGTCGTCCCTGCCGAATCCTTGTGTATCGATCAATGTTCGGATTTCAGGATGACTTGCAATACTTGCGTATGCATCATTCAAGACTTTTTCCATTGCCGTTTGCTGCAATTCCAAGCATTCATTCTCATCTGCTACACGGAAATCACCGTACACATCCAGCATATATGCAAATTCTTTGATCACATCCGCGCAGAAAGAATGCACTGTTGAAATTTTTGCAAGATACAGTCTTTGCATCTGTTGCTGCAAATGACGATTGGCAGGATTCACAGAAATATGCTCAGAGAGTTTTGTCGCAATTTTACCCCGCAACTCAGCCGCAGCAGCGTGCGTATAAGTAATAATTAAAAAATCATCGATATTTGCCGGGTCAACGGGGTCAAGAATATAACTGATCAAGCGATCCACCAGGACTTTTGTTTTTCCGGAACCGGCAGCTGCAGAAACAAGCAAGGGGCCGCCGCGATCTGTAACCGCAACTTTTTGCTGTTCGGTTAAATTATCAGCCATCTTTCTTCACCTCTTTACCAACATCATCCCAGAATTTCTGTGCGGGAACGGTTTTATAATTTCTGCATTCCGTTATATTTGATTTGTGGCAAATTTGTCCGTAGGGACAAAAAGTACATATTCCGTATTCATTACCGCGTAGATATGGATTTGGCGAAACATTACCGGATGCAATGTCGTCAACGAGTTTACCCAAAATTCCAAATACATATTCTTTGAGCGTATCCATTTGAACCGGTGTAGCAACATCACCGGAAATGGTTCCATCCTTTGTTTTGGAGATCGGAAGTCGTTTCGGTTTGTCAAGAGACTCCATTGCATTCAGCACAGATACATTATTAAGCAAAAGTCCTTTGCGTTTCATGCCACTTGCCCTCTGTTTGTCAAGTTGGTCATCTGACGGGGCATTATCCATTGATAGATACGGTGCTCTCGCCGGAAAATACATAACGCCTGCAGGTTTGCTGTCTTTACCGAATATAGCGCTGCCTTCTTGTTCCAACGCAAACATATAAAGTAACATTTGTAAGCCAATTCCGTTAAAAACATCGCAATAATCAAAATTCTTTTTGCCCGTCTTATAATCTACGACCCGGAAATACTTCTCTTCATGATCCTCCCAAATATCTACTCGGTCAACAAATCCTTTCAGATCTGCCTTCAGTGTTTTGCTTGGTATCGCAATCGGCGGCAATGCGGCATTTTTAGCGCCAAAACCAAGTTCAAACGCCATAGGGACAAAATCGCACAATTGCATTTCTTGCCATAATTCCATTACGATCATGTCAAGTTCTAAAATGTTTTTATTAAAAACATACTGCAGCCGTTCCGTATCAATTTGAGAAAAATGCTTCAGTGCATATTGTCTTGAATACTCTTTGGCAATTTCAGAAGTTTCCTCTTTGGAAACCAATTTGAAACCGCCTTTTTCCATGATGTGCTTCACAGTATTTTCAAGCACATCGTGGACATAAGTACCAAATTCAGAAGGATCGATTTCTGCAGTTTTCCATTCATGGATTTTAAGACCGTAATTCAGGAAATAAGAAAGTCTGCATTGCGCCTGTCGGTCGATTTGAGAAGCAGATAGGTGTAATGTATCACCATATATACCGAAAATACCTTCATCACTAACGGTGCCAAGGGTAAAACTGCCCTTACTTTGAATTTCCTTGTATAAATTATCAATTCCCAAATCCTGGGCCATATTCTGATCTGAATAACGCGCCAAAAGAGCCGCAGCTTCCGTTTTATCTGTTAATGCCGCACCATAATCCGGTGTAATACATAATTGATCTGCACCTATTCGGGATAGGCGTTTATATATAAAAGACGGTTCTCCAGTTGCATAAGAAATAGTAATTGAATCGCTTGCGCCGCAAAACACGCCGTATATTTCTGCAAATTCAGCTTGTAATCCAACAATGGATCCGTCATTGACAGGAACGCCCAATCCGCGCAAAGTTCTGCGTTCTGCATCAGACAGAACACCTTTTGCGCTCACATAAGTCGGCAAACAGCCCTCCACAGCACCAACGACAAATAAATGCTTTACCTCCTGACAGCGCATAGAAGCAACTGCTCCCACCGATACCGAATCCAGAACAGGCGGAATCGTACCAACATCATATTGGCTGAGCAACAGTTTGAACAGTTGCGTAAAAGTATCTGTATCCCACGCTATTTCTCCGAGAATGCTATGCATTTGCTCAAGGGACGAAAGAAGAATGTCCCAAAGTTGAAATAGTATCTGAGCGCTGCGATTATCACCATTGCGATCCATCTTATTGGCAAGGTCATCCAGTTGTTTTGCAAGGTGAATTTCTGTAAAGAAAGAATAAATAGCTTCCACTTGTTGGCGAACATTTACCGCGCTCATAAATGTGTTTCTTAATCGCTCTATCGGGAGCAGGGCCTTGTATTTTGCATCATTGATCAAAGCAAGGCGGTCATAATCTTCCTTTGACCATTCATCTTGCAGACCATTTGGATGATTCTTCCATTCTTTTACCCACTGCAAACCATTGATTTTCCAAATATAAGCATAGTTTTCAACAAGGTCAACGGTTTCCATTGTAAGTGGGGAAAGAATAGATTTTAAATACAGAAACACATCGCGCTGTTCAAATGAACCCAATGCTGCGTCGACCGCTGAGAAAATTGCGGATATCACATTCTTTTCAAGAAGATCATCTGTTCCGGAAAGGTAAACGGGTATTCCAAATCTGCGAAACATCATTTGCAGAATATTCTTGTATGCTGAGATATCGGCACACACAACACCAATATCCCGGTATCTGCAGCCGCTTTGAATCAGTGATACAATCCGTTCAGCAACGATAGTGCATTCTTGATGCGCAGTTTCTGTGTAGAAAGAATAAATACCCGGCAAACTATTTGGTTCATCAATATCTCCTTCAAAAACCAATTCTTTTGCCGGTGTTAACAGGTGTTTCCTGGGTTCAATGAGATCAACGCTTGTTTCAATGCCGAGCCTTTTGGCGCAATTCAAAAAATCTTGTGCAGTTTTGCCCGCTTTCTCAAACGCAATAAGCGTTGAAGACGGTCTGTCACAGTTCAAACTGATGTAAACATCTGGCGAACACTCAATAAAGTGAGATATTACACGCATATTCTGCTCTGTAAAGTCCGGAAAGCCGTCAATGTAGACCGTATGCTCCGACGCAAAGACGCTATCTTCCAATTCATCAAGCATCCAGGAAATCAAATCTCTGGGGTCTTTTCTTCCCCGGCTGCACAATGCATCATAGGCCTCATAGATATACGCTATTTCTTCTAACTTTTGCGCAAGAACACCACCGGTGTTTTTGGAAGCGAAAAACAAATCAGAAGGTTTTATACAGCAACATTTGAATTCATCAACCCCTTCAACCAAACCCGATAAAAATTCCGGCTTTGTTTCCAGGGATGCATATGCCTTTAATTTTCCGTGAATCTGGCGGACTGCGGCAGCCATAGCAACGATTCGACCGCCATTATCCAGGTAATCATTGCAATTATGCCCGGTCGATTCAGCAATTCTCTGCGCCAATCTGGAAAAGGATAATACTTCACAATATCGGCTGGCGGTGTCTCCCGCTGCTTCACAAAGTCTACGCTCCATATCGTGGCTGATCAATTCCGGTACGATCAGAATAATGTTATCCTTTTTCTTCTGAACATCCGTTGCAATTTTTTTGAGAATATTGTTTCGGTTAGAAATCCAATCCTTTCCCAACAGCAAATGCAACATAAAATGTCACCTCCTTTGATCATAAGATATATCAAATATCGTCCAATAAATTACACAATTAAAAAAGCCGTCTATAATGACGGCTTTAGGTTTAGACAGGTTTTGCAATATATACCTGCGGATAATTGTCCTTAAGCATATTGCAAATCACGGCCGCATATTCGAACTTTTCAACAACGGCAAAAACAGCAGAGCCGGAACCGGTCATTTGTTGACCGATCGCGCCATAAGAATTAAAAATTGATTTGATATAATTCAATTCCAAGTGATCTCTTGTGACGATTGGATCAAAAACGTTGCAAATATTTTCTGAAATCTTAAACAGATCTCCAGTCAACAACGCACTTTCAAATGCCTGATGATCCGGTCTTTTACCGATAGTCTCTTCATCGATTTTTCTGTACAATTCCGGTGTGGAAGAAGAGAAATCCGGTTTGCAAACCACGAACATACAGTCAGGAAGATTAGGCAATTTTCGTAACCGCTCTCCCCTGCCTTCTACCATAGCAGTGCCGCAAATCGTGCAAAAGGGCACATCACTGCCAACAGAAGCGCCTAATTCTGCAAGCGCAAGGATAGACAAAGGTTCGTTATAATGCCGATTCAGCGCCCGTAAAACAGCTGCAGCATCCGCGCTGCCACCGCCTAAGCCGGCCTCTGTGGGTATTCTTTTGAAAATATCAATAGAAATACCATCAGGCTCTTTGCCGATTGCATCAAAATATACGCGGGCTGCTTTCCACGCCAAATTTCGCTCATCACAAGGTACAGACTCATTGCTGCAAGTTAACAGCCAAGGCTTTCCGGTGTCTATATCAATCTTAATGTCATCTCGAATGGAGATCGTTTGCATAATGCTCTTTAAATCATGGTAACCGTCAGGGCGTTTTCCCAAAACATCAAGCGTTAAATTCAATTTTGCAAATGCGCCTTCATACAGTGTCGTCATACCAATTCCTCACTTCTGTTATTATGCTATGATTATACAAAACTCTGCTATCATTTTCAACTTTTATATCACAATTTGTGAATATTTTCATTGGCAATCGGCAATATTACTGATGGCAAGATTTTTATAGGAGGTGTATTATGGATACCATCGCTTTGATTCTTTCTATCATTGGATCCATTAACTGGGGTTTGATCGGTCTGTTTCAGTTTGATTTGGTCTCCTGGGTGTTTGGCGGACAGGATGCCGTCCTCAGCCGCATCATATACGGCATAATCGGCCTTGCCGGTCTTTGGTGCATTTCTTTGCTGTTCAGAAGAAGTCGTGACTATATTGAGGGTGAATGAGCAATCATAAAAAAGCCGCACCATCCGGTGCGGCTTTTTTATTGAAAGAATCTTTACACATCGTACCAAACAATTATGTAACAGGAATAATCCGGGTACTTTACGCCGTCAATAACTGCATAAACAGTTGTGTTTCCAACTTTTTCGGCAGTAATCGTATTGCCATCGATCTTGCACAGGCCCTTGTCGTCTTTCCATTCAACATCTACAATGTTACCCTGCTCATCCTTTAATGTCAAAACAAAGGATTTACGATCTTCTATACCAGTAAGCAATGTAACCTCTTTATGACTGATCTTATAGTTCAAAGAAACAGGCTCATTGGGTACAGTTGTTTCTTCCTCAGGCAATGTGGTATCTTCTGTAGGATCTGTTGCTTCTGCCTCGAATGCAATTGTAACCGTACAAGCGGCCTTCTTATCACCACATATTGCAGTAATAATGACCTCGCCTTCGGAAACAGCAGTAATTACACCGTTTTCATCAACAGTAGCGATATTTTCATCTGCAGATTCAAATACAATCGTCTCTTCATCATCAGCGCCGGCAACAGCCAGTTGGAATGTCTCGCCTTCCTGGGTCAATTCCACAAGTTCATCCACATGGAATTGCGTATCCAGTGTTTCTTCGGTGGTTGTTGCTTCTTCTGTTTCAGAAGTTGTGGTTTCATCTGTAGAAACTGTAGTGGTAATTTCAGGTGCTGTTGTAGTGTTGGCATCCGCATTGCCACTAAAGGCAGGCACAAAGAAACGAATTACAATGTATGCCACAACAGCAACGATCGCCAACAAAAGCGCGATCACAGTAATTGTCAGACCTAAGTCTGATTTTTTGTTTTTGTTTTCAGGTTCCTGCGGCTGGTCATCGTTCTCGGTTGTGTCCACGGGGTCTTCCTGTTCCGGTTCAGTGCCACGGGCAATATTGCGCTTACGCACATTCGCCTTGGAAAAACGGCCGCCTTTTACGTGGGTATAGGCAGACACAGTCTTTTCTTTCGGTTGAATATCCGTATCACCGGCGACAACTTTAACTTCACCCGGACGCACACAACCGCAAATTGGACACTGTACTGCCGTTTCGGGATACAGTGTGCCACATACATCACAAATAATCTTGCTCATATACTACCTCCAACTTGGTGATATGTTCTTTATGGCAGTATTATATCATTTCTTGCTGAATAAAACAACCATAAAGATGTTGCTTTTTTTGTAAATTTATTTTATCATATAAAAAGAACATATAAGGAGGCGATATATGTGTCAGAGCCAAGGCTGATTTCGCCGATGCTTGATAATTATCTTATGGGCGACCCCGTCAGTGAGCATGACGGTGTCAGATGCTGTCCTGCAATGCATAAAGACACGGAAGAAAAGTATTTAGTAAAGATTATTTCTGTCCCTGCAAACAAAGGAAGTCTTGATGCGCTGTTACTAACCGGTGCATATGCAAACGAGGCAGAAGCATCGTCATATTTTGAAGAATTGGCAAATGATGTAGTCAACGAAATCCAAGTGCTTAATAAACTGTCGGAACTTGAGGGTTTTCTTCCTTTTGAGGCCTATCAGATGGAGCCTATGGAAGATACCATCGGTTATGATATTTACATTCTCAGTTCCTATAAAAGAACACTGGAAAAGCAGTTTAAGCGCGTTCCAATGACGCACTTGTCTGCAATTAATCTTGGTATCGATCTGTGCGCTGCGCTTACAGTTTGCCGCAGAAGCGGATATATTTATGCGGATCTGAAACCTGGAAATGTTTATGTTTGTGACGGTGGCGCTTATCGTATCGGCGATTTGGGTTTTCTTCCTTTAAACGGTCTGAAATACACATCTCTGCCGGACAAATACCGTAGCGCTTACACGGCGCCTGAGATCACCGATGCTTTTTCTGATCTCAACACAACAATCGACATTTATGCTGCCGGTTTGATCTTATACCAAGCATATAATGACGGCATCCTTCCCTCTTATGAAGGCCTTGAGCCTGGTGCTGCCTTGCCTGCCCCGGCATATGCTGACTATGAGATCGCCGAAATCATTTTGAAAGCTTGCGCATATAACCCGGAAGACCGTTGGCAGGACCCTGAAGAGATGGGTCAGGCATTGATTTCCTATATGCAACGAAACGGCGTTAACGATACGCCGATCGTTCCGCAAAATTCTCCTGAACAGATTGAGGAAGAAACCGTTATCGATGATGCGCAGACATATTCTGAATCAAATTCGGAAAATATCGATGAGCCTGTAGGTTTATATGAACAATCTGAATCCGAGGATTTACAGCAGGATGTACAAAACGAAAGTGAATCTGATGCCACAGATTTTGCCGATGCAGAAGTGACAGAGGATTCCATTTATACAGAAGATGAACACGGCAATCTGACTTTCCTCGATGAAGATTCCTCTGACGAAACAGCGCCGGAAAACGACATAGATAATGTGAATTACGATGAGGTTTCCGATGAAGTTTCTGAAATTATGAATCAAGCAGATGCATTGATCTCCCACCCCACACCGGATCCTGTTGTACCGCCAGAAAAAATTGATATTCCTATGCCGGAACCGATCGTTATTGAAGAACAGACAGTTGAAGAACAGGTTGATGAATTCTCCGAAGTTTCTGAAACAAATAACGACGATAATGCTGAAGAGGCAACCATTGATGACGCCGATGACGACGATGAAGCAACAGACGAAGAACAGACAGATGAGCTTCCCGTCAAAGTCGGTAAACTGGTGCGAAATGTTTGCATTGCATTTGCCGCACTCATTTTGATTTTAGGCGCATTCTTCTACTATCGGTTTGTTTATACACAGCATGTTTCTATTCAGGTTACAGGTTCCGAAGGTGTACTCACTGTTTATGTTGACAGTAAATTTGATGAAGAAAAACTAACTGTCGTTTGTACCGACACATATGGCAATCAGTTGACAAAGCCCGTCGAGGACGGAAAATCCGTCTTCACGGACCTTCTCCCCAATGCCGCATATACAGTTGAAGTTAAAGTCCAAGGATTCCACAGATTGACCGGCAAAACATCAACAGCATATTCAACCCCATCCCAAACCACGATTGTGCAATTCAGCGCAGTATGTGGCGCAGAGGACGGCAGCGCTATTTTGAATTTCGCCGTTGATGGTATTGATGCTGACCAATGGAAGATTCGCTACAACGCTTCTGATGAAACCGAAAAAGAAGTTATTTTTACCGGTCATATTGCTACTGTGAATGGTTTGACCATTGGCAAAGAATACACATTCACTGTTGAACCTTTGGATGCTGAATTCTTTACCGGTGAAAATACTATCAAGTTCATTGCATCGAAGCTTGTTCGCGCTGAAAATCTCGAAATCGTTTCTTTTGCAGACGGCAAGTTATCAGTTAAATGGTCTTCCCCTGCTGATGTTTCCGTTGAAAGTTGGTCGGTACATTGTTATGACGGCGCTGATTACAACGAAACGATCCTGGTAACAACAAACAGCGCAGAATTTACAGATATTGATGTCGACTCTTCTTACACTGTTGAAGTCACAGCAGCTGGAATGCACTACGGCGAACAGATTTTTGTTGCCAAGAATCCGCTTCATATAACGAATTTTGCGGCAAATGTTAAGACACCGGAAACGATTACGCTTCGTTGGGACAGTGACAACACAGTATCTGATGCCGGTTGGGTCTTAAAATATAAACTCGACCAGTCTGCAGAAAAGGAGATTTCCGGTTTTAAAGATAATTCTGTACAGATTCCTGGTGTTCCTGCCGGTTCAATATGTAACTTTACACTGACTGCTGCTGATGGCGCTCCTGTGTTTGACGGAACATTTTCTTTTACAATGCCGCAGACAGAAACATTTAACCGTTTTCAGTTAACTCCCGAAGATCTGATCATCTATATGTGCCACACCCCCAATAACAGCAATTGGACATATCGCGATATTGATATCGGCGATTATACAAAAACATATGATATTGGTGATCGTGCTTCCTTCCTGCTGACGCTTCTGAAGATCCGTGGTGAATCTACAGATGAAGTGACAACGACCTGCATCATCAAAGATTCTGCAGGTAATGTAGTTTCCATCGGCTCTGAAACGGAAGTATGGGACGAAATGTGGGATAACGGCCATTGCGGTTTTGACCTCCCGGATCTTCCTACAGTTGCTGGAGAATATACCGTTTACGTATATTTCGATGCGCATTTGTTGCTTTCCGATAATTTCACAATGGAATAATGCAATAAAATACCCGGCAGTTCTGGTGATCTGCCGGGTATTATCAACAATTTTTTCGAAAAATACAGTTTTAGGGGTTGAAATCTGAAATTTGTAGAGTTATACTGTTTACAGATATTTGTTTCGGAGGCAACGCGATGAAAGGTATAAAGAATTCTGCATACTTCTTTTATACCTACTATTACTTTTTTAACTGTAAAAAGTAATAGCGTTTTGTGCTGCAAAGAATATCTTTTTATTTGTAATTAAGCCGCACAGATGCATTTCTGTGCGGTTATCTTTTTAGGAGTTGATAAGTATGATTGCTGTTCTGAAACACGGTACGACCCAGGAACAAAAAGAACATTTGATTTCCTGGCTCAAACATATGAATTTGGATGTTCACCTCTCTGAAGGCCAGGAAATCACAGTAATTGGCTTGATCGGTGACACCAGCCGCGTAGATATGGAACTTTTGGGAAGTCTTGAGATCGTAGAAAGTGTCAAACGCGTTTCTGAACCCTATAAACAAGCAAACCGAAAATTCCATCCCAAGGACAGCGTCATTTCCGTTGGTAACGCGAAATTCGGCGGCGGCAATTTTGCAATGATCGCAGGTCCTTGTTCTGTAGAATCTGAAGAACAGATCATTTATGTTGCCAATGCTGTAAAAGAATCCGGTGCTGATGTTCTTCGTGGCGGCGCATTCAAACCCAGAACTTCCCCTTACGCATTTCAGGGACTGAAAGATGAGGGTATCCGCTTACTGTTAGAAGCAAAAAAAGCATCAGGTCTGCCCATTATTACGGAAATTATGAACATCCGTTCACTGGATCTGTTTGAAGATGTGGATATCATTCAGGTTGGCGCTCGGAATATGCAGAATTTTGATCTTCTTCAGGAATTGGGCAAGACAAAAAAACCGATCCTTCTGAAACGCGGCTTAGCAAACACTTTACAAGAATTGCTAATGAGCGCAGAGTATATTATGAGTGAAGGAAATGAAAATATCATTCTTTGCGAACGTGGCATCAGAACCTACGAGACATATACGAGAAACACACTTGATCTTTCCGCCGTTCCTGTGTTGCACAGTCTGACGCACCTGCCCGTTGTGGTTGATCCAAGCCATGCAACAGGTAAGGCATCTTTAGTCCCTTCAATGGCGCTTGCCGCCGCTGCTTGCGGTGCTGACGGTATTATGGTAGAGGTACACAACAATCCTGCCTGCGCGCTCTGCGACGGCGCACAATCCTTGACACCTGATCAGTTTTCAACATTAAATGCACAAATTAAAAAAGTCCGTGAGGCGATATTATGAATGTTGGAATACTCGGATTGGGTTTAATTGGCGGTTCCCTGGCGCGCGCATACGCTAAATCCGGACATACAGTTTTTGCTTATGATCTGAATACAAGTATCGTCGAATTTGCACAATTGGCAGAAGTGGTCTCTGGCCCTTTAAATGAATCATCTCTTAAAAAATGTGATTTGGTTATATTATCTGTTTATGCTGCCGCATCTGCCCAATGGCTGGAAAACAACGCGCCTTATATCAGCAAAACGGCAATCGTTCTGGACTGCTGCGGAATCAAGAAAGAAATATGCGAGCGTTGTTTTCCTCTTGCAAAGAAATACGGTTTTACTTTTGTCGGAGGACATCCTATGGCCGGATCCCATAATTCCGGTTTTAAGTATAGCCGTTCCAATTTGTTTCAAGGCGCGCCAATGATTCTTGTGCCTCCCCGTTTTGATGATCCCGTTTTGCTTGAACGGGTGAAAGACATTCTTTCGCCTTGCGGTTTCAAGTCTTTTTCTGTTACAACCGCTGAAGAACACGACGAAATGATCGCATTCACATCACAAATGCCTCATATTGTAAGCAACGCATTTATCAAATCTCCTACTGCACAAAAACACAACGGATTTTCCGCCGGCAGTTATAAAGATCTCACCCGCGTAGCATGGTTAAATCCGGAAATGTGGACCGAATTGTTTTTAAGCAATCGGGATAATATTCTTTCCGAATTAACTTTATATATTGAAAATTTGCAAGCATACAAAGAAGCCATTGCCGAAAATGATCAGGCCAGACTTTATTCCTTGCTGGAAGATGGTAAGAATTGCAAAGAGAAGGTAGACGGATGAAAACTATAAAAGTATCTGCCACAACAGAATACAATGTCTATATTGCAAAAGGCATCCTTGAAAACATTGGTGATTATGCTGCTTCCGTTTGTCACGCAAACAAAATTGCAATTATCAGCGACAGTAATGTGTGGCCTTTGTACGGTGGTATTGTAACAAAAAGCATAATCAATGCCGGTTTTTCCGTTTGCCATCACATCCTGCCAGCCGGAGAAGAAAGCAAAAACGGAGTAAACTATCTTTCCATTTTGAATTTCTTGGCTGAGAACAGACTTACAAGAACTGATTGTATTATTGCCCTTGGCGGCGGTGTTGTAGGCGATATTGCCGGCTTTGCGGCAGCAACGTATCTGCGCGGCATTTCCTATATTCAAGTCCCCACTTCCCTGCTTGCTATGGTCGATTCGTCAGTTGGTGGAAAAACAGCGATTGATCTACCCGCAGGCAAAAACCTCGCCGGTGCATTTTGTCAACCTAAGCTTGTAGTGTGCGACTTAAACACCCTCCTCACCCTGCCTGAAAATGTATTCCGCGACGGTTGCGCTGAAGTGATCAAATATGGTGTCCTGTTCGACGCTGAACTGTTTGCCCACCTTTCAAAGAACACATTATCCTTTGATTTTTCATATGTGATTCCCCGATGCATTGAATTGAAACGGGATATTGTAGAAGCAGATGAATTTGAACAAGGTCCGCGAAAACTGCTGAATTTGGGTCATACCGTTGGTCACAGCATCGAAAAGTTAAGCAACTATCAAATTTCCCATGGTTTTGCCGTTGCCGCCGGCATGGCAATTGCTGCACGAATCGCTTCTGCTACAAAAGAATGTGATACAAATACAGCAGATCAAATTTGCGATATACTAAGTCGTTTTTCGCTTCCTGTCAATACAGAGTATTCGGCTGATGATTTATATACTGTTTGTCTGTCTGACAAAAAGGCGTCGGCAGATTCCGTAGTGTTTGTTATGCCCAACACCGTAGGTCATTGTTCCTTGAAACCAATTCTATTCTCAAAACTGTTATCAACAATAGAGTCAGGATTATAATTATGGACATTTGTATCAATCCCAAAGAATTGAGCGGCAGCATCCGCGCCATCGCTTCCAAATCCCAGGCGCACCGTTTAATGATCTGTTCTGCGCTTGCCGATGCGCCAACATCGCTTGTTTGCACTGAAACAAATCAAGATATCGAAGCAACTGCTGATTGTCTTCGCTCTTTAGGCGCAAAGATCGACCGAAGCGGAACTGCATATCACATAACTCCAATTGAAAAGTTGCCACATTGCGCAGAACTGAATTGCCGTGAAAGTGGATCGACCCTTCGCTTTATGATGCCAATCGTCGCTGCGCTTGGTGTTGATACAGCATTTCATATGTCCGGAAGACTGCCTAAGAGGCCGCTGTCACCATTGTGGGAGGTTTTGGAAGAAAAAGGATGTAAACTCTCACGCCCCACAGAATCAACTATTAGATGCACCGGCAAACTGCAACCCGGACAATTCAGGATCGAAGGTAATGTTTCAAGCCAGTTTATCAGTGGATTGTTATTTGCTCTACCTTTATTGAAAAAAGAAAGCAGAATATCCATTTTGGGAAAACTTGAGTCAAAACCTTATGTATCCATGACACAAGATGCACTGTCAAAGTTTGGTGTTGACACAAAAGACTACATACTTAAGCCGCAACATCCGTTCAATACACCCGGTAACCTTACAGTTGAGGGTGATTGGAGCAATGCTGCATTTTTCCTGGCAGCGAAGTCTCTTGGCTCTGATATCGAAGTTCAAAATTTGAATCACGGTTCTGTACAGGGTGACCGTGCTGTATTTGAAATTCTGAATGGTATGGATCAACAGCAAGTAATTGATGCTTCTGATATCCCTGATTTAGTTCCTATTCTTGCTGTGGTTGCCGGTGCCAAGAAAGGCGCTACCTTTACCAACATTGCGCGGCTGCGTTTAAAAGAATCAGACCGTGTTGATTCTGTTATTCGTATGCTTTCTGCATTAGGTATTAGGGCCACGGCTACCGAAAATACATTATGTGTTTATTCTGGTAAATTTCATTCAGGTATAGTTGACGCAGCAGGCGATCATCGCATAGCGATGGCTGCTGCAATTGCCGCCACTGTTGCCACTGGACCTGTGCAAATTCGCGGTGCGGAGTGCGTAGCAAAATCTTATCCTTCCTTTTGGAATGAATACACTCGTTTAGGAGGACAATATGAGCAGTACATACGGTGAAAATATTAAACTATCGATTTTCGGTCAATCTCATGGTGCTGCGATCGGTATGGTACTGGATGGTGTGCCAGCCGGCTTACCGGTTGATATGGCATCGCTGAATGACTTTTTAAAAAGAAGATCGCCCGGCCAAGCAGAATATGCAACATCCCGTAAAGAAGCTGACGAACCGGAGTTTTTATCCGGCATTGTGGATGGGTATACCTGCGGCGCGCCGATTTGCGCTGTGATCCGGAATACGAATACACGCTCAAGCGATTACAAAGAGCAAAAAGATATGCCGAGACCTGGTCACGCAGATCTGACCGCAGAAATTAAGTATGGCGGTTATCAAGATGTGGCAGGAGGCGGACATTTCTCCGGACGCTTGACCGCTCCCCTTTGTATCGCAGGCGGTCTTTGCAAACAATGGTTAGAGGCTGAAGACATCAAAATCGGCGCTCATATCAGCGTAATCGGTGGCGTTGCAGATGATCCACTGTATTTAGATTGGATCAAGCCCAATTTTGAAAGTATTCAAAAAGACTTTCCGGTGATCAACGCAGAAGCCGGAATTCAAATGCAAAAAGTAATTGCAGAGGCAAAAGCCGACGGAGACAGCGTCGGTGGTATTATCGAATGTATCATTGCCGGTCTGCCCGCAGGTCTTGGCGATCCGATGTTCGGCGGTATGGAAGGTCGCATCGCGCAAATCGTATATGGCATTCCTGCTGTTAAAGGCATTGATTTTGGCAGTGGTTTCTCCGGCAGTTATTTACGCGGCAGTGAGAATAATGATGCTTTCACCATTGAAGACGGTATTATTCGAACTGCCACCAATAACTGTGGCGGTATTCTGGGAGGCATTACAAACGGAATGCCGATCGTATTCCAAACTGCTATCAAGCCGACGCCGTCTATTGCAAAGCCACAGCAGACGATTTCATTGGAAAAAGAAGAAACCTGCATGACCACTGTAAAGGGACGCCACGATCCGTGTATTGTCCCCCGCGCTGTTCCAGTTATAGAAGCAGCGGCAGCAATCGCAGTTTTTGATGCGTTTTTAAGTCACCTTTGACCCAGGAGGTAAATTATGGATATTCAGGATTTGAGAAAAGAGATCGATCAAACAGACGAGAAGTTAGTAGAATTGTTTGCCAAAAGAATGGAGATCTCCGCCAAAATTGCAAACTATAAGAAAGAGAATAATCTTCCCGTCTTTGTTCCCGCAAGAGAACGGGAAAAATTAAAGCAAGTTGGAGAACTTGCCGGTTCGCATATGGAGAACTACACCCGTGTCCTTTATTCAATGATGTTTGAATTAAGCAGAAGTTACCAAACAAAATTGAACCAGGAAAAAACGCCCTTGTATCGGCAAATCACCGATTCTATTGAGAATACACCGAAACTGTTCCCCCAGGCACCTATGGTTGCTTGTCAGGGTGTTGAGGGCGCTTATGCGCAGATCGCATGCGAAAAGATTTTTAAATCTCCGTTTATTATGTATTTCAAAAATTTTGAAGCAGTTTTCAGCGCTATTGAGCAGGGTTTATGCCAATACGGTATTCTTCCCATCGAAAACTCCACTGCCGGTTCCGTAAAAAAAGTGTACGATTTGATGATCCATCACAATTTTTCCATCGTACGTACCTTCCGTTTAAAGATCGATCATAATCTTCTCGCAAACCCCGGAACCAAAATGGACAACATTTGCGAGATTTATTCCCATGACCAGGCAATCAGTCAATGCTCTGAATTTTTGAAGAAATTCCCCAACGCAAAGATCATTCCCGTTGAAAACACGGCCGTTGCTGCCGAACTTGTTGCAAAATCCGGGCGTAACGATATCGCCGCAATTTCCAGCCGCGCCTGCGAAGAGTTATACGGCTTAATCAGTTTGTGTGACTCGATTCAGGATGAAGGTAACAACCGAACACGATTTATTTGTATCAGTAAAAATCTGGAGATCTATCCCGGTTCCGATAAAACCAGCATTATGATGGTTTTATCCCATAAACCCGGCGCACTATACAGAGTTCTTGCAAGAATGTATGTTCTCGGCATCAATGTAATAAAGTTGGAGTCTCGCCCGATCCCGGACAGAGATTTTGAGTTTATGTTCTACTTTGATTTGGAAACATCCATCTATTCTGAAGAATTCGTTCAGCTAATGTGTGAATTGGACGATCTATGCGAAGAATTTAAATATCTTGGCAGTTACACCGAGGTGGTTTGATGAAATGCGGTCTTCTTGGTGAGAAATTAACGCACAGTTACTCACCGCAGATCCACAATTTAATCGCTGATTATCCATATAATTTATTTGAAGCAAGCAGTGATGAATTGCCTGCGTTCTTTGCAAACACAGATTTTACAGGGATCAATGTTACGATCCCCTATAAAAAAAGCGTTCTTACCTATTGTGATTCGCTGTCTGATTGCGCAAAAAGGCTTGGGTCTGTAAACACGATCGTGCGACTCGATGACGGATCTTTGTACGGCCATAATACGGATTATTATGGTTTCTTATACTTGATTCGTCACATGCATTTACAAATAAGCCAAAAGAAAGTTCTTGTTTTAGGCAGCGGCGGTGCGTCTGTATCTGTTTGCGCTGTTTTGGAAGATTTAGGGGCAAAAGTTATTATTATTTCCCGCAGCGGTGAAAACAATTATAATAATATTTCCAAACACAGCGATGCCGCACTGATCGTAAATACAACACCGGTTGGCATGTATCCTGATAACGGGCAGAGTCCCGTGGATCTTTCTATATTAGTAAATTTAGAAGGCGTTATCGATATTATCTATAACCCTACCAGAACAAAACTTCTTTTGGATGCCGAAGCCCGCGGAATCACAGTAGAAAGCGGCCTTCGTATGTTGGTTGCCCAGGCTGTGGAAAGCGCAAAATTCTTCACAAAGAGAGAGTTTTCGGAAAGTATCATTGAGAAAATCTATAATATGCTTACCGTTCAGATGAATAATATCATCCTCATCGGTATGCCCGGCTGTGGAAAATCGACCATTGGCAAACTGTTGGCGCAATGCCTCAACAGAGAATTTGTTGATGCAGATGCTTACCTTTCAGAAACATATGATGTTTCCATTCCGGAATTGATCAATCAGCGTGGAGTGCCTGCATTCCGTAAACTGGAAACACAGACATTACAGGAGCTCGGCAAACGGTCCGGTATCATTATTTCCACCGGCGGCGGTTGCGTTACTGTTCCGGAGAACTTCAATCATCTTCGCCAAAACGGGCATATTATCTGGTTAAAACGGGAGTTAGATAAACTTCCCACAGACGGCAGGCCTATTTCTCAACAAACAAGTTTGCAGGAATTATATGATAGCAGAGCCTCATTATATCAGCATTTCGCTGACACCATCATTGACAATAATGGAGCACCATCCGCCACTGTAGAAAAAATAATTCAGGAGGTTTTCATATGATCATTCAAGTAATCAACGGCCCCAATATCAATATGCTTGGAATCCGTGAACCTGCTGTTTATGGAAAAGAAACCTATGCAGATCTGCTGAAAATGCTGGATGATATGTCCGCAGAATTTAAAATTGAGATCCGGCATTATCAGTCCAACCACGAAGGCGATCTTGTAGATCTTATCCAAAATTGTTACGGTCAGGTGGACGGAATTGTAATTAACCCTGCAGCATATACTCATACATCTATTGCCATATTGGATGCTTTAAAGTCCGTATCTATCCCTGCGGTTGAGGTGCATATTTCCGATTTGGATCAGCGTGAATCATTCCGGCAAATATCCTATGCCGGTCTTGCCTGCGAAAAGACCATAAAAGGGCAAGGCTTAAACGGCTATCGCCTTGCCGTCGAATACCTTATTGATAAGTATTATAAATAAACTGAAAGTGACCGGTATCAGCGGTCACTTTTGTTTATTGTAAATCATTGTATAACTGTCGTTAGATACTGTTCCATCTAAAAATTCGGCATAATCACAATGTATTTGAAATCCGCATTTTTGATGTACACATAAAGATGCTACATTGTTCTTTTTAATGTGAGAATAAATACGCAAATCATTTGAATCAGATATATACATCAGTACCGATTTCAGCAGGCTTGATCCAAAACCGGTATTTCGGAAATCGGGATCCGTTTCAAAACCGGAAATCAAAAATCCATCCTTAAATTTTTCTATTTTCAATGCAGAAACGTAACGCTTATTTTCCTGCCACACAGCAATAAAAGAACCGTTCATCCGAAAGAAAGAATTTAAATCATAATAAAAATCTTGTTCTGCAGATAATGCACCTTCGATATCATCCAAATTCGGATAACTGCACCGCTGCATCTTTAACAGTTGCTCTCTGTAAAGATGTTTGAATGCACTGATATTAATATCTGAAATATGTTTGAAAACCTGAAACATATGGACCTCCCCGCTCATACATTTGTGACGGATGACGCAAAATAGGCATAATGAAAGATTTTATGCAAAATTCATAGCTGATGCTGATTATTTAACTATATTTACACTAAATAATATGCGTTTGAAAGAGAATAATGGTGAATATGGATACTGTTATAGTGGGTTATACACAAATTCCACAGATTTATCAACAGTAATTCAAATCGTTTTCTATTCAAAAAGTTCGGGTATTTATGAAAAATTACAGAAACTAACAATAATCATACACAAAAAGTCAAAAGCAAAAATAATGCAGCATATTCATATGAAAAATTGAATGAATATTGTCGAAAAATGAAATGCAGGGGTTGTCCCCTGCATTTATAATGTTTCGCCTAAAATTGATTTTGTGGCGTATGCATTTAAGGACATATCCGCGATATTACCCGCCAAATATTCATAATACCCTTGCGCACCGATCATAGCAGCGTTATCCCCACAAAGTGAGAGGGGCGGCATATAAATATCTGTTTCCATTTTCTCTGCCATTTTTTGCAGATCGGAACGAATGATAGAATTGGCTGCAACACCACCCGCCACCGCCAATTTCTTATAGCCGGTCATTTCCAGAGCACACTTTACCCGCGGAACTAAATTATCCGAAACTGCATTACAGAACGATGCGCACAAACTGTTAACATCAATTTTCTCACCTACTTGCTCTGCGTGGTGGATCAGATTCAACGTTGCAGTTTTTAGACCGGAAAAACTCATATCCAGTGGATTATCGCCGGGTTTTGAACGTGGTAATACATACCGGTCAGGATCACCGGATTGTGCCGCCTTATCAAGGGCTGCTCCACCGGGATACGGCATACCAAGCACTCTACCGACTTTATCAAAGCATTCTCCTGCCGCATCATCAAGGGTTGTTCCGAGGATGCTCATCTTGGTATAATCCTGCACATCAACAATCATCGTATGACCACCGGACACCACCAAACACAAAAATGGTGGTTTTAATTCCGGATGAACCAAATAATTCGCAGCAATATGCCCACGGATATGATGGACGGGAATCAACGGTTTATTTAATGCCATAGCAGCTGCTTTGGCAAAGTTAACACCTACCAGCACTGCGCCGATCAATCCGGGCGCATAAGTGACCGCAATCGCGTCAATATCATTCCGTGTTATGCCGGCATCAGAAAGCGCCTGGTCCGCCAATCCATATATCGCTTCAATATGCATTCTGGAGGCAATCTCCGGCACAACGCCACCGTAGAGCCTGTGAAGATCAACCTGAGAGGCAATTCGATCAGTTAATATCTTTCTGCCGTCTGAGACGATCGCAACCGCTGTTTCATCGCAGGAAGACTCTACTGCAAGAATATTCAAATTACCACTCCTTTCGCAAAATCAAAGCATCTTCTTTTGGTTTTTGGTAATAATTCGGTCTACGGCCAACCTCAACAAATCCACAGATTTGATACATATTGATCGCAGGTTCATTGGACGCACGTACTTCAAGGGTCAATGAATGGACATCATTGTTTTTCAGTAATTCAATCAGATTTTCAACAAGTTGTTTACCGATACCCTTTCTTCTGTAGCCGGCATCCACCGCAAGATTCATCATATCCGCTTCGCCCATAACAGATTGAGATCCAACATAGCCAACTACAGTTTCATCTATCAGTGCAACGATCCATAATGATAACGGATTAACCAATTCAGAACGGATAGAACGCTCGCTCCAGGGTGCGCTGAAACAAGCAGATTCCAATTTTGCAACATCAGCGCAATGTTTTTCTTCCATTTTAACGATCGTTATCATTTTGCATCAAACCAGGTCCTTCCCCATTTTGCCTCGGCTGTCAGTGGCACAAGGAGTTCTGCAACGCCTTCCATTTCTTTACTCACAACATCGCAGACACTTTGCGCGATCTCTTCCGGACACTCAACGATCAACTCGTCGTGTACCTGAAGCACCAATTTTGCTGCTGGGAATTGCTCACGCAATACATTATCAATACGGATCATCGCCAATTTAATGAGATCTGCCGCCGTTCCC
Organism: uncultured Clostridia bacterium; assembly: GCA_937892865.1. Lineage (GTDB taxonomy): Bacteria > Bacillota > Clostridia > Oscillospirales > Oscillospiraceae > Faecousia. The sequence goes on from CALBJG010000045.1 coordinate 20,902, forward strand.
TGAATCGGCGTATTCAGAGCAATACGCTCTGCGCCCTGGCGAATCATGAAATTACTGCTTTTTAATTCCGGAATGAATCGTTTTCTGCCATAAATCGTTGTGGTATAACCGCATTCTTTTGCATCTTCAACCACTTTTTGCATATATTCTCTTACCCCGTGATAGTTCGCAAGATAATTCTGAATATAGGCTTTTGCTTCGTAACGGCTGACACCGATATCGTCTGCAAGGGAAAACTCGGATATACCATAAACGATTCCGAAATTGACGGCCTTCGCATGGCGGCGTTGTAAGGGTGTTACGCTATCCATTGGTACTTTAAAGACCTGTGATGCAGTCACAGTATGAATGTCCATACCGCTTGCAAACGCCTCCTGCATAGTCTTGTCATTTGCAATATGAGACAAAACCCGCAGTTCGATCTGGCTATAGTCAGCATCCACCAATACGCATCCCGGGCTTGGAACGAACATTTTACGGATCTCTGCGCCAAGATCTGTCCGTACCGGAATATTCTGTAAATTCGGTTCCGTAGAAGACAATCTGCCCGTAGCGGTCACAAGGTTTTGGAATGTTGTGTGAATTCGGCCATCATCACCGATCACTTTCATCAAACCGTCTGCATACGTGGACTTTAACTTTGTAAGCATACGATAGTCCATAATAGCAGGTATGATCGGGTGCTTATTTTTCAGTTTTTCCAAAACATCCGCATTTGTAGAGTATCCACTTTTTGTTTTCTTAACTGGTGGCAGACCGATTTTCTCGAATAACAATTCACCCAATTGTTTTGGTGAATTGATGTTAAAGGGAGCATCGGCATATGAAAAGATCAATGTTTCGCAATCAACAATTCTCTGCGAAAGCATTTCACCAAACTGCTCTAACTGACATCTGTCGATGGCGATTCCGGCTTTCTCCATTCTGTAAAGCACAGAGCAAAGCGGAAACTCGATCTGCGTATACAGATCCATCATTCCCTGTTTTTCCAGTTGTTCATTTAAAACAGTGTGCAAATTCCATATTGCCTCTGCACAAGCAACCGGGTCATTATCTTCCACTGTTGTACCAAGGAAATTAATGGAAAGTTTCGATATCGGATAATCTGATTGTGACGGATTTAAGTCATAAGCCGCAAGCGCAGTATCAAAGACAAACTGACAATGGGGTAATCCTAATCTGTCAAGTTCGTGAAGCGTTGTCTTTAAGTCATGGCAAATGACTTCTTTTGCATTTTCGAGTACATCCTGCGCAAACTGCGCTTCCAGCGGAGTAATGGAACAAACGCCACTTTCCCAGCCAAAACCAATAGATCCATCCCCTGCTAAATAAATTGCTATTTTTTCGCAAGACTCTGGCAACTGGCAAACCCGAGGAAGTGAAACACCTGTTTTAACCGTTGTAGGCGCCTCGTTTTCGATGCCGCGCAAACCGTATTTGTCGATCAATCGGACAAATTCCAACTTTGTAAACAGTTCGTATAGCGCCACTTTATTGGGCGGCTGAATGATTGCGTCCTTCGGTTCAAAATCAATCGGAGCAGTGCATTGAATCGTGGCAAGTTCATAGGAAAGATACGCAGAATCCTTGCCGTCTTCCAGTTTTTGACGCAATTTGGGGCGAATCGAGGGATCGTTTAAATTTGCATAAATCCCATCCAGTGATCCAAATTTTAACAAAAGTTCCGTTGCAGTCTTCGGTCCGACACCGGGAACACCGGGAATGTTATCGGACGAATCGCCCATCAGTGCCTTTAAATCAATGATTTTTTTAGGCGCAAAACCATATTCTTCTTGAAATACCTCATCGTTATAAAGGGTCGTAATGGTCTGCCCTGGCTTTGAGATCACCAACTTAATATGCACATTTTTATCAATCAATTGCAAACTGTCACGATCTCCGGTTGCGACTACACATTCCCAATCATTATTGCTGCAGATCCTGCCTACTGTGCCAATTATATCGTCTGCCTCCCAGCCTTGACATTCATAGATCGGAATGTTCATAGCCCGAAGTATATCTTTCATAATCGGCATTTGTTGCGCAAGTTCTTCCGGCATTGGGTGACGGGTTGCCTTATAACCATCGTAACGCTCGTGACGGAAAGTAGGTCCGTGAAGATCAAAGGCTACACATACAGACTCCGGTTGTTCTTCTTTCTCCATTCTCTCCAGAATGTTTAAAAAGCCATAAATCGCGTTTGTGTAAAGTCCATCCCGTGTAGTAAGGGCTCGAACACCGTAGAATGCGCGATTGATCACGCTGTTGCCATCAAGGATCAGCAGTTTCATACTTTTCTCCATTTAGCGCCCTGGGGCGTATCAATAATCTCAATACCTCTTGCTTTCAGTTCATCGCGAATGCGGTCAGCTTCCTGGAAATTCTTTGCTTTCTTTGCTTCCGTTCTGGCAGCGACCAGCGCATCGATTTCAGGATCAGCTGATGCAGCCGCTTCAACTTTAGCCTTTTCTCTCAGTTTTTCCGCAGCATCAAGTAAATTGAGGCTCAAAACACGGTCAAAATCTTTCAGGGCAGCCAGTTTTGTTGTGTTATTCGTTTTTGCTTTCAACGCATCATACACAGCTGTAACTGCTAAAGAAGTATTCAGATCACCGTTCAAAGCGCCAACAAAACGCTCCTTTAATGCTTCCAATGCAGCACTGTCCAGTTCACCGTCATTTTCAAGAGTTGCGATCTTACCTACCAGTTTTTCATAGGCTACGGCGGCATTGTCCAAATTCTCCCAACTGAACACCAAATTCCGGCGGTAGTGGCTTTGCAAGCAGAACAGACGATATGCCATGGGATCATAGCCTTTTTGTTCCAGTAAACTAACTGTCAAAAACTCACCTTTTGACTTTGACATTTTACCACTATCTGTGTTAAGGTGATGAACATGGAACCAATAATTGCACCACTTGTGGCCCAGATAACTTTCAGACTGCGCGATCTCATTTGTATGGTGCGGGAAAGCATTGTCGATACCACCACAGTGAATATCCAGATCTTCGCCAAGATACTTAAGAGAAATACCGGAACACTCAATGTGCCAGCCGGGATAACCAACACCCCAGGGAGAGTCCCATTTCAAAGCCTGGTCTTCAAACTTGGATTTTGTGAACCACAAAACAAAGTCGTTTTTATTTCTCTTATTTGTATCCTCTTCCACGCCTTCACGAACACCAATGGCAAGGTCTTCTTCGTCATGGTCGTTGAACACATAGTATTTATCCAGTTTGGAAGTGTCAAAATATACATTGCCACCTGCAACATAAGCATAATCTTTTTCGATCAAACCTTCCACCAATTTGATGAACTCCGGAATACAACCGGTGGCAGGCTGAATGATATCAGGCTTTTTAATATTCAGTTTATCGCAATCAGCAAAGAAAGCATCCGTATAATATTGGGCGATCTCCATTACGGATTTATTCTCTCGCTTTGCGCCTTTAAGCATCTTATCTTCGCCGGTATCTGCATCAGAAGCCAGATGGCCTACATCTGTGATGTTCATTACACGCTTTACATTGTAGCCAAGATACCGCAAG
>CALBJG010000046.1 GCA_937892865.1 uncultured Clostridia bacterium
GCCCATGCCCATGCCGCCGGTGGGGGGCATGCCGTATTCCATGGCGTTGAGGAAATCCTCGTCCAGCATTTCGGTCTCATCGTCGCCGCGCTCCCGCTGCTCTACCTGCTTCATAAAGCGGTCTCTCTGGTCAACGGGATCGTTCAGTTCAGAGTAGGCGTTTGCCAACTCACTGTGGCAGACGAACAGTTCGAAACGCTCGGTCAAGCGAGGATCGATGGGGCTGCGCTTGGTCAGGGGGCTGACCTCCACGGGATACATGGTAATAAAGGTAGGCTGGATCAGATGCTCTTCTACTTTCTGGTCGAAGCAGGCGTACAGAGCATTGCCCCAGGTCTTCTCGGCGGCATCTGCCAATTCCACGCCCTTTGCCTTGGCGGCTGCAACGGCTTCCGCATCGTCAGAGATGGCATCAAAGTCAATGCCCACATACTCACGAACGGCCTCTACCATAGTCATACGGCGCCAGCCGGGGGTCAGGTCGATCTTCTCGCCCAGCCATTCCACTTCGTAAGTGCCCAGAATTTCCTTTGCCGCGCCGGAGATGATACCCTCGGCGATGTCCATCATATCGTGGAAATCGGCATAAGCCTGGTACAGTTCCACAGTGGTAAACTCCGGGTTGTGCTTGGGGTCCATACCTTCATTCCGGAAGATTCTGCCGATCTCGTATACCCGGTCCATACCGCCTACGATCAGCCGCTTCAGGGGCAGTTCGGTGGCGATACGCATAAACATATCGATATCCAGCGTATTGTGATGGGTAATAAAGGGACGGGCGGCTGCGCCACCGGCGATGGTGTTCAGCACAGGAGTCTCTACCTCGATATAGTTCATATTATCGAGATAATTGCGCATAAACTTAATGAACTGGGAACGGATCACGAAATTCCGTTTTACCTCGGGGTTGACCATCAGGTCCACATAGCGCTGACGGAAGCGGATCTCCTTATCGGTCAGACCGTGGTATTTTTCGGGCAGGGGCAGCAGGGACTTGGAAAGCAGGGTAACTTTCTTTGCCCGGATGGAGATCTCCTCGGTTTTGGTCTTAAAGACCTCGCCCTCTACGCCCACGATATCGCCGATATCGTTTTTCTTAAAGAATGCATATTCCTCTTCGCCCAGTTCGTCGATCTTGACAAACAACTGGATGCGGCCGGCGGTATCCTGCAGATCGCAGAACATCACCTTACCCTGGCCGCGCTTGCTCATAAGTCTGCCGGCGACCCGGACCATCTTGCCTTCATAGGCATCGTAGTTTTCTTTGATCTGGACAGAATAGGAGTCAAAATCAAACTTGGTCTGCAGGAAAGGATCTCTGCCCTCTGCCTGCAGCGCAGCTAACTTGTCACGGCGGATCTGTGCCTGCTCGGATACCGGCAGTTCCGCCTGGGGTTCAAACTTTGCCATATTAGCCCTCCCGGGAAACTTCCACGATCTTCATTGTATAGGAGCCGGCGGGCGCATTGACAGTGAATGTGTCACCGGCGGCTTTGCCGACCATTGCGCGACCGAAGGGAGAATCGTCAGACACTTTGTACTCCATGGGGTTGGCTTCCTGGGAGCCGGTGATGGTGTAGACCTCGACCTCGCCGGTTTCCACATCTTCCACGGTCACCTTGCAACCCAAGCCTGCCAGACCGTTGGCCTCGTTCTCATCTTCGATGATAACGGCGTGGGACAGAATGTCCTCCACCTCGGCAATACGGCCGTACAGTTTTGCCTGCTCATTTTTTGCTGCATCATACTCGGAGTTTTCGGACAAGTCACCGTAAGACCGGGCTTCTGCGATCATTGCAGCGACCTCGCGCTCACGGGTGGTCTTCAGATAATTCAGTTCTTTTTCCAGATCTTCCAGACGACGACTTGTAATTTTAAATTCCTTTGCCATAATTCAAAACCCTTTCTTGGATAAAAATTTCCATAACTCCCTACATTATAGATGGAAAAGCCCATATAGTCAAGTTTTTTTGCCACTGTTTCCCGGTGAAAATCCGTCAGATTTGCATTTTTTGGTGATGTATGAAAAAAATGTTTATTTTTCTAAAAAGCGGAAATACTGGGTTTAGGAGGTGCATAACAATGCGCAAAAAAACAAACAGCGGAAATTTTAACGGCAAGGGCTACTACATAGCCCTTGCGCTGTGTGCTTTCGCTATCGTGATTTCCGGTTTTCTTTATTATTGGAACGCCAACAAGCCGGAGCCTTCGCTCCGGGACCCGGACAGCACCGTAGGTGCGACCATCGATCCGGGGGATGATATTCCCGTGGGTGCGACCCAGCCAAATGATGCCACCCAGGATGCTACCGATCCCAGTCAGCAGAAGCCGGACAACAAACCGGGCAAACTGGGAAAAACAGCCGCGCCGGTAGCCGGTCAGACCGTAGCGGAATATGCTATGGACTGTCTCAGTTACAACCAGACGACCAGAGATTGGCGTACGCACAATGGCATTGACATTGCTGCAGAGGCCGGCACATTTGTCACCGCCGCTGCCGACGGCACGGTTTATACGGTTTACGAAGACGATATGATGGGCACTACCGTTGTGATCAGCCACGCTGAAGGTTACACCACCAAGTATGCAAGTCTTAGTGAAGATGTATTGGTGCAGCCCGGTGATACGGTAACGGTAGGTCAGCAGATCGGCACCGTGGGACAAACAGCCCTTTTGGAAAGCGCCATCGGCGACCACCTGCATTTCAGTGTGACTCGCAATGATACGCCGGTAGACCCTGCGGATTTTCTGCCGGGAGAAAACTGATTCGATCCTCTCATTTTCTTTCCTCTTTGTTCGACCTTTGGAAGGTCAAAAGGACGCGGTATTCACCGCGTCCTCTTTTTTATTGCTTGCCGGTCAGGCAGGCGATGGCTGCCTGGATCTGGGGATCCTTTTCCGGTTTCAGTGTGCCGGCATAAATAGCATTCGCCTCTTCTTCCGTCACTTCAACGGGAATGTCCGGCGTAAGGCCACCCACTTCTGCCAGCACCACGCCCTTCGGTGTGGAATACTTGCCCATAGACAAGCCCACCGCAGAACCGTCGGAAAGTTTCATTGTCTGCTGATAATAACTTTTACCGCAGGTCTGCTCGCCGATGACCGTTGCCCATTCATACTCCCGCAACGCCGCGGCAAAAAACTCTGCCGCAGAATAACTGTCACCGTTCACAAGGACAGCCATAGGCATTTTTAAGCATTTTGCATCGGACTTATCTGTGGATTTTTGACCCAGATAGTTCTCTGTGTGGAACAGATCGCCTTCCGGCAACAGATAGTCCAGCACATTTACCATTTCGTGGCGGTAACCACCGGGGTTAAAGCGAACATCGAAAATCAGCGATTTCGCCCCCTGGGCAATCAACTGCTCGATTGCCGTCTTGGTCTCCTCTGCGCAGCGGTTATCGAAATTATTGATCTTTACAAGACCGATATTCTCCGGCAGCATCGTCGCCGTTGCCACTTCAACTTCAATCAACTGGCGGGTGACGGTAACTGTCAGTTTTTCTTCCCCACGCAGAACGCCCAGTTCCACCTGGGTATTTTCCTCGCCACGGATCCATTCTCTGGCGTCGTTAACCGTTTTTCCCGCAAGGGATCGCCCGTCTACGGAAATCAGAATATCTCCTGCTTTGATGCCCGCTTTTTCAGCGCCGCCACCGGGTTCTACAGACTCTACATCAATGCCGGTCTCATCCTGGCGCTGCCGTACCGTAACGCCGATACCCACATAGGAATTATTCACACTGTCCAGATAGTCTGCATATTGATCCGCAGGAATATAGTAACTCCACCGGTCACCCAATGCATCTACCATCGCATAGGCGCCTGCATCCTCGATCTTCTTTTGGTCCGCCTCGCCGATGAAGCAGTTAAGCAGCAGATTCTCCAGTTCCTCCAGTTTAGATGATCCGATACGCATATTGTTTTGGAATACCAGCAATGTAGCGAAAGATGCGATCGCTGCCACCAAAATATACGACACTGTCTTCAAAAGAAACGACAGCCACCCATTTTTCTTTTCCATAATTCACACCTCGTGTACAGACACAACATCCCACAGCCTGCCGGCTGTGGGATATGTATATCAGAAATTGATGTAGTTTGCCGGGTTTACGGAAGATCCGTTATAATACACGCCAAAATGCAGGTGGGGTCCGGTGGATGTACCGGTGGAACCGACATATCCGATCACCTGACCGGCATTGACATACTCCCCTTGGGAAACGATGTAGTGGGTCATATGAAGATATTTTGTCTCAAAACCGTCCAAATGATCCAATGTTACATAGTAGCCGGAAGACCAGTCGTAAGTTGCCCACTTGACGCGACCGGCGCGGCTGGCAATGATCGGTGTGCCGCTGGCTGCCGCCAGGTCCACACCTGCGTGGAACTTCCAAGTGCCGTAAACCGGGTGGACACGGTAGCCGTAGGGGCTGGAGAAATAGGTATAGTTAACGGGGATCAGCCAGGTAATGCCTGCGCCGTCAATATTGGCGCTACCGGCAGTACCGCCGCCAGAGTAAGAAGGCTTTGCGGTGGTAGGGGGGATCGAAGTGGATAACCATTGCTGGTATTCCCGATCCTTCGCCTCATCATACTCCACTTCTTTATCCGCGATCTCATCCTGGAGTTTGTGGGATTCGTCTTCCGCCTTATCCAGCAGAGCCTGATATTCATCGCCGGTTGCCAGCAACTCTGTCAGCAATTTATCCGCCTCAAGGCGTTTTTCTTTCAAAGATTCCTGGGATTCTTCCAGTTCTTTTTTCATTGTTTCCAGGGCTTCTTTTTCTGCTTGCAGTTCTGCCTTGGCTGCGGCTACTTCCTTTGCCGCCTCGCTCATCTCCCGGATTCGCTTTTCATCTGCTTCCTGGAGTTCTTCCACCATGGTAAACCGGTCCAGCAGATCGGAGAAATCCTCTGCTTCGAAGATCACTGTCCAGTAGGACATATCCCCTTCTTCTTCCATTGCCCGGAGTCGCTCCCGGTGTTTGATGCGCATTTCTTCCAGTTCGATTTCCGCCTTCTCCAGTTCGCCCTGTTTGTCAGCGATCAACTGGCTGTATGCCGCGATCTGGGAATTGATATTGATGACCTTTTCGTGGAGCATAAAAATCTCCTGGTCGATAATATCTTTCTGCGCCACAATGGCTTCCATTTCATTCAGATTATCAGACAACTGACTTTCCAGTTCCTTGATCTTCTTATCGATCTCCGCTTTCTCGTCTTCCAAAGCATCGATCTGATTTTTGATCTCACTGCTGGAAGCATTTTTGGCATCTACCAATGTGGGCAGGATACCGGCTATCAAACCGAGCAGCATTACCGCCGCCAAAATACCGGCAATAATGGAGATCATTCGTTTTTTATTGTTCATACAAAACCTCTTTTATACATTCATAAACTTCCGGATAGAAGTCCAGCTGCCAACCACGCCAACAAACAGACCTGCCGCGCAGAAGGTCGCCACCATAGGCAACAAAAGTTCGGTGAAAGGTACGAAATTAAAGATGCCCAGCAAGCCCTCTTGATTGGAGATCCACATAACTGTGGCGTCGTACAAAAGCCACTCTGCGCCAAAGGCAACAGCCGCGCCCAACATACCCAGGATAAAACCTTCCACCACGAAGGGCAGTCGGATGAATCCGTTGGTAGCGCCCACCATTTTCATAATGCTGATCTCGGCTTCCCGTTCATGCATACCCAGTTTGACCGTATTGGAAATGATCAGCAAAGATACGATCAGCAGCACAGCCGTTACGGTAACGGTGACGACTTCCAGCACCATCTTGATAGTGGAGAAACCCTTTGCCATCTGCTGTTCGGCAAGGACTCTGTGGACACCCTTGATCTGGCTCAAGGCTTCCACCGTCTGATCGATCTTGGCATTGTCCTCCAAAATAACCACGAAGCGATGGCGTAAGTAGTTATCTTCCATACCGGAGAGAATGGTCTCCGGGTCTTCGAACTTGGAGGCGTACTGCTCCAAAGCCTCTGTGCGGTGGACAAAGGTCGCCTTGTACACATTGGGTACGCGGTTGATCTGTGTACCCACACTTTGGGCTTCCGCATCGGTCAGTGTTTCGTCGATGACAACTTTGACCTCGTTGGTCTTGTTCAGGTCATCCACCATAATATTTACATTGTACATTAAGCTGGCGAATGTGCCCACGATCAGCAGACAAGCCACCGTCACGCACACAGCCGCAAAGGACATAAATCCGTGCAGAAAAATACCCCGGATGCCCTCTTTCAGCAAATATCCCAGATTATTGATCTTCATAACTATAATACCCGTCCATTCCGTCGCTGACTACGACACCGTCGTTGATCGCGATCACGCGCTTGGAGAAGCGCTCTACCAGTTCCTGCTCATGGGTAACCACCAACATGGTAGTACCCAGATTGTTGATCTCCTGCAG
>CALBJG010000047.1 GCA_937892865.1 uncultured Clostridia bacterium
AGATCCAGCAGCCACTTGTGGCAGAAGCTTCTCCAGTAAGCAAACCACTCCAGATCGGTGCCGGGCTTGCAGAAGAACTCCAGCTCCATCTGCTCGAACTCACGGGTACGGAAGGTGAAGTTACCGGGGGTGATCTCGTTACGGAAAGCCTTACCCACCTGGCAGACGCCGAAGGGCAGTTTCTTCCGGGTAGTGCGCTGAATGTTATCGAAGTTGACAAAGATACCCTGGGCGGTTTCAGGACGCAGGTAAGCGATGGAGGAAGAGTCCTCGGTGACGCCGATCTTGGTCTGGAACATCAGGTTAAAGTTACGGATAGAGGTAAAGTGATGCTTACCGCAGACGGGACAGACAACATCTTCGTGTTCCTCGATAAAGGCGTTCATTTCCTTGGTGTCCATGGCGTCCACGTTCACCTGCTTGCCGGACTCGGAAGCGGCGATGAGTTGGTCAGCCCGCTGACGGGAACCGCAGCCCTTACAGTCCACCAACGGATCGGAGAAAGAGCCCACGTGGCCGGTGGTGACCCAAGTGGTGGGGTTCATAATGATGGCGGCATCCAAGCCTACATTGTAGTCAGATTCCTGGACGAACTTTTTCAGCCAGGCTTTCTTGACATTGTTCTTGAATTCCACGCCCAGAGGGCCGTAGTCCCAGGAGTTTGCCAGGCCGCCGTAAATTTCGGAGCCTGCGTATACATAGCCTCTGTTTTTGCAGAGGGTTACGATCATATCTAATGTTTTTTCGCTGTTTTTCATGGTATATCCTCCCAAATTTCACTTGATACTTATTATACAGAATTCGGCAAGTAAATCAAGAGTTTTCTTCTTCCTCGGGGGTAAGTACATTTTCAGGCCCCAGATCTGCCGCCATCAAGTTGTAGACCTGCTCTGCCACCTCTACTGTGGTCTTACCTGCAAACTGCTCCGGAGTGATCACATCCAAAAGATGCACATCCACCGCGCTGCCTTTCAGTTTCAAAAGACGGGGAATGACACGGTTGGTATTCTGCATCGTACAAACCACAATAGGCACTTGCGCCTTTTGGGCGATCTTGAACACGCCGGGACGGAAATGGGCAAGGCGGCGATACTTGTTGATACGCCCCTCCGGAAATATAGCAATGGATACTTTATCCTCTTTCAAAAGGCTGATACATTTAATAATGGTCTTTAATGCTTCCCGGTCATTTTCCCGGTCGATCATCTGGCACAGCAGAACAGGCATCACCTTGTTCACAAGGAACATATCCTTTGTTTCTTTTTTCGCCACGAAAGACAGTTGGCTTTTGGGGAAACAGTAGTACAGAAACGCAGGGTCGATATTGTCCAAATGGTTACACACCAGCACAAATCTGCCGTCTTTCGGTGTTTTCTCCAATCCCTGGGTGCGGATCTGAATGGGCAGAACCGTTAAAATGGCATGGACATAGGACATGATCATTTTCCGAAAAACCGGATTGTCCTGTTCCCGGGGCTTGTCCGGATCGATAAATGCGCAGATCAGCACAAGCAATCCAAATGACAGCGCCGCCAGAACCAAAAACGCGCCTGCAAAAAACACCGGGATCAGCCACAAAATATTGGAAGCCAGACCCAGCGCCACAGCGCCTGTCACCGCCAGCACGGTTATGATCAGTAACAGCATAATCTTTTCCCTCCGGGCAAAATCATTACATTTATATTATTATACTGTGCTTCTTCCCCGGAAACAAGAGTAATTTTTTCATATTGGGGTAGAAATTAGCGCCAAGGCTTGGTATAATAACCGAAAAAGCAATTTTATCCGCAGAAAGGAGTCCGCCTTTGAAAGAGCGAATCTGGGAATTGGATGCCCTCCGGGGCGTTTGCATCTTAGGTATGGTAGTCGTTCACCTGCTGTTTGATCTTGTGGATGTATATGCGCTGGTGTCTTGGTCATATCCGCCGGTCGTTGACTTCCTTTTTGCCTGGGGCGGCGTCTTCTTTCTTTTGATCTCCGGTATTTGCGCCACACTGGGCGCCCGGTCAGTACGCCGGGGTCTGATCGTATTGGGCTGCGGTATGCTCTGCACCGTTGCCACCTGGGGCGCAGCGCAGGCCGGTTTTATTCAGGACTGGGTGGTGATCCGGTTCGGTGTGCTCCACTGTTTGGGTATTTGTATGATCCTTTGGTGGCTGTTCAAGCGTCTGCCCACCCCGGTTCTGGCTGTAACAGGCATCATTTTTGTGGCGTTGGGGCTGTGGTTTTCCACCTTTAGCGTTCCCTATCCCGGCGCCGTTATTTTGGGTCTGCAATACGAAGGTTTCTCCTCCGGCGACTATTTTCCCCTTCTGCCCAACTTCGGCTTTTTCCTGCTGGGCAGTGTGCTGGGGCGGCTGGTATACAAAAGCAAAGTCAGCCTGCTGCCGAAAGTAGATCACCGGAATCCCATTCTGCGGTTTTTCCAATTCTGCGGCAAACAGTCCCTTTGGATCTATCTGCTCCATCAGCCGATCCTTGCAGGGGTGTGTATGCTCCTTACTATGCTTTAATCATTTCTTGGGAGGCGCGCTATGAAGCACCTTATGAAACTAAAAAATTTAAAAATCCAAAGCAACCGCCTGCTTCTTATCACCCTGGGCGCAGGCGCGCTGGCTCTGCTGCTGCGGGTATGGCTGTATGCCACGGGCATTGACGGCAAGGGGCTGCTCCTCACCGGTCACCCCGGCAACTGGCTGACTTACATTCTCACCGGTCTGTATCTGGCATTTTTGGGTCTTTGCACCTGGAATGTGGGTAGCGGCACACCGGGATATCACCAGTTGTTCCCCGCCTCTCCCATCGCCTTTTGGGGCAGCATTGCCGCCGGCATAAGCATCGGCATTGGCAGTATTACAGAACTGGCGCAGAATTTCCAACCTCTCACGCTGATCCTTTGTATCGTTGGTCTTGCCACTGCCGTCAGCCTTGTTTATTTGGCGCTGTGCCGCCAGCGGCGGGTGCAACCGTCTATGGCATTTCACGGTGTATTTACAGTTTACCTGATGATCCACGCCATTTCCCAATATCGGGGCTGGAGCGCTCAACCCCAACTGCAGGACCATTTCTTCAGTTTGCTCGCCTCCGTTTTTGCGCTGTTGGCTGTGTTTCAGCGCACCGCCATTGATGCCCGGGAGGGAAACCGGAAGCCCTATGTCTTCTACAATCAAGCAGCGCTGTTTTTCAGTCTTGCCGCTATCCGGGACGGAAACCGGCTGTTTTTCCTGGGTGTTGCTCTGTGGAGCGCCGCCAATCTCTGCTCTCTTGTTTCCGGTAAGCGTTCTGCTCTTCTTTACAATGGGCCTATGGTGTTACCCAAAGAGGTACGCCGTTGCATGCAGATGCTGCAAAAAGCCGGTTTCAGCGCCTACACGGTAGGCGGCTGTGTCCGGGATAGTTTGCTGGGCATTGCCCCCCACGATTACGATCTTTGCACCGATGCGCTGCCCCGGCAGATCGTGCGTGTGTTCCACGGTTATGACCTGGTACGCAATGGAGAAAAGCACGGCACCATCGGCGTTGTCATGGACCGGAAGGTCTATGAGATCACCACCTTCCGCACCGACGGTGATTATACCGACAGCCGTCATCCGGATGCCGTGGAGTTTGTCACCAGTTTGGAAGAGGATCTGCGCAGACGGGATTTCACCGTTAACGCCATTGCCTATGCCCCCGGCAAGGGTTATATTGACCCCTGGGGCGGTCGGCGGGATCTGGAAAAGCATATCTTGCGGGCCGTAGGCGATCCGGAGACCCGTTTCCGGGAAGATGCTCTTCGGATCTTGCGGGGCGTGCGATTTGCGGTTCGTTTTGATTTAGTCCCCACGGAAGATACGATGGCGGCGATGGAAAAGTTAGCGCCCAGTATGGATCTTCTTGCCCGGGAGCGGGTGTTTGATGAGTTATGTAAACTGCTTCCTTTGGTATCTGCCAAAGATCTGACCCGGTTTGCTCCTATTTTGACCCAAGTGATTCCCGAATTAGCCCCCACTGTCGGCTTTGATCAGCAAAGTCCGCACCACGCTTATGATGTGTTTACCCACACAGCCAACGTGGTACAAGCCGTTCCCACTGACCTTGTGATCCGTTGGGCGGCGCTTCTCCACGATATTGGCAAAGTACCTACCTTTACACTGGACGAAAACGGGCGTGGACATTTCTACGGTCACGCAAAGATCAGCGCCGAGATGGCAGACCGGATCCTCCATCGTCTCCGCGCCCCCACCGCATTGCGGGAGCAGGTGGTATTTTTGGTGGAGAATCATATGCTCCCCCTGGAACCGGACAAGCGTTCCCTCCGCCGCCGGTTGGGACAGTTTGGCTTGGAAAATATTCGTTTGCTCCTTGCGCTGCAGAAGGCAGACCAGGACAGCAAAGGTGTAGAAGATGACGAAGAATACCCCTTCCCGGAAACGGAAGCAATTTTGGAAGAGATCCTGCAGGAAAATGACTGTCTGACCGCCAAAGATCTTGCCATCAACGGCAGGGATATTCTTGCTCTGGGATTTGAGCCCGGGCCGGAGATCGGCAGATGTATGACATTCCTGCTCCACCAGGTCCAGGATGACAGTCTGCCTAATGAGCGGGATGCCTTGTTGCAAGCCGCAAAAATGTTCTTGACCCAATAAGAAAGGATACATGCTTATGAAGATCGCCATTGTCACCGGTGCCAGTTCCGGTATGGGCCGGGAGTTTGTAAAACAATTGTCCGCTTATGTTCAGGTAGACGAGATCTGGGCCATTGCCCGGCGGGAGGATGCCCTGAAGCAGTTAGCCGCAGAGGTTACCACCCCGGTACGCCCCATTTCTTTGGACTTGTGCAACAGTGAAAGTTTTAACACTTTAAAAAACCTGTTGGCGGAAGAAGCCCCGCAGATCACTTTGCTTGTGAATGCCGCCGGTTTTGGTAAATTCGGTGATTATGCGGACATTCCTATGGAAGATGACCTGCGGATGATCGACTTAAACTGCAAAGCGCTGGTGGCTGTGACCCGGCTGTGCCTGCCCTATATGGGAAAAGGCAGCCATGTGCTGCAACTGGACAGCCTCTCTGCATTCCAGCCTGTTCCTTACATCACCACCTACGGCGCGACCAAGGCGTTTGTGTTGAGTTACACCCGGGCTTTGAGCCGGGAGTTAAAACACCGGGGCATCCGGATGATGGCAATGAACCCCGGCTGGGTCAAAACGGAGTTTTTCAACCACGCCCTCCAGACCAACGGTTCCAAAGTACAGTACTACAACCATCTGTATGAAGCCGCTGATGTGGTTGCCACGGGTCTTAAGGATCTGTATAAAACCAAAAAGGACTATTCTGTCCACGGTTTCCCTATTCGTATGCAGGTACGGCTGGTAAAACTCCTGCCCCACAGCATTGTTATGAAAGTTTGGATGAACCAGCAAAAGACGCCCAAGAACAACGAAAACCTTACTACAAAATAAAATTGCCGCTCCATTCCGTAGAATGGAGCGGTTTCTTTTATACTTTGATTTTCCGATGCCGGATAAACTCCGGAGCATAGACAATCAGCAGATACACCAACACGATAGGAAACACCAGGTACATATACCAGTACTGTCCGGGAAAGATCTGATGAAACAGTTGATTGGTATAAAGTCAACCTTTTTCCAAAAATCTAAAGAAAACTTAAGAAAAGTGTTTTCATTTACCGATATGTATTGTATAATAAACAAAAATGGTTAAGGAGGCAAATATATGCATAAAAAGCATGAAACTTTCTTTCATAAAGTACTGCACATTCTGGAATTCATCATTGCTATGTTAACACTGATCGTCCTGGTGGGAATGCTGGCAGTGGAAGTGTATAAACTCGTCCTGGATATCAACAAGATGTTCACCACACCGGATTATTTCATCTCCTTAAATACATATCTGCACAGTGTACTGACCATCGTGGTCGGTTTGGAGTTTGTGCGAATGCTCATTGATATGACCCCTGCCAACACCATTGAAGTGCTGATTGTTGCTATTTCCCGGCAGGTCATCCTCAGCCACGACAACCCCATCAGCAACATTGCCAGTATCCTGTGTATCGCAGGTCTCTTTGCCACCCGCCGTTTCCTGATCCCCAAGAAGGAAATGACCATAGAACTCTCCGAAGTAGAATAAGTAAACAGAACGACAAAACCGGGCAGACAAATGTCTGCCCGGTTTTCTTTTTATTTTTATTTTACCAAAAGTTCCGCGATCTGGATGGCGTTGGTAGCCGCTCCCTTACGGACCTGGTCACCGCAGCACCAGAGGCTGATGCCGCAATCATCGGTCAAGTCAGGACGGATCCGACCCACGAACACGATATCCTGGTCGGTGGTCTCCAAGGGCATAGGATACTGTTTCTTGGCAAGATCATCTACCAGTTTGCAACCGGGTGCGTTGGCGATCACCTCTCTGACCTGCTCCACGGTAACGGGCTTATCAAAGTGGCAACTGACGGAAATGGAGTGGCTGCGCACAACGGGAACGCGGACACAGGTGCAAGTGACTTTCAGTTCCGGCAGATGCATGATCTTTCTGCCCTCGTTTTGCATCTTCATCTCTTCGCTGGTGTAGCCTTCAAAACTTTCACCGCCGATCTGGGGGATCAGGTTGTAGGCGATCTGATAGGGGAAGATCTTGGGCTCGTAAGTCTCGCCCTTGGTCAGCGCTTCCACCTCGCCCATCAGTTCAATGGGACCGCCGGCGCCGGCGCCGGATACTGCCTGGTAGGTAGATGCGGTCATCGTGCGGATGGGGCTCAATTTATTCAGCGCATTGACAGCGGTAATGGTGATGATGGTAGAGCAGTTGGGGTTGGAAATAATACCCTTATGCCACTTAACATCCTCCGGGTTGACCTCCGGCACCACCAGAGGCACATTGGGATCCATACGGAATGCAGAAGAGTTATCCACGAACACAGCGCCTGCTTTTACGATCGCAGGAGCAAACTGCTTGGCAATATCGTTTTCTGCTGCGCCCAGCACGATGTCTACGCCTTCAAAAGCCTCATCGCAAGCCAGGCCGATGGTCACATCCTCGCCCTTGAATTTCAAGGTTTTGCCTGCGCTTCTGGCACTGGCCAGAGGTACCAACTTGCCTACGGGGAAATCCCGCTCCTGGAGAATTTTGATCATTTCCTGTCCCACAGCGCCGGTAGCGCCCAGAACAGCAACGGTATAAAGTTTCTTCATAACTTGCCTCCGATCATTTCACAAAACTGTTGTACAGCACACGGATCGCTTCGGCAAAATCCTTATTGTCAACGCCGAAGATAATGTTCAGTTCGTCGGGACCCTGGTTGATCATACGGATGTTGATGCCCGCCTGACCCAATGCCGCAAAGATCTTACCGGAAACACCGGGGCGGAAAGCCATCCGGTGACCGACAGCGGCGATCACAGAGATGTTATCCAGCACCTCCAGCCGGTCCGGCTGGGCTTCCTGCTGGATCTGCGCCATAATGGCGTACAGATGTTTGGCGATGGCATCGGTACGGACGACCAGAGAAACATTGTCGATACCGTTGGGCACAAAATCAACCGATACATTGTACCGCTCCAGTACGGAAAGGACTTTCCGCAGAACGCCCACCTGGCTGGTCATACCCCGCTTGAACATGGTAATGATAGAGAAATCCTTCTTGCCGGTGATGCCGGTGATGATCCGGTCCGGGTCGGTCTCGGTGTCAAAGTCTTCCTGAATAAATGTACCTCTGTCCTGGGGGGCGTTGGTATTGCGGATATTAACGGGAATGCCTTTTTCCCGCACCGGCTGGA
>CALBJG010000048.1 GCA_937892865.1 uncultured Clostridia bacterium
CCACATAAGGGGCCGCAGGATCTTTGAAGTCGATATATACCATGCCGCCCACGGAGGAGGCCATCTGGTCCATCAGACCGCTGGGCTTTCCGAAATACACATTTTCCGCATATTGACCGATCTGTGCAATTTCTATGGCACTCAGCTTTCCTCCAAAAAACAGTTCATTGAAAATCGTGCCAAACAGAACCTCGAATGCGGCAGAGGAACTGAGACCGGAGCCGGGGAGAACAGTAGACTCCATATAAGCATCGAAACCTTCGACTTTGCAGCCAAGTTCTACAAAGCGGGCGGCAACGCCACGGATCAGCGCAGGGGTGGAGTTGATCTCTGCTTCGATCGGTTTCAGTTCCAGCAAAGACACTTCACTCAAGGGGTAGCCCTGAGATAAAATACGGATCGTATTCGTGCCGTTTACACGGACAGCAGCCTGCATATCCAGATTCACAGCGCCGGCCAAAACACGGCCACGCTGATGGTCGGTATGGTTACCGGAAAGTTCGGTCCGTCCGGGAGCGGAAAAGTAGGAAACCGGCTTGCCACCGAAGGCTTTTTCAAAGCCGGCATTCAAAGCGGATACGCGTTCTGTATTTAAAAGTAATTTCTTATCAGACATCGGGGATTCCTCCTTTGTTTACTGCCAATATTATACATAAGAATTCAATAAAAGGGAAGACCTTACTTACACAAATTCCGCTCTATTGAAAACATTACGAGAAATTCAAATATTGAATATTAGTTCTGTATTGCGAATTTTTACATTTGTGTTATAATATTTGTGATCAATAAAAGGTGGTGTCAGTATGCATAATATTCCAGATGTACTATCTTCCATCAGTGGCGAGAAAATTACTACGGTAGCGGAGTGGACCCAGTTCAGAAGAGAAGAACTCTTGAACCTTTTTTGCGAGTATGTTTATGGCGTAAGAGATATCGAAGCGCCGGAGAATCTTAAGTTCACAATCGTAAAGGAAACCATGGAATATGGTATGCGGGTGAAATATATTGAAGGTGGTTTTGATGATTTCAAATTCCCCTTCAGAGTGTACTTGCCCGCAAAGCAAACTGCTGCAGTGCCTGCATTTATTTATGTGATGCACGAGAATATGGAAAACCATTTAATTTTCGATGAAAAGGGAAATATGCACACAGGTAAGGATTATAATTCCTGCCTGCCATTGAAGGATATTACGGACAATGGCTTTGCTATTGCTGTGATGCCCACCCGTGCGCTGAACTATGACTGGAATTCCCGCTCTAACTTTAAAAAAGGCATTTTTAAGCATGTGAAGCCCTTAAAAGGTCGCAATAAAAACTCCTGGGGCTCTATTTCTGCCTGGGCATGGGGCGTTAGCCGCGTGGTAGACTATTTGGAAACAGATAACGATATCAATAGGCAGGAACTCTGCGCCACCGGACATTCCAGAAGCGGTAAGGCTGCTCTATGGGCGGCGGCAACCGATCAGCGTATTCGGCTGGTAAATCCTAACAATTCCGGTTGCTTGGGCGCGGCTGTTCTTCGCGGCAAGCGTGGTGAGCACATTAAAAACATTGCGGTGAGTGACTGGTTTTGCGATAAACTGAAGGAATTTGCTGAGCACGAAGAACTCCTGCCTGTTGACCAGCATATGCTTCTTGCACTGATGGCACCCAGATTTATTTATCTTACTTGCTCCGTAGATGATGAATGGTCTGATCCGGATGCGGAGTTGCTGTCCGCGCAACTGGCTTCCGAGGTGTATAAACTTCACGGAAAGAAAGGTCTTATTGCTCCTGATAAGCCGATTGTCAATGAGGTTTACCAAGAAGGCGAAATTGCTTACCACATAAAATCCGGAGATCACAGCCAAACCAAATTTGATTGGGACAACTTAATGACCTATTTCAGAAAAATCGTTCGATAACACTACTAAAAGCACCGCTTCGGCGGTGCTTTTTTGCCGCATAGGTGCCGTTGCCTCTTCCGTTGATAATATGTTGAAGGGGACTGAAAAACCGATAAATTTCAATTTTATTGCCCGGCGGCACTTAAAAAGCGTCGCCGGGCAATGTGCCGTAGGGTCAATCATCATTCTGTCCACGGTTTTGGTTTCGATACTCTGCAGGGGTCACACCGTAGAACTGTTTAAATTTGCGAATAAAACTGGTTGCTTGACTATAGCCCAGTTTTTCAGCAATGGCGCTGACGCTTTCATCGGTCTCCAAAAGTTGTTTACCGGCATAAGAGAATTTTTTCTCTGTGATATAACCGGATATGGTACAGTTCATCCGCGCCTTAAACTGGTGGGACAAATTGGAGATAGAAACATCAAACTGGTCAGCCACCATACTGACACTCAAATCGCGCAGTGTGATGTTCTGTTCGATAAAGTCTATTACCTTGGGGATGATATCTTTGTTTTTTTCTTTTTCAGAATTTGCCATTGAATCCACATAATCCTGGAACATCTCCCGGAGAAGGGTGACATTTTCCTTGGCGGAAGGATTGTCCTTCAAACTTACAAGATCCATATCCAATTCCAGAATTTCTTCATCCGTTTCCAATTTGTTACGCGCTTTGTAATAGGTGTTGATCAGATCGTAATATATCGATGCGCTGAGATATTTGCTCTGTTTGTGTTTCTCAAGGAAATCCAAGAGCATATCGGTAAGCATATTTGCTTTTTCCATATCCATTTCGATCAGCGCATTATAAAGCATCTCTACCTGCTCGGCAGGATACTTGAAAGTTTCATTTTTAGTGCGTTTATCTTTAAAGAAGGTGATCTGTTCTGCAGTTTCATTTCTGCTGGACATAATCGCTTCTTTGTAAGAGAAATGCAATTCATTCATCTCTTTGCAGCATCCGCCAACAAAGAACTGAACCGGTGCGCCCAAATCTTCCAACAAGATCCGTCCGGCTTTTTCCAGAATCTCTTGCAATGCTGCTTCACTGTCGGAGGGAAGACCCAAAACAAAGACACGCTTTGTCTCGGTCACAGCAGCAATACTGCGGATCTCGATCTCGTGCCGGGCGACCATATCCAGATACCGCTCAATGCGGGTACAAGTGTCTTCGTTGTTTGCAGTGGCGACAAGTACCCGTAAAAATTTTGCATTTTGGAAAATAGCATCGCTTTGCAGGCGTTTGATGATGTGTTCAGTGTTTTGTGTGTTGTCGCTGAGTAAAAGATGCAGCAGGAGACGCTCTTGCACCCGCTGTTTTTCCAAAAGGTGCATACGGTCTTCCATATTTTCAAAGGAATACATAACCAGATCCACACCATGAACACCCTCGGGGATGTGCATCTTACCGGTGATAAATGAGCGGATGTTGGCAAGAGGCTTTTCATTGTAGAAAGTCAGTACGGTCACAAGACCAAAACCTGCCAGCAGTACCAACCCAACGATGATCAAAAATCTGCTTTGCCAAGACAAAACTTCCCGGAAGAAAGTGTCCTCTGTGCTGGAACGGGTCAGTGTAAACCTATTTTTATCAGAATTTGTTTTGATTTGGTAATCGATATCCTCTATATCGGCGGTATAACGGTCTGCACTGTAGAGGACATCGCCATTGTTCGCATGAAGTTTGGTATTCGTGTCTGCTTTTTCCAGGATCGTATCCAGTTCTTTCAGGGCAATATTAAAAAACCACATATCACCGTTTTCCGTGGTAATCACATATTGTAAGATCGGCTGTTGGTCTGCAGACCAACATAACCAGCCGCCTTCCGGAATGGTTTCCCATAAGGAAAGCATTTCCTGCTTGCCCTGCAATTTAAGTTTTAAGCGGGCAAAATAATCCAGTGTAAATGTACCGGATTCGGTATATATTCTGTGGGGTGTAGCCGGACTGTAAAAGTAGATGGTATCCACAAGGGAATTTACCGCAGATTCAGCGGCGAGAGTTGATAAAATATTTCGCGCAGTGATGTCGTGTTTGATGGCGTAGGGCTGCATATGAGACAGCCGGGAGTTGTAGATCACGACACTGTGTAGGTTTTCAAGATGCCGGTCCAGTTCATCGCCTGCCCGGTCCAGGTCAGAATAGATCTGATCTTTGACCTTATTTGTATAAGTGTCACGGAAATCATTCATGAACAGACCGGTAAAAACGATGACCGGCAAAACAAGAACGATCAGGAAGCTGAGGATAAAACGCTTAAAGTATCTACTTCTGTTTCGCATTATCCTGTTCACTTCTTTCCTGTTCTGTTTTGCCGGTCGGGTTTTACTTAATTAACCGAAGTTAATGATATTTAACCGGAGTTAAATAATGTTATGTTTGAAATTAGCCTTCGACACGAGAAGCAGCCTCATCGACCATATCCTGCCACAGACCCAGCCAATCGTTGTACTGGTAGCTCTCCAGGTCATCCAGGTGCTTCTGCCACTTTGCATCGTCGATGCCGTCCTTGATGGCATTGGCGGTGAAGGTAGCGATGTAGGGATACAACTCGGTCTCGATGAAGCCACGCTCTTCAGCAGCTTCTGCATCTGCATACATGATGGGGAAGCCTTCCTGGTTCATGTTGGTGTCCATATACTTCTTGACGAATTCAAAACGCATCTTCAACTGCTCGGATCTGGACTCAAAAGTGGTCTGAGCCTGCTCGTTGGGCAAGAAGACCGGGCAGTAGTTTGTCAGGCCGTCAACAGCAGAAACGCCTGCATAGTTGTCGTTGACATAGAACAAACCGTCATCGCCCTTGAAGAAGTAATCAACACCACCCTGGGCAATGTTCTTGGTCTCGGCGTCCTTGGACATCCAGTTCCACCACCACAGTGCAGCCTCGACGTTCTCGGACTTAGCAGAGATAGCGAAGTTGCCGCGCTGGCCCATGAAACGAGTGGGCAGACCGGAGATCATAGGAGTGATGCCTTCCTTGCCTTCCCACAGGAAGGGAGTGTAATCTACGTCATCAGCGGAAGAACCGAAGGAGTGAACGACACCAATGATGCCTTCAGTCTTCTTAGCCTTGTACTGGTCAGCAGTCTGAGAGAAGCCCTCGACGTCCAGCAGGCCTTCGGAGTACAGTTTGTGGAAGAACTCAATGAATGCGCGGAAGCCTTCAGTATCAACAGTACCTACGACCTTGCCGTCCTTAATGTTCTTGTAGTGGTCATGTGCCTGCCAGGTGTAGTTACCGGCAATGCCAAAGGGAGCAGCCAGCATCATCAGATCGGTCTCCCAGTAACCGTTAGCAAAGGACATGGGGATCTCATTGTTGGGATCGCCGTCGCCGTCCATATCGTTTTCCTTGAAGTACTTCAGAACTGCGTACAGCTCATCAGCATTGGTGGGAACTTCCATCTGTGCCTTTTCCAACCAGTCAGTTCTAATGTTGTAGTAAGCAGTTGCACCGCCGGTGGCGTCAGCAGCAACGGAGCCGCCGGTTACCAGACCGCGGATGGAGCCGTCGCCCTGGGTGGAAGCAGTCCACAGCATGGGGAATGCGTCATAGTCTCTTACGACATTGGGAGCATAGGTGTCCAGCAGACCCTCTTCAGCCAGATCATAGAAAGCGTCCAGGTTGTTTGCGAACATAGTCTCGTTGGTGGAGAAGAAGCCCAGGTAGATGTCGGGCTGATCATCGCTCATCAGCAGGGTAGCCAACTTATCGTTGACAACGCTGGGATCGATGACGATCCACTCGGTCTCGATGCCGGTAGCCTCGGTGACCATCTTGATGATTTCTTTTTCGTTGTAGTTAGCCTCAGTGTCAGATTCCTTCTTCAGGACAGCGACCTTCAGCTTAGTGCCCTTGAAGTGGTCAACAGCCAATTCAGGAGCTTTGGTAGTGGTTTCTTCCTGGGAGCCACTGCCGGTGGTGGTTTCGGGAGTGGTATCCTTGGGGTCTTCCTGGGGGGCGCAGCCCACGATCAGGGAACCAAGCATAACCAGTGCCAGAACCAATGCTAAGATCTTTTTCATAGTGTTTCCTCCTTGATTTTTATTGTTTCTGTGTTTTACACAGTAACATACATAAATTTGTCGCCTTTTGTGCGCTTTCAACGTGTCATTGCGAACCAGTGCGCACACTGGTGTGGCAATCTTGTTGAAACAAGGGAATCAACCCTTAACAGAGCCGATCATAACGCCCTTGACGAAATACTTCTGAATGAAGGGATAGACACACAAAATGGGAGCGGTGGCGATTACGATAAACGCATACTTGAGGATGGAGACCATCTTCTCCATTTTCTGTTGCATTTCCGGGTCTATGTCGGTATCGGCTGCCATAGATTGACCGACAACCAGGATCTCTCGCAAGTAAACCTGCAGAGGTTGTTTTTGTATATCGGTCAGGTACATCATGGCGTTAAAGTATGAGTTCCAGTGACTGACAGCGATGTACAGCACCATGATCGCCATAACTGCCTTGGAAAGGGGAAGTACGATCTGGAAGAAAAATCTTCCGTTTCCGCAGCCATCGATCTTGGCGGCATCAAACAGATCATCGGGAATATTGCTTACCATAAAGGACCGGACAATGATGATGTTATAAGCAGATACGGAGCCGAGAATGATCATCAGCGCCCGTGTGTCCAGCAGACCCAAACTTTGGATCGTAAGGAACAGGGGGATCGTACCGCCGCTGAAATACATAGTAAATACGAATAACTGCATTAAACTGCTGCCACCGACCAGATCCTTCCGGGAGAAGGCATAGCCAGCAAGCATTGTAACAAATGTGCCGAATAAAGTGCCACAAACCGTGTAGAGAATAGTGTTGCCGTAAGTGGTCCAAAGCCGTTGATTTCCGAAGACCAACTTATAGCCCTCTAGCTGAAAACCTTGGGGGATAACCAAAATAGTGCCGTTGTTTACATACATCGGGTCAGAGAAACTTGCCATTACCACGAACCAAAGGGGATAAACGATGACCGCGATCAAAAGAAAGACAAACAGTCCCATAATAATGTCAAACACGCGGTCGCCGGGAGAACTCTTGATTCTTGCGCTTTTTTTCTTAAATAATGCCATTGTGACCCCTCCTTACCACAGACCGGAGCCGGTCATCTTTTTCACGACTTTGTTCATTGTGATCACAAGGATGAAGTTGACCACATTGTTAAACAAGCCGATCGCAGCGGAGTAACTGTACTGATGACTCAAAATACCCATCTTATACACATATGTACTGATAATCTCCGAAACCTGCAGGTTCAGGTCGTTCTGCATCAGATAGACTTTCTCATAACCAACGCTCATAACCTTGCCGAAACTCATGATCAGCATAATAGAAATAGTGGGCAGGATCGCGGGAAGATCAATGTGCCAGACCCGTTGAACTTTGCTGGCACCGTCGATCATAGCGGCTTCGTGCAGAGTAGGATCAACGCCGGACAGCGCTGCCATATAAATAATGGAGCCCCAGCCAACGCTCTGCCATACGCCACTCCATACATACATATGGGTGAAATACTGAGATTCGCCCATAAAGTAGATGGGGTCAACACCAAACAGACCTAAAATGGTATTTACGAAACCGGAGCGGGGGGAGAAGAACACGCTCATCATACCAACCAAAACAACGGTAGAGATGAAGTGGGGCATATAGGTAATAGTCTGGGCGAATTTTTTATAGTACTTGGAACGGATGTTGTTCAGCGCGATCGCCAAAATGATCGGCAGGAAAAAGTTGACGATCAGGGAGTAGATACTGATGGTCAGTGTATTTTTCAAAATAGTCCAGAAACGGGGAGTGCCGAAGAAACGCTCAAACCATCTTAAACCCACCCAGGTGCTTCCTGAAAAACCTTTTAAAATTTTGAAGTCCCGGAATGCGATCTGCAGACCGTAGATCGGGGCATAGTGGAAACACGCCATATATATTACTGCCGGAAGCAGGAATATATATAAAAGCCAGTTGCGCTGGATATTGAGCAAGACTTTTTGAAACTTTGTTTTTCGAACAAGAGGTGAGGGGGAGATTGCTTGTGCAGTTCTCATAACACCATTCCTTTCTGCCCAGTGACCTGCGCATGTTTAATATACGCTAATGATACAAGAAAATGGCGGTTGTGTAAATACACAGTTTTTGAAGAAAACAACATCCGGTTTTGTGTAGTTTGCCCATTTACCGGAAAATAAAAGGTTTTTTAAATAATTTGAATCGAAACTTAATACAATATTCAAAATTTGCATATTAAAAAGCGTGTTGCCGGAAGCAACACGCAAACATAAGGGGCGACCATCGGTCGCCCTATTTATAATACAAAGCGGATTTGTTCTCCAAGGGGGATTTCTGACACACCCCGGATACGGAACAATTCCTCAGGCGTGACCAAAGTATAGCCACGGCGCTTCAGTTCCGGAAGGATCGTGTCCAGGGCTTTGCAAGTACCGAAACGAACATGGAGCGTACCGATGGCGCCATCGCTGACAGAGTCCAAAACCGTTTGGGCAATACTCTCCACCGGTGTGGTTTCCTCCCAGTCTTTACCGCACACAATACCCTGACCCAAAAGAGGCAAGCCGATTTGTTTCATTGTTTGAAAGACCAGATCATTTCCCCGCAAACCTGCAAGACGCGCCATAGTGATCTGATAACCCAGCTGTTGGTGTACCGTAATGACAGGAGGGAGCATCTCATTTAAAATTTCCTCTTTTGTAGTTGCATTTCCAAGGCTGCAGTGGGTCTGTCCGTGGGTCACCAACTGAAATCCGTTATCAATAGCATACCGGAGCATAGGGATCGTTTCTTCGTTGATTTCTTTACCTACGATGGCAAAGGCGGCTTTCCAGCCGAAGGATTTGATCTTGTCGATCATTTCCACCATCGGGGCGTAGGGACCGTCATCAAAAGCAATAGCCAGATATTTTTCCATAGATTCGCCTTTCTTACAGTTCGGGCTGGAAAGCGGGCATCAATGCCAGTTTGAACAGATTCATTTTGTGTTTCCGGTCAATAATAGCCTTCTTTTCCTGGTCAGCGATATAACCGGTACGGATATAAACATCCAGTTCTGCATAGGTGAAACCAAGGTTTTCTTCATCTGTTTTGCCGCAAAGACCGTCAATGGGCGTCTTGTCCACCAAAACATCAGGAAGACCCAACAGACGGCCGATCTCCTTTACTTCCGTCACGGTCAAATTAGACATAGGCGAGAAGTCACCGGCAGCATCTCCGTAGCGTGTAGAGTAACCGACCCAATCTTCAGATAGGTTGCAGGTATTTACAACCCGGCCATTGTTGCTTTGGGAAATGGCATACAGCGTTGCCATCCGTACCCGGGGCGGAATATTCTGGCGTGTTTGGGGTGTGATCTCCATATCTGCAGGCAGATTGTTCAAAATGCCGTTTACCGCGTCCTGTACATTTACCGTATAATGACGGATACCCAAATGATCAACCAGCAACTGCGCCATATCGATGTCGGGCTGTACGCCTTGGGGCATCAGTACGCCGATCACCCGGTCTTTGCCCAGGGCTTCCACACACAGCGCAGCGGCAATGGAACTGTCCTTACCGCCGGAAATGCCAATAACAGCGTTACAACCCGGTCCGTTTTCTTCAAAAAACTTTTGAATCCAGGCAACACACTGTTCTTTTACCTTTTTTGCATCAAACATAGTATTCACCGCCATTTCAAAATTCTGAAAATATCATATCATACTATTTCCCAAATTGCAAAGATATAAAAATCCCCGGCATCGCCGGGGAATGGTAATTAACCTTCCAACAAAGAGATTGCTTTTAGGTATTTTTCTCTTCTTAACAAGGCTTTTTCGTCAACAGTGTCCAATCTGGACAAATCAGAGTTATGTTTTAAGTCTGCCAGTTTAACCGTTTTGGCAATAGCATTCTTTTTGATCATACGGACATAGTCCATATAATCCACGCCGTCTTTATGCGTCATCAACGCAATGGCATCTGTGATGACCTTATCAAAACCCATGCTTGTCAGATCTTCAATGGTGCAATCTGTGTCCTCGATCACATCGTGAAGCAACGCCACGATCGTCGTTTCTTCTGTTTCCATTTGTTCTGCCAAATGAAAAGGGTGGAACACATATGGCATACCGCTTTTATCTAACTGGTCTTTATGGGCATCGAAACACAGTTTCAGCGCCAGTTTTGTTTTTGCAGTGTAAATCATTTCATTCACCTCTTAATTGCATTATAACATACGATTTGTGCAATGAAAAGTTCTCAGTAAAGAAAATTCCCTCGGATTTCTCCGAGGGAATTCAGTATTAGAAATTAGCCTTTGATAGCAGCCTGAGCTACAGACAGCAAAAAGGGGAAATCACAGGAAGATATATTTCAACACAAAAAGCACTGCCAGAATATACATCAGAGGCTTGACGCACTTTGCCTTTCCGGTACAAACATTCAGCACCACATAGGAAATAATGCCCAGGCTGATGCCCTCAGAAATACTATAGAACAGCGGCATCGCGATAATGGCAATATAAGCAGGAATTGCCTCTGTCAAATTGTCATCGTCAAAGCGAATCTCCGTGACGGAGCTTACCATCAAGAATCCCACCATAATGAGAGCCGGTGCTGTTGCGAAGGACGGAATTGCCGTAAACAACGGCGCAAACAGCGTAGACAGCAGGAACAAAATGCCTGCAACCAAAGCTGTCAGACCGGTGCGCCCGCCGACAGCAACGCCGGAAGCCGATTCCACAAAGGTGGTAACCGTAGATGTGCCCAGCACAGCACCAACAGAGGTGCCGATGGCATCAGCCAGCAGCGCCGGCCTGATCTTGGGCAGTCTGCCATCTTTATCCAGCATATCTGCCTTTGTAGCGACACCAATCAGTGTTCCCAAAGTATCAAACAGATCTACAAACAGGAACGCAAAAATAACAACAACAAAGTCCAGAGGCCGGATAGCACTCCAATCCACCCGGAAGCACTGTCCAAAGGTCTGACCCAGCTGAGAAAAGTCAGCGGATACAATACCTGTAGGGATCAAAGAGTAGAAGCCTGCGTCCGGCGCAGGTACATAGATGCCAGTCAGCTGACAAATGATACCCAGCAACCAAGTAGCAATAATACCGATCAGAAATGAGCCCTTTACCTTGCGAATATGGAGCACCGCGGTAACCAGCAGACCGATCACCGCCAGCAAAGCACAGATGCCCTGAGTAGAAAAATTTTCCGTAAAGCTCGTGATCGTCACCAAGGTGGAGGCATCTACTGCCAGACCTGCATTCTGCAAGCCGATAAATGCAATAAACAGTCCAATTCCTACAGAAACACCTCGCTTCAGTGTCAGCGGAATGGCATTAAAAATCGCCTCCCGGATGTTGGTCAAAGACAGCACAATGAAGATCAGACCCTCTACAAAAACCGCCAGCAGCGCAATCTGCCAGGAATATCCCATGCCGATCACAACGGTATAGGCAAGATAGGCATTCAGACCCATACCGGCGGACAGTACAAAAGGCATATTGGCCATCAGCGCCATACAAACCGTTCCAACAAACGAAGCAATTGCTGTGGCCATCAGCACCGCATTCGGATTCATTCCGGCATCACCCAGAATGCTTGGATTTACAGCAAGTATGTAGGCCATGGTCATGAAGGTGGTAACACCTGCCACGATCTCGGCCCTGACCGTAGTGCCATTCTGCTTCAGTTTAAAAACTTTTTCCAGCATAGTTCGTTCTCCTTTTTTGTAAATGTACGGAATTATTATAGCGGATTTCTGTCTGTAAATCAATAAAGATCATCGCTTTTATAACAGGAAATATAAAGAGTGACGAAGCTTGCAAAAATCGCCACCCGGTTGGGTGGCGATTTTATTGTTAGCAATTAGCCCTTGATAGCAGCCTGGGCGGCAGCCAGACGAGCGATGGGAACGCGGAAGGGGGAGCAGGAGACGTAGTCCAGGCCGATCTTGTGGCAGAACTCAACGGAGACGGGGTCGCCGCCGTGTTCGCCGCAGATGCCCAGGTGCATCTCGGGACGAGCACCCTTACCCAACTGCACAGCCATATCCATCAGGCGGCCAACACCGTTCTGGTCCAGCTTTGCGAAGGGGTCGTTCTCGTAGATCTTGCTTTCGTAGTAAGCGTTCAGGAACTTGCCTGCGTCGTCACGGCTGAAGCCGAAGGTCATCTGAGTCAGGTCATTGGTACCGAAGCAGAAGAACTGTGCCTCCTTGGCGATCTCATCAGCAGTCAGACATGCTCTGGGGATCTCGATCATTGTACCGACTTCGTACTTCAGGTCGCTGCCTGCAGCGGCGATCTCA
>CALBJG010000049.1 GCA_937892865.1 uncultured Clostridia bacterium
CCAGGTCTTTGGCAAGAGCGAAGTCAAGGTTTGGGAGTGCCGTAACTGCGGTCATATCGTAGTTGGTACCAACGCCCCCGAACTGTGCCCCACCTGCGCACACCCCAAGGCATACTTCGAGCTCCACGCTGAGAACTACTAATCAGAGGTCACGAAAGACAGCAACCGTTAAAATGCGGGCGTGCTTTGCACGCCCGCATTTTAACTTACTGTGCAAGCCGAAGGTCTACCGTACCTATGTACGCCAGTATCTTTGGGGCTTTCTATTGGTTTTTGTTGACGGCGACAGTGATTTGCCGTACAATGGTGCTATCTGAAATAAGGATGTGATTCTATGTCCATTCGGCTGGCAACTGCGCAGGATCTGCCCCGGATCTTGGAGATCTATGCGCCCTATATACAGAACACTGCCATCAGTTTTGAATACACGGTTCCCGATCTTGAATCATTTACAGAGCGTTTTTTGCATATCACCGCCCAGTTCCCCTGGCTGGTTTGGGAAGAAAACGGTGTTGTTTTGGGATATGCTTATGGCAGCCGTCCCTTTGAGCGGGCAGCGTACCAATGGAGCGCAGCCGCCTCCATTTACCTCTGCCCCGAGGCTCAGGGAAAGGGCATCGGCGCAAAACTCTACGCCGCTTTGGAAGACCTTTTGCAACGGCAGGGTTACCGGAAACTTTTCGCTATCATCACCACCGCCAACGATGCATCTGTCGCCTTTCACCGGGCGGTGGGATACCGCTATATCGGCACGATGCCCGATTGCGGTTTTAAGTTCGGCAAGTGGTACGGCACTGTTTGGATGGAAAAAGATCTGAACAACTGGGACACGCCGCCCCATCCCCCGCTTTCCATACATCAAATATCCGAATAACGAAACGAACCCCGCCGGGTAATCCGGCGGGGTTTATTTTACCGTTGCAGTTGTTTTTCCACTTTTAAAGCAGAGCGCATTGTGCGGTAGTTCAAAAAGGCTTCTGTCTTTTTCAGCCGTTTGGCGTTTACTGCCCAGAAAATAACGGACAGCAAAAAGATAATGCCCAATACGCCCAAAGACAAATAACAGATCGGTGCAAACAGCGGTGTCATCAGTTTTTCCGTGATCACGGATGGCAGATACAAAAGGACCCACACTGGCGCGAATTTCAAGGCAAGGAGCGCTGCGGCAAAAATAACGCTCAAAGCAAAGAGCCATTTCCAAATGCCTAACTTTCTTGCTTTTTCCTTTCTGTAGGCCTTTTTCAACACTTTCAGTTGTTCTTTCCGTTCATCCATAACGATCCCTCACAAGGAACAATTTTCCTTATAGTACCATATAGAAAGAATCAAAGTCAAGGTGCTTAAGATTTTAGCGGTTTTTGATATGCCGGAATGGTATCAAACTCGGCTTTCACTGCCGGATGGGTCATTTTTGTCCCATTCGGTTTTGTATTATGGTGTCGAACAAGATAGGAAAGCGGCAGGTGCTGAACATGAAAAACCCCAAGCAAAAGAAATTAAGTTTTGCGATCCTGGAGATCTTGCGGCAATATACTGACTCCGACCACACCTTGAACCAAAATGACATCGTGGAGATTCTGGAACGAGAATACCACATCAAAGCCGACCGAAAAAGCGTCAAGCGGAATCTGACATCTTTATGGGAGATGGGATTTCCCATTGAATTTCAAGAGACGATGCGTATGTATCCCAACAAAGACGGCATTATGGAAGAAAGTTTTATCCAGCACGACTTTTACATTGAGCGGGATTTTACAGACGCAGAACTGCGGCTGCTGATCGACAGTTTGCTGTTCTCCAAGCACATTCCCTATAACCAGTGCAAGGAACTTGTAAAAAAACTGGAGTCCCTTTCCAACCGGTATTTCAAATCCCGGGTACGGTTCATTTCCACTTTTCCGGAAAATAAGCCAAAAAACACGCAACTGTTTTATACCATTGAGATTTTAGATGACGCCATCGCTGCCGGCAAGCAGGTAGCATTTACCTACAATCGCTATGGCACCGACAAAAAACTCCATCCCCGGAGTGATGCGCCTTATATCGTTAACCCCTATCAGATGGCCGCCACCAATGGTTGTTATTATCTGCTGGGTAATGAGAACCGGGAGAACAGTCTGTACCATTTCCGGTTGGATCGAATCACCGATATTCACCAGCTGAACACATCGGCAAAACCGGTGCGACAATTAAGCGGTATGCAAAACGGTCTGTATTTGCCGAAACATATGGCAGAGCATCTGTATATGTTCAGCGGAAAAAGTGTTGTGGTGACTTTTCGTATGAAAAAGACCATCTTAAACGATGTGATCGATTGGTTTGGCACGGACATCACTTTCGCAGAAGAAACGGAGGACGAGGTCACCGCCCGGGTCACAGCCAACTGGAGCGCTATGCGCTACTGGGCGCAGCAATACTGCCGTTTTGTGCGTATTTTAACGCCTGATGACTTGGCGCAAACCGTAAAAGAAGATTTAAAAAGCGCTTACGACAACTATCAAGCATAATCGACAAAATATACTATTTAGCCCGATGGGGCATTTTTGCCCCGGGGAATGTGATAAAGTAGAATCATCCCAATATATACTGGAGGAATTTTTATGAAAAAACTGCTTGCAATCCTTTTGGCATCGCTGCTGTGTCTGACGGCAGCCTGCGCACCGGTGGCAGAAGATCCCGAAACCACGCCGCCGGCAACCACGAAAAACGATATAGAAACAGCCGGCACGACCGTCCCGGAAACTACTGAAGCGCCCACAGAGGCAGCCACCACACCGGAAGTTACACAGCCGGAGATGTGCTGGTGGTGCGACGAAGTACCGGTGGGAGACGATGGCCCCTACTGCGTCAACTGCCGTTGCTTAAAGTGCGATAAACTCCGGAAATCCGGCGGTGATTATCTGTACTGTACCAACCATAATTGCAACGAAAGTCTGTGTGATCAGCCTGCTTTCGAAGATAGTCAGTACTGCGTGGGACATAAATGCAGCAAGACCAATTGCGACAACCGCAAATGGCCCGGCTCCGAATACTGCGCCCACCACAAATAAACGCTCCCCGGCTTTGCCAAACGCAAAGCCGGGGTCTTCTGTTCATTTGATCGCGCGCAGCATCCAACGCACCCATCGTTCTAAAACGCCACAGCCTGCTTTCTTTTCAGCAACCAAACGCTTTCCTGTATGTAACAACTCTCCCCAAGTCATCTATGCGACGTACAATACCTGTTGCTTTCATATATACATTTCTCCTTAAAT
>CALBJG010000050.1 GCA_937892865.1 uncultured Clostridia bacterium
ACACAAAGGGTAAACCCACCAATAGTGAGTTTATCGCGCTGATCGCTGACAAACTGCAGTTGCAACTGAAAAACTCCAGTGCTGTTATTTGATAAAGATGCGCTCCAACACCGTTGGAGCGCACTTTTTGTCATTGACACAAGAGTGCGCGCAGATTATAATAAAGGAAGATTCAAAAATATTTTCGGCTTATGCCAGGAGGAAATGAAATATGAACGATCTGCAGAAAAAGATCAGTGAGATCGGCGTTGTGCCGGTTATTAAACTTTCCAATCCCCAGCGGGATGCCAAGCCTTTGGCTGACGCGCTGTGCGCCGGTGGCGTACCCGTTGCCGAGGTCACTTTCCGGGCAGCAGGCGCTGCCGATGCCATCCGCATTATGGCAGAGGCACACCCCGAGATGCTGGTTGGTGCCGGCACCGTTATGACCACCGAGCATGTTGACCAGACCATCGCCGCCGGCGGTAAGTTTGTTGTCACCCCCGGTCTGGACATCGAGATCGTAAAGTACTGCCAAGAAAAGGGTATCACCTGCTTCCCCGGCTGCACCACCCCCACCGACTACCACGCCGCTTACAAACTGGGTCTGGAAGTGCTGAAGTTCTTCCCTGCCGAGCAGTCCGGCGGTTTGGCAAAGATCAAGGCTATGGCCGCTCCCTTCCCCATGTTCAAGGTTATGCCCACCGGCGGCATCAGCCTGAAGAATCTGGGCGAGTACGCTGCTAACAAGACCATCTGCGCCTGCGGCGGCAGTTATATGGTCACTGCCGATCTGATCGAGAACGGCAAGTGGGACGAGATCACCGAACTGTGCAAAAAGTCCGTGCAGATCGTCAAGGAGGCAAGAGGTTAATGGAAAATCTGGAGAACATCCCCGAAGAGGAAGCCACCTCCGTTCTGACCCTTACCGATGAAAACGGTGTGGACATTGATTTCGAGTATCTGGATTGCATCGATTATGAGGGCAAGGAATATCTGATCCTGATGCCCGTGGAATCCGAAGAGGCAGAGATCGTGATCTTGGAAGTCCAGCCCGTTGACGAAGAGAACGAAAACTACATCGCTGTGGAGGACGAAGCCGTTCTCGACGCTGTGTACGCTATCTTCAAGGAAAAGTTCAAGGACATCCTCACATTTGAAGACTAAAACAAAGGCCGGCTGACGGGATCCGTCAGCCGGTTTTCTTGTTGCTTTGAATCTCAAGCGCACACAACTGTTTTTGAGATTGCCACACCAGTGACATCTGTCACTGGTTCGCAATGACACAATAGATGGTACAACCCGAAAAGTGTAATTTATTCCTCAAAAGGGATTCTTCTCCTGGCAGCAATTACCCTGGGGTTTTAGTTGCAGTTCCAGGTTTTTCACCGTAACGGTGGTGCAGGGGGCGATAGACTGGGTGATAAAGGCGTTGGCGCCGATGACACAGCCCTGACCGATCACCGTATCGCCGCCCAGAATGGAGGCGTTGGCGTAGATGGTCACATTGTCTTCAATGGTGGGGTGGCGGCGTTTGCCACGCAGACTCTGACCGCCTCTTGTGGAAAGACCGCCCAAAGTAACGCCCTGGTAGATCTTCACATTTTCACCGATGACGGTGGTCTCACCAATGACGATACCGGTGCCGTGGTCGATGAAGAAGAACTTACCCACCGTTGCGCCGGGGTGGATATCGATACCGGTGATACTGTGGGCGTACTCGGTCATAATTCTGGGGATCATGGGTACTTTAAGGGTATACAGTTCGTGGGCAAGGCGATAGACAACGATGGCAAAGAGACCGGGATAGGCAAAGATGATCTCCGCCATACCGGTAGCCGCCGGGTCACCGTCGTAGGAAGCCTGCAGGTCTGTTTGGATCACTGCCCGGATCTGGGGGATCCGACGGATAAACTCCAGCGCCACTTCCTGGGCGTGGGTCTGGGCAGTTTCCTCGCTCTCCCCTTCTCCCTGGTATACAAGGGTCAGTTGCCGGTTGAGATTATACACCACATCTTCAATGAGCATAGAAAGATTATGCTTGGCATTATAGGTGCGGTAATTCTTATCCCGGTAATAGCCGGGAAAGATAATACGCCGCAGTTTTTCAATGATATCGATGATCACATCTTTATCCGGCTGGCGCTGCTGCTCCATCCGGTCAATGTCACGGTCGGTACTGTAGTCCGCCAAAATGGAATCCGTGACCCTTTCGATCATATTCTCAATGTTAGCCATAGGTTTCCCTCCTTCAAGGGTTTTCTTTGCTTTTTTATATCATACACCGAAAGGTCTGTCAATGTTCCTATTGACACCGGCAACACAAAAAAGTATAAATAATATTAAGAAACGGATTGCTACATCGTCGAAGCACAAGATGCAATGTTCCATTTCCTGCGAGCAGGAAATTCCACCAGCATCTTGGCAACTCCTTTTCCCCACAAAGCAGGCTTTGTGGGGTCCCCGATGATGTTGCCTTCGCAATGACACAGTAAGAATCGCGAGGTTTTTGTATGAGTAGAATCTTCACATCTGTCAGCCAGTTGGTGGGTAACACCCCATTGCTGGAATTGACGCAGTTGGAAAAAGAATATAAGTTGAAAGCCCGTTTGCTGGGCAAACTGGAATGTTGCAATCCCACCGGCTCTGCCAAAGATCGGGCGGCGCTGAAAATGATTTTGGATGCGGAAGATCGAGGCATCTTAAAAGAAGGCTCTGTGATCATTGAGCCTACCTCCGGCAACACCGGTATCGGTCTTGCGGCGATCGCCGCCACCCGTGGGTATCGGACGATCATCGTAATGCCCGACTCTATGAGCATTGAACGGCAAAAACTGATGACCGCCTACGGCGCAGAACTGGTGCTGACCCCCGGCAAACTGGGTATGCAGGGCGCAGTGGACAAAGCGGAAGATTTGGCAAAAGAAATTCCCGGCAGTTGGATCGCCGGGCAGTTTGAGAATCCCTCCAATGCCGAAGCCCATATGATCAGCACCGGTCCGGAGATTTGGGCAGATACAGACGGCTCAGTGGATATTTTTGTAGCCGGCGTAGGTACCGGCGGTACTATCACCGGTGTGGGCAGATTTTTAAAAAGCAAAAAGCCGGACACCCAGATCGTGGCGGTAGAGCCTGCTTCCTCTCCCCTTTTAAGCAAGGGAATGGCCGGCAGCCACGGTATTCAGGGCATCGGCGCGAACTTCATTCCCAAACTGCTGGACACCAAGGTGTATGACGAAGTTTTTCCGGTAACAGATGCCCAGGCCTATGAGATGGGCCGTCTGCTGGGCAAAAAAGAGGGTATTCTCTGCGGCATCTCCTCCGGCGCGGCGCTATACGCCGCCATTCAAATCGCCAAACGCCCGGAAAATGCAGGCAAAACCGTGGTGGTTTTGCTCCCGGATACGGGATTGCGGTATCTGTCCACAGATTTATTTTCCGAATAAAAAAGCCGGATGCGAAAGCATCCGGCTTTTGATTTTTCAGTTGTCTAATTTGCGGATCTGCGCGCCCAGGGCGGTCAACTTGCCGATGACATTTTCATAGCCGCGCTCCACAAAGTGGATATCTTCCACGATCGTTGTTCCCTCTGCCGCAAGGCCTGCAATGACCAGCGCAGCGCCGGCCCGGAGGTCGTGGGCGTAGACCGTTGCGCCGTAGAGTTTGCCCTTACCGGTGACGGTGGCGGTCTTGCCGCTGATGCGGATATCCGCGCCCATATCGCAAAGTTCCGTACAGTAGCCGAAGAAGCGGGTCTCATACACGCTCTCGGTCAAGCGGCTGACGCCTTCTGCCAGTGTCATACACACGCAGATCTGCGCCTGCATATCTGTGGGGAAGCCGGGATAAGGGCGGGTCTTAACCGTTGTATTACGGAGTTTGCCGGTGGATTGGATGCGAATGGCATCATCGTAATTGATGATCCGGGCGCCCATTTCCTGCAGCTTGGAGGTGATACAGTCCATATGCTTGGGAATAACATTCTGCACCAAAACATTGCCACCGGCAGCTGCAACGGCCGCAAGATATGTACCGGCCTCGATCTGATCGGGAATGATGGCATAGGTGCCGCCATAGAGGCTGCCCACACCACGGATCTTCACGGTATCCGTACCGGCGCCGCTGATACGGGCGCCCATGGTGTTGAGGAAGTTGGCAAGGTCCACGATGTGAGGCTCCTTTGCCGCATTGCCGATGACGGTCATACCGGGAATCAGCGTTGCCGCCAGCATCAGATTGATGGTAGCGCCAACGGATGCCATATCCAGGTTGATCCGGGTGCCCTGGAGGCCCTCCGGACCGGGCTGGAGGTTGACATAATTCTCATTTTCA
>CALBJG010000051.1 GCA_937892865.1 uncultured Clostridia bacterium
TGGGCGCAGGTGACCATACTGATCTTCTGTTCTACCGTCAGGTCTTCAAATTTAATTTCCGTCCATTTTTTCATTTCCGTACTCTCCTTTATAAATAAAATACTTTGTCTGCCCATTCTTTGGTGGGTTGGGCGCCGTATTCGCAAAGTTCAAATGCCTCGGCGTAGCGGATCTTGCTGCCCTTTTCTTCGCCGTATCTGGCGATCAGTTCTTTGCGGAAACGGGCGGCTGTTTTAGCAAAACGCACCGCCCAGCCTCTGGGCGCGGCCATGATTTCTTCATCGGTGGTCTCCGGGGTGATGTCCATACCCTTGAGCCATTCTTTTCTCTCCTCTTCACTCTGGGGAACTGTTTCCCCATAGGTGTAAGGAAGCCATTCATAGACCTGGCTTTTGTTTATGTGGGCGATATGCAGTTTTACATCCACCACATCGTCGTTATCCACCACAAAATCCGGGTTAAAAGGCGGATAACGGAAGGGGTCTTCGTAATACAAGATCACCGGCATAAACCGCATCGCCGGCACTTCCGGGCAGGTGTGGGGAACGGTGAGTATGTAAGAAGCATCCTGCACCAACTGACCCGACGCCCGATGGTCTGCGTGGTAATCGTTGGGGCGGTGAGCAATGATCATATCCGGAGAAAATTCCCGGATGTAGCGGATCAGCCGATTCCGGGTAGGCAAGTCTGCCACCAGTGTGCAATCGTCAATATCCCAAACATCGTAAGTGATGCCCAAGTACTCTGCGACTTTCGCAGATTCCTTTGCCCGGCGGGCTGTGGTCTCTTCCGGGGTCATAATATGGTGACCGCCACAACCGTTACACATACTTAAAAACCGCACCTCATAACCTGCCTGCACCCACTTGTGGGCCATACCGCCTACGCGGAATTCGTTATCATCCTGATGGGCGCCAATAGCCAGAATCTTCATATGCAACTCCCCGTTTGTTATTTATTGACTTTCGTCATTTTCATTATATAATGGTCTTAACGGCAAATACAATTCGTATATTGCTGTAAACTTGCACAATATTGATATTTGAGGTGCATTATGTTCACATCCTACGAACATCACTTGGATATTATGCAGGACAAACTTTGCCCTGTTCACCACATTGATTTTTACAAACTAAAGGCCTGCGTATACAACTGGCATCAGAACATTGAGGTAATCCGCATCTGCAAAGATTGCACCTTGCAAAGCGGCGACCGGGAATATTCCCTGCACCCGGGGGATATGGCAGTGGTCAATGCCAACGCCCTGCACCGGCTGTATGCAGAGGATCTTCCCCATTTTTATACCCTGATCATCGACGAAAGTTTCTGCAAAGAAAACGGCATCCACACGGACAAACTCCATTTTACGCCGGTTTTCCGGGACCCGGAATGTTTTTCTCTCCACGAACAAGTAACGGAAACTTTTCTGCAGTATCAGAAAACCGAAGACGTTTTGGATGGGGCGAAACTCCGCATCGCTCTGCTCCGGCTGTTGGTACACCTGCAGGAATTTCACACCGAACCCACTGAAAACGCTCTGCAGGATAATGCCCCGGCGGAAGAATATGTGAAAACCGTGATCGAGTACTTAAGCAGTAACTATGCCCAGAACATCTGTCTTGACGATCTTGCCGGGATCTGCGGTATTTCCAAGTACCATTTGATCCGGGAGTTTAAGCGCTATACCGGCCAATCTGTGCTGACTTTCTTAAACACCGTTCGCTGCAAGAATGCGGAAGTCCTCTTAAAGCAGGGACGATCGGTCACCGAGGTTGCGGAGCAGTGCGGATTTGAGAGCATCGCCTACTTTTCCCGTACCTATAAAAAATATATGGGCATCTCCCCCTCCCGGGTGAAATCTTGACTTTCCGCTCCCCGGGGGATATACTGAAAGAAAGCATTACTTTTTGGAGAACGCTATGATCGATTTTCATACCCACATTTTACCCGGCATTGACGACGGCAGCGCAAGTGTCGAAGAATCGGTGCAAATGCTCCGGTCTTTGGCAGCGCAAGGTGTTGACACTGTGGTGGCAACGCCCCATTTTAATCCCTTGAAGAACACCCCGGAAGCATTTGTAACCGCCCGAAACGAGGCCTTTTCCCAACTTCCCCAGGACGGGGACATTCCCAAGATCCTGCTGGGCGCGGAGGTTGCCTACTTTGACTCTATGTGCCACTGCGAAGACCTTTCTTCTTTAAAAATCGGCGACAGCAACCTCATTCTTGTGGAAATGCCCTTCGGCGGCTGGACAGACCGGATGGTGGAAGATGTCTGCTCTATCGAACGGCAGTTGGGGCTGATGCCGGTGCTTGCCCATGTGGAGCGATATGACCGGAAAGACCAATTCCCCAGATATAAAGGTCTGCTGGAAGGACAAGCGCTGTTCCAGTGCAATGCCAAGCATTTTCTCAACGGCTTTGCCTCCAGAAAGGCTTTTCGGCAGTTGGCAGCGGGCGAGATCCATTTCCTGGGTACCGATTGCCACAATATGAGCCTCCGGGCGCCCAATATGGACCAGGCGATCACACAGATCCGCAAAAAACTGGGAGAGGAAGCCATCGATTACCTGAACAACACAATGAACTTTTATCTGCACGGAGAAGGCGCATAATGCGCCTTCTTTTTTTGCATAATTCTGGCTAATGGGGCAAACAATACCTCCGAAGACCAAATATAGGAGGCTTTCTTATGTTCCCCAATCGTTTACTTTCCCTTATTCTGGCAGTTCTGCTGACCCTGGGACTCGGCTATGGCGTCCTGGCGGCAGAGGTGGACTGCGACGATGTATACTGCTTCTCTTCCGATGATTTTTCCCAGGAAGAGCCCCTTGCAGGCATCTGCATTACCGGTCTGCCCCAGGCAGATACCGGCACAGTGATGCTGGGCTGCCGGGTGCTGCAGCCCGGTGACATTCTCACCGCTGACCAAATCGCTCAAATGACCTTTAATCCCCTGCGCACCGAAGAAGATCAGCATGCTGTGGTGACCTTTCTTCCCATCTATGAAAACCGGGTGGAAAAAGCCGCCGAAATGACCATCGCTGTCCGGGGCAAACTAAATAATGCCCCCGTTGCCCAGGATATGGCTGTGGAAACTTACAAAAATCTGCCCATCACAGAAACCTTAAAAACCAATGATCCGGAGGGAGATTCCCTCACCTTTACGCTGGTACGCCAGCCAAAGCGGGGCAGTGTCACATTGAACGAGGACGGCACTTTCCTCTATACCCCCAAGAAGAATAAAGTGGGCGTGGATTCTTTCACTTACACCGCCACCGATGAAGCCGGCAAGGTTTCCCGGGAAGCAACGGTAACTGTACAGATCCTGAAGCCTACCGACAGCAAGCAGTACACCGATACCGTCGGACAGGATTGCCGTTTTGCCGCAGAATGGATGCGCAACACCGGTCTTTTCGTGGGTGAGAAGATCGGCGGCAAGGAGTATTTCCACCCGGACAAGTCCGTAAGCCGGGGTGAGTTCCTGGCAATGGTCGTCCAGGCGCTGGACATCCCCCTGCAGGATGCGACCAATCTGAATCTGCCCGGGGATACGCCCCAGTGGCTGCGGCCTTATCTGGCAGCGGCGCTGCGCAGCGGGCTGACCGCCGGCTGGCCGGAAACGGATTCCGGCGCATTTATGGCTGACCAGCCCATCACCGGCGCGGAAGCCGCAGTGATGCTCCAAAACGCATTGGATCTTTCCATTTCTCAACAGACTCTGGAAAGCGAGCAGGCTTCTGCTGAAACCGAGGAAGAAACCGTACCTGCCTGGGCAGCCGTATCCCTCACTGCTATGAGTGAACACGGCATTGAACTGAATGCAGGCGATAATTTGAACCGCGGTCAGGTAGCCCAAATGCTCTACCAAGTGAGCCAACTGGCGCTCAATGCGCCGGGTATGGCTGTTTTCCGCGCCCAACAATAAAAAATGCGCCCTGCAAATTTTTTGCAGGGCGCATTTTATTGCATTTCAATTTATTCTTTTACTTTGAGATAACGGACAAGGGGCGTTTTGCTCAAAAGCAGGTAGGCCACCAAAACCAACACAAGATCCGGGACCATATAAGCGCCGTTATACAGCGCAGAGTAGATCCAGGGAGTGGTCATGGTCATATTGAAGAACACTTCCGGCATATATTCTGCCCAAATGGTCGCGCCCACCACATAGTGTACCAAAAACCGGGTGGCACAGGCAACGGTGGCGCCCAAATAGAATCTGCCTTTGAACAGACCGGCAACACCCAGGACAGAATAGGCGATAAAATAGTCACCTAAGAAACTTTGCCAGCCAATAAAGCCGGCGCTGCTGCTGAACAGACCCTGCATGATGGCGTGGGCGCAGCAGGCGATCATGCCCGGACCGAAGCCCCAGCGTATACAGAAGATCAGCACCGGCAGCATTGCCAAGTCCACACTGCCGCCCCAGGGGAATTTAAACAGCGGCAGCAGGCTGAGGATCTCAGCCAATGCGATCAGGACGGCCCCTTCGCACAAGGCCAGAAGATTGCGGCGAAGTTTTTCTCGTTTTTCCATAGAAATACCTCCATTCGGAACAATTATACCAATTGTTCCCAAATAAAATATGTCGCATTGCAACCCCGTCTAGGTGCAATGCGACACGAAAGTATCTCATTTATGCATCTTTTCCTACGACGGTACTGACCGTATCAGGTTCACGGGTCAAGGCGTTCACGCCTAATCTCAGCCGGATATATCCGGCACCCCGAAGATGGAATTGTTCTGCGATCTGTGTTTATTATAACGCCGATCCCGGAATTGTCAAGCCATTTCCAAAGAAAGCGCTTTTCCGCCCAAAATATGGAAATGGAGGTGGAACACCGTCTGTCCTGCATCTGCGCCGCAGTTGGACACTACCCGGTAGCCATTTTCCAAACCTTCTGCCTTGGCGATTTGGGCAATGACTTCAAAAATGTGGGCAACCACGCCGCTGTTTTCGGCAGTGACTTCATTTACAGAGCCGATGTGGGCTTTGGGGATCACCAAAATGTGGGTGGGCGCCTGGGGATTGATGTCCCGGAAGGCATACACCAGTTCGTCTTCATAGACCTTGGTAGAGGGGATGTCCCCTGCAATGATCTTACAAAAAATACAGTTTTCCATAACCGATTCTCCTTAAATGAATGCAAATACGCCGGTGCTGACCAGCGCCATAATGATGCCTGCCATAACAACGCCCAAAGACACGGAAACAACGGTGGACTTAAAGCCCATATTCAGAAAACTTGCGCCCAATGTACCGGTCCAGGCGCCGGTACCCGGCAAAGGAATGCCCACAAAGAGCAGCAGCGCCACAAAAAGACCGCCTCTGCCGGTGGCTTTCACCAATTTCTGACCGGCTCGCTCGCCCTTTTCCAAAAAGAAGGTACAGATCCTGCCGATATAACGCTGCTTTGCGCCCCAGGTCAAAAATTTCCGGGCGAAAAAGTAGATAAAGGGCACCGGAAGCATATTGCCCACCACGCAAGTGATCAGCGCCGGGATATAGGGCAGATCGTAGCCAACGGCATATACCATTGCGCCCCGGAGTTCAATGATGGGTATCATCGACACCAGAAAAATAATCAGATAATGCATAAAAACTCCTTAAGCGGTTTTTACGATCACATAGCCATCCACCAGATTGGCGCTGGTCAGAACACCTTCCACGGTGATCTGCCGGTCCATCAGGTCGGTCAAGATCACTGCGCCATCGATACACTCGATGCTCATTACATTTTTCATTACGATGGCATCTTCTGTTTTGCTGTTTTTATAGACAGTGGAAAGGCACATATTACTTCACCTCCAGGCTTGCCAGCACCACGGACAGCCGCATATTGCCCTTTTCAAAATCGGACACTGCTGCCATCACCTGCTCATAGGCTGCGTGACTGCCGGCTTTCTCCAACTGGGCAGCCAAGTCTGCCAGTTCTTTGGCGTGGGCTGCGTTATGGCCCACCATATACTTCATCAGCGCCACCAGTTCTTCCATGGGGGTATGCTGGCAACCGCCGGCGCAGCCGTGGCAATCGCCGCCGCAATCGTGGCTGTGCTCGTGGGTATGCTCATGACCGTGGAGATGATCGTGTTCGTGGGGGTGCTGATGATCGTGTTCATGGGCATGGGAATGCTCGTGGGTGTGCTCCACGCCATCGTGGGTATGGGCGTGGGAATGGGTATGGGAATGCGCGTGGCTGTGTTCGCCACCGGCAATATGATCGTGATCCAAATGCATAGTCAATTCTCCTTGTTATCATTTTACGGATATTATACTAAAAAATACCCTCTATGTCAATTTCGGCACGCAAAACATGCGTGCCGAAATTTATCATTTTACAATGCTGTAAAGGCTGTTGCGAATGTCGCCGATCGTATAAAGGGAGCCGAAGCACAGCACAACGCCATCGCTTCCTGCTTTCTCCATTGCCATCCGGACACCGCCTTCCACCGTGTCGCAGGCGGTTGC
Organism: uncultured Clostridia bacterium; assembly: GCA_937892865.1. Lineage (GTDB taxonomy): Bacteria > Bacillota > Clostridia > Oscillospirales > Oscillospiraceae > Faecousia. The sequence continues at coordinate 6,470 of CALBJG010000051.1, forward strand.
CTTTGCCCCTGCTTCCTGCAAATACTTCGCCAGCAGCGGCGCATCCAGTTTCCGGGGATTGGGAGGTGTGATACACACAAATTCCTGCACCAGAGGCATCACGGGCTTATACATATCCGCATAGTCCTTATCTGCCAATACGCCGGTGAGGGCAATGACCTTCCGGTCTTTCAGGTAGTCCTGAATGTTTTTCACCAGGGCTTCGATACACTGGGGATTGTGACCGCCGTCAATGATAAACAAGGGGTCACGCCATACGATGTCGAACCGACCGGGCCAGGAAACATCCTTCAGACCGTCCCGAATGTTCTGCTCCGTGATCTTCCAGCCTTTTTCGATCAAAGTGTCGGCAACAGACAGCACCACCGCCGCATTGTGCAGTTGATGGTCGCCCAGCAGGGGCAGTTCCAGGTTCTTCCGTTCGCCGCAATCAAAAACTTGTCCTTCCAAACCGCAGGTGTGGAGTTTCAGTCCGTCGAAATCTGCCTTTTTCAAGGTCATATTCCGCTGCGCGCAGACCTGCTCGAAGACCTTTTCCACGCCTTCCGTACTGCGGTAGACAACGGCGCTGCCGCCCTCTTTGAAAATACCTGCTTTGGTAAGAGCGATCTCTTCCACCGTGCTGCCCAGATAATCCGTATGGTCAAGGCCGATATTGGTGATCACCGCCACTTCCGGCACTTCGATCACATTGGTAGAGTCCATTGCGCCGCCCATACCCACTTCCAGCACCACGATGTCGCAACCGTTGCGCATAAAGTACTCAAAGGCGATACAACTGACCAGTTCGAACTCCGTGGGGGATTCTTCCATAGAATCCGCAAAGGGCTTGATCCATTCTGTAATTTCAGCCAGTTCTGCATCGGGAATCTGCTCGCCGTCGATTTGCATCCGCTCGTTAAACCGGTAGATATAAGGGGAGGTGTAAAGACCGGTCTTGAAGCCCGCCTTCCGCAGGATCGATGCGGTCATTGCCGCGGTGGAACCTTTGCCGTTTGTGCCGGCAATGTGGACAAATTTCAGTTTTTTCTCCGGGTTGCCGATCAGTTTCAGCAGCGTTTGGGTACGACCCAGACCGGGAATGCTTCCCTTCCAAAATACGCTGTGGATATATTCTATGGCTTGTTCAACTGTCATTTTCACATCTTCCTTTCCCCAATTTCCGCGGCGGCCACAGCCCCAGGCGGGTAAAGATGCCGGTGCGGATCAGGGCATAGATAATGATCACTTCTGCCGCGCCCACAATGGCAAACTGGATGCTCCGGGTAACCAAATTGGCAAGGAGTGTTGGCATAAATGCCGCCGGGTTATAGCACCAGGCCAAAGCCGCGCTTTGATACAGCACGGAACCCACGACCACCGGGATAAGATACGCCAGGGCAAGGCGCAAAATTCCCGGCTTTTTGGCAAGCCAAAAGCGGATCGCGCCACCGGCAACGCCGTACAAAATGGCAGGCACTGTCAAGATCGGATTGATGCCGTAAGGTGACAGCAGGCAGCCGGTAACATCTGCCACCGCGCCAACCATACCGCCTACCAGCGGGCCAAAGAAAATGCCCGCCAAAAAGATCGGGAATTTGTCCAGTGACCAGCGGGTATCTGCCATAGGGGCAAAGGCCAGAAGCCGCGCCAGCACCACACTCATCGCTGCCAGCAGCGCCGCGCCGGTCAATACCTTTGCGGCCATAAAGTTTGTTTGTTTTTTCATAGTTATCCCTCCTGATTTGCGGGATTTCCGTAAAAAATCCCCTTGCGCAAGGCGCAAAGGGAGTAAAATACGGATAACACCCAAAAGGGCAGGCAGCGGAAAACGGCAGGCTGCTTACCCGACCGAGTATCGCTTTGCATAAAGGAGGTCATCCTATATGTCAGCGGGTGCGGATACCTCATCGCGAGTTTGCGCTCTTCGTCTGCCAGACAACTCCCCATTTTGGCAGCACTTTACGCGAGGTCTCCTACTCTGTTCGGAGATATCATACACGATACTTTCTAAAAAGTAAATACTTTTTTATCGATATCATAAAAAATCTCCGCTGACCGGAGTCAGCGGAGTAAATATCAGATGATGTGCAAGGCGATGAGTACCTGCAAAACCACAAACGCAGCATAGATGCAAAGCAGTGTTGCGCCCTGCCAGCGGAAGAGTTTCTTGCAGATCAGAGCAGGCAGCGTCATCAACGCCATCACGCCTACCATCAGGGGGATCTCCAGCAGCAGTGAGGTGTTCATACCAAAGAGCGTACTGCCTGCGGGAACTTTGAACGGCGCAATGGTAACAGAAACACCGGACACCAACACCAGGTTGAAGATGTTCGCGCCAATGATATTACCCAAAGACAATGCGCCGTGACCCTTGGCAAGGGCGGTAACTGCCGTAACCAGTTCCGGCAGAGAGGTGCAAAGGGCAACAATGGTAACGCCCACAACTTCTGTGGGGATACCTGCCATGGTAGCCAGAGAAACGGAAGAACCTTCCAGCAGTTCTGCGCCGATAGCAATGAGCAATGCGCTGCCGATGAGCACCAGCAGTTCCTTTGCCAGAGAGCCCTCTGCGCCGGTTTCTTCCTCTTCGTGTTCCACGGACTCCGGATTCTTGAAGCCCTGGCGAATGGTGAGGGTCATATAGATGGCAAAGACGCACAGCATCACGATGCCCAGCCAGCGGTCAAATGTTCCGAACAGATATGCAGCGATCACATAAATGGCAGCGCTGACAAAGTAGAACAGCACCGGCATGGTGATAGCCTTCCGGTTTACGGGAGCGGGACGGATGGCGATGGTCAACGCAGCGATCAAAGAGGTGTTGCAGATGATCGAGCCGATGGCGTTGCCGTAAGCGATCGCGCCGTTACCGCCCACAGCGGCAGTGGCAGAGACCATAACTTCCGGCAGCGTGGTGCCAATGGATACCACAGTAGCGCCGATGATGATCTCCGGTACGCGGAAGCGCTTTGCGATATTGGATGCGCTGTCCACGAACCAGTCGCCGCCTTTGATCAGCAGCAACGCGCCCAGGGCAAAAAATGCCAGCGCAAACCAGATGTTGTTGTAGAGGCCTGCATAGACCTCCCCTGCATTACCGAAGCAGGAAAGTAACATTTCGAGCATAACAAAATCTCCTTTTTTATGAAAGTTGGCAATAAAAAACCGCCATAGCCGCAATTGCTATGCACGGAAACGTCGGGGATTCATGCATAAGCCGTTGCTTCTACATGAGTCTTGCGATGAAAGCCGGCCAGACCGGTCACCCGGACGAAATGTTGGCGGACTACGCATTTTTTTGCGTCGCTACTCCCTCATAAATCTATATGGTATTTAACCATATTTGTGCCTCTTTGTCAATATTTACTTGCAAAACAGTTGACTTTTTCCCGGATAAAATATATACTGAAACAAATTTTATAGGACAGTTCGTGACCATCCTGTCGGTAAACAAAACTACGGATCATTTTTGTGGGTGGGTGCGGACTGCGCCCTTTTTGCTTTTAAGGAGTTCTTTATGCGAAACAAAAATGTCCGTTTTCTGACCCAGGGCGCGCTGCTTGCCGCGCTGTATGCAGTGCTTTCCTATATGCAGAATCTGCTGATCCCCGGCTCTGCCAATGCCGCCATTCAGTTTCGGGTCAGTGAGTGCTTGAATGTGCTGGCGCTGTTTACCCCTGCCGCCATTCCCGGTTTGACCGTGGGCTGTATCCTTTTTAATCTGAATTTTGCCGGAGCGCTTCCTTTGGATGTGGTGGTGGGCTCTGCCGCCACCGCTTTGGCCACCGGCGGTATGTATCTGACCCGGCGGGTCTGCATCAAGGGCTATCCTTTGCTTGCTATGGTACTGCCGGCTGTTTTCAACGCCCTTTTGGTGGGCTGGGAACTCTCCTTTTACATCGGCGGCGGTTTCTGGCTCAACGCTATGTATGTCGCCATCGGCGAACTGGCTGTGATGCTGACTTTGGGCACAGCCCTTTACTACACCTTCCGCCTGCGGCGATTGGATAAACACCTGTTCTGAGGGCAACCTAACACGAGGATGTGAATCATTTTGATCGACTTTAAACCCATTGATCTTGGAAAAAAGGCGGCGTATCTTCCCTATTTGCTCCGGGCCGGACACCGGGGCTGCGCCTACAGTTTCGGCAATTTATATATGTGGGGTCGCCAGGCGGCGGCTTTTGTGGGAGAGAATCTGGTATTTTTCTCCCAGTTTAACCGCCGGAGCGTATATCTGTTCCCTGCCGGCAATGACTTGAAACTTGCCATCGACGCCATCATCGCCGATGCATCTGAACGGGGCATCCCCTGCCGCCTCACCGGTCTTTCCGAAAGCGACCGGGATATGCTGGAACAGATGTATCCCGACCGTTTTCATTATCACTTTGACCGGGACAGTTTTGACTATGTGTATGCTATCGACGACCTTGCAGATCTGAAAGGCAAAAAGTATCAGAAAAAACGCAACCACGCAAACCGATTCTGGCAAAATCATCCGGACGCCCGGTTTCTGCCCATCGATCAGGAAAACTTGTCCGTTGTGAAAGCCCTTACGGAAAACTGGTACGCCCGGCGTTTGGAAGTCGATCCCCACGGGGATTTTCTCATGGAACAGATCGCCATTGACAAAGCCTTGCGGCATTTTGACGAACTGGGGATGGAAGGCTTGCTGCTGATGGACGGGGATACGCCCGTTGCCATGACCATGGGCAGCCCCCTCACCGATGACGCTTTCGATATTCATTTTGAAAAAGCGCTGGACATCGCCGATGGCGCATACGCCGCCATCAACCAGGGTTTTGCCCGGCATCTCCGGGAAAAGCACCCCCACATCCGCTTCCTTAACCGGGAAGATGATATGGGTCTGGAGGGTCTGCGGAAAGCAAAACTCTCGTACCTGCCCCACCATATGGCAGAAAAGATATGGGCATGCTTGCGGGAGGACGGTTATGATTATTAAAAATCCCGTCACTGCCGATATCCCTGCCCTGAAACGACTTTGGCAAGACGCTTTTGGGGACACCGAGGCATTTTTGGAGAAATTTTTCTCCACAGGCTTTTCTCCTTATCGCTGCCGCTGTCTGTGGAAAGACGGCGCTTTGGCCGCCGCCCTTTACTGGTTTGACTGCGGTTTTGGGGACAAAAAACTGTCCTACCTATACGCCGTTGCCACCGACTCGGCATTTCAGCGGCAGGGTTTGTGCGCCGCATTGATGGATGATACCCACCGGCATTTAAAAACTCTGGGTTATGACGGCGCAGTTTTGGTGCCGGGCTCTGAAGACCTGCGGCGTTACTACCGGCGGTTTGGCTATGAAAATTTCGGCGGTATCCGGCAACAGCGGGTTTCTTTCAGTGCTTTTGGCGACGATTTTCTTACCATTGATAAGAATGAATTTGCCCGTCTGCGAAAAGCGTATCTGCCCCAAAACGGCATTGTGCAAGAGGGGGCATTGTTGGACTTCTTTGATACCTTTGCCGACCTTTATGCCGGTGACGGTTTTATTCTGGCTGTCACGGAAGATCGGGCGGAACTTTTGGGTAGCGATCCGGACTTGCCCCCTGCTCCACCGGAAGAAAAAGCCCTGATCCTCCGCACCCCGGGAGATACGCCCTTTGCTATGTATCTGCCATTGTCAGAAGATAGCGCATTTCCTGCCTATTTTGGCATTGCGCTGGATTAACGAAATACCGGTTTGACGAGGTGTTTTAAATTACGAATCTCTACGTTGTCATTCCGAGCCAGTGCGCACACTGGCGTGGGAATCTCAAGTACGCACAACGGTTTTTGAGATTGCCACACCAGTGACATAGGTCACTGGTTCGCAATGACACGATAGATGGTACAGTCCGACAAACCGGAATTTGATAACGCACAAAAACGCCCTCTGTGGAAGAAATCACAGAGGGCGATTTTTTAGTTGTTACCCAATTCTTTGGTGCGGTGGAAAGCATCATTTACCGCTTCCATCACTGTACCCCGGAAACCACCGTTTTCCAGCGCCGCAACACCGGCTATGGTAGAGCCGCCGGGAGAACAGACCGCATCTTTCAACTGGCCGGGATGCTGACCGCTTTCCTGCACCAGTTTTGCTGTGCCCAGCAGTGTCTGCACTGCCAGATCCTGCGCCTGCTGACGGGGCAGGCCGCAAGCAACGCCTCCATCTGCCAACGCCTCGATAAACAGACATACATAAGCAGGGCCGCAACCGGACACCGCGCTGCCTGCATCGATGAGATTTTCTGCCAAAGCGCAGAATTTACCTGCCTTTGCCATACCGGAAAGGAATTTCTCGATCTCCCCTTGGGAAACATTTTCCGCAGCATACAGAATCATACCCTCGCCTACAGAAGCCGGGGTGTTGGGCATAATGCGGATAACGGGATAATCGTCTCCCGCCATTTGATGAATACGGCTGATGGTCAAGCCTGCCGCCATGGAAACCAGCACAAAACGGTCTGTCCGCTTGGCAAGGATGGGGGCAATTTCTTCAAAAAGATACCCCATCACCTGGGGCTTGACACCCAGGAAAATATATTCGCAATTTTCAGCAACTGCCGCAACCGCAGCGGTTTTGCATCCCAGTTCCGCTGCCAGCGCAGCGGCCTTATCCTCCGCCTTATCGGACAGTACAACGCTGCCGCCCAAGGTTTTCACAGCCGCTTTTGCCAATGCGCCGCCCATATTGCCGGTACCGATAAAACCAAATGTACCCATTTATCTCACCTGTCCTTCTCCGTGAATTACATATTTATAGCAACACAGTTCTTCCAAGCCCATAGGGCCCCGGGCGTGGAGTTTCTGGGTGGAAATACCCATTTCACAGCCAAGGCCGAACTCACCGCCGTCGGTAAACCGGGTGGAGCAGTTCACATACACCGCCGCGCTGTCCACCGCCGCGGTGAACAGTTTGGATGCCTGGACATCTGCGGTAATGATCGCCTCTGAATGGCCGGTGGAATGTTTTCCAATATGGTCTATGGCAGCAGAAACATCCTTTACCACCGCAACTGCCAGAATATAGTCCAAAAACTCCGTGTCAAAATCTTTTTCTCCTGCCGGTGTGCCGGAGATGATCTGACTTGCTTCTGCATCCAGCCGCAATTCCACACGGTCTTTCAGCCGCCCCTGGAGTTTGGGCAGGAATTCCTTTGCGATATCCCTATGCACCAAGCACACCTCTGCCGCATTGCACACAGAGGGACGGCTGGTTTTGGCGTTTTCAATAATGTCAAGGGCCATTTGCTGATCTGCCGCCTTGTCCACATAAATATGGCAGATGCCGGTGCCGGTTTGAATACACGGCACTTTGGCATTTTCCACGCAGGCGCGGATGAGCCCTGCGCCGCCTCTGGGGATCAGCAGATCCACATAGCCCACTGCGGTCATCAGTTCCGTGGCGCTTTGCCGGGTAGTATCCTGCACCAACTGCACGGCGTTGGGGTCAATGCCTGCCTTTACCAATCCTTTCTGCATCGCCTTTACAATGGCATCGGCGCTGCGGAAAGCCTCTTTACCCCCGCGCAAAACGCAGGCGCTGCCGGCTTTCAGCGCCAGCGCCGCCGCATCGGAGGTGACATTGGGACGGCTTTCGTAAATGATCGCCACCACACCCATAGGTACGCCTACCTTATTTATAATAATGCCGTTTTCTCTGGTAACGCTGCTGCGCACCCGACCCACCGGGTCCGGAAGCGCCGCCACCTGGCGGATGCCCTCTGCCATACCGGCGATCCGGGCTTCTGTCAGTTGCAGACGGTCCAGCATCACATCGGAGATGGCGCCTTTTGCCGCCTCCATATCCAATTTGTTCGCCGCCAAAATTTCCCCGGCATGATCCATCAGCGCCTGGGCCATTTCCGCAAGCGCCCGGTTTTTGGTGGCTGTGTCTGCCAAACCTACCGCCGGCGCGCAGGCTTTTGCCAACGCCAAAATCTCCCGTGTTGTCATAGTCATTTCCTTCCGATAAACCGTGTGCCTACGGCTTTTCCGTCAAACAGATCGTATAATAGTTCCGGGTCTTCCCCGTTGGTGATGACCATATCGATCCCTGCTTCCATCACAAGGGCTGCCGCCTTCAGTTTGGTGGCCATACCGCCGGTACCCAGGCAAGAGCCTGCGCCTCCGGCCAGTTCCAGGATCTCCGGGGTGATTGCTTCCACCGCAGGGATCAGGCGGGCATCCTGGTTTTTCTTGGGATCGCTGGTGTAAAGACCGTCGATATCGGACAAAAGGATCAGCAGATCCGCATTCACCAGTTTTGCCACGATGGCAGAAAGGGTGTCGTTTTCCCCGATGGTGGTCTGAATGCCGATCTCGTCTGTGGACACAGCATCGTTTTCATTGATAATGGGCAGAACGCCCCACTGCAAAAGACGGTCCAGTGTATCGTGGACATGAACGCTCCGTCTTTCGTGCTGAATATCTTCCGCGGTGAGCAAGATCTGCGCCACCGTATGGTTATGTTCTGCAAAGAGTTTATCGTATGTATACATCAGTTCGCACTGACCGACAGCGGCGGCTGCCTGCTTGCCGGGCATATCCCCGGGACGACCGGCAAGACCCAATTTGCCTACGCCCATACCGATAGCGCCGGAGGAGACCAGCACCACTTCATTTCCTGCGTTTTTCAAATCGCTTAAAACCTTGCACATAAGTTCCACCCGACGGATGTTCAGCCGTCCGGTGCTGTGGGCCAGTGTGGATGTGCCTACTTTGATCACGATCCGCATAAGACCGCCTCCTTATATCTCTGTTTTTAGGAATTGTACAACATTTTTTCCACAAGCGCAATAGAAAAAGCCATTTCCCGGTAAAAAGCCGGCAAAAAAGTGCTTGACAACTGCCCATTCCCGTGCTAATATAGGCGGGTAATAAAGAAGGCTTTACATCCGCCTCACCGTAAGCAGCAAGCAAAACGGTTAATATTCCACCTTTCCCTTAGGGGTATAGTGCGAGTATGCGGATGCTTTGGCATCCGTTTTTTTGTTGTTAATGGAGGTGCTTACCATCGCAAAGTTAGATCATCAGCTGAATGAGGAGATCCGTGACAAGGAGGTCCGCGTTATTGGTTCCGACGGTGCCCAGCTGGGCATCATGTCCGCCGCACAGGCCAACGCCCTGGCAGAGGAGCAGGAGCTTGACCTGGTTAAAATCTCTCCCAATGCCACTCC
>CALBJG010000052.1 GCA_937892865.1 uncultured Clostridia bacterium
ATCCAAAGAACGCAGCGAAGATAAAAGCGTGCGCCTTATGGAACTGGACCCGCCGCAGATCGTTGAGATCGGTATAGCGACACCGTCCGATGCGCTCATCTCGCCGGCGGCAAAGAAATTCCGGGAAAGCTGCCCACGGATCAGGTCCGGGCGGTGCTTTTTCAGCCAGCGGACACATCTGGGATCAAAAGATTCCAAGCAATAAACGCCGTCATAATCATCCAGCATATCGCAGGCAGCCTTGCACAATTCTGCATAATTATTTCGATAGCATTTCAGTTCGACGATCAGCGGCGCTGAGCCTGCATATAGATCCAGCACCTGCTTGAATGCGGGGATCGTCTGCAGTGTATTTTCCAGATAGCACTCCGAAAGATCCTCGGTTTTCAGATCCTCCACATAACCTTCCAAACCGGTTGTGCGTTTCAGAGCAGAATCGTGAATGACAGCCAGATTACCGTCCGCCAGCAGATGAATATCCAATTCTATGCCATACCCGGCTTCTTTTGCTTTTCGGAAAGCCAACATACTGTTTTCCGGAATACCGTTACCGTGCAGGCCACGGTGGGCATAGAAAAAGCCTTGTAGTTTATGATAATTCTTATGTCCTCTTCTGCACACAGTTGCGCACAAAAACAGAACTGCTATCATTAAAACTAAGATCAAAACTGCAATCATTTTTAATCTCCGTTAATCATCAATATCCAATGCTTCAAGGCCCTTTTTGCTTTCAGGCTTTGCATCGCCGTGCTTTACCATCAGCATAGTGAAGAACGCAAGTCCTACGAAAATAGATGCGTAAGGGAATAAACTTGTCATGGCAATATGATCCATAAACAAGCCGGAAACAGTGGGTGTCAGGGATTGGGCAGCCATTGAGGCTGTGTAGTAATATCCGGTATATTTACCAACATCTGCGCCGGTACACATTTCCACAACCATCGGGAAAGAGTTCACGTTGATCGTTGCCCAGGCTACACCGGCAAGAATGAACATTGCGGTCATCAACCAATTGGGGCTGGATGCATTAAGGAAACAACCGGCAAAAAACGCTGTGAAGAGCATAGCAACACCGGCAAGGATCGTCTTTTTCCGGCCGATCTTGGATGCTACCATACCCACGGGCAGATAGGCGATAATTGCCGCCACATTCGCCAGAAGTAAAGTAGTTGTTGCATCTTTGTCCAACACATTCTGTGCATAGACAGTGTACTTGGAAGTAATCGCATTGTAACCGAAGAACCACAAAACAATGGATGCAAGAATAAAGATCAGGCTACGGAATTGCGCCTTATCCAATTTCTTCTTTGTGCCGGGTTCCACGTTTTCTTCCGCTTTATCGAGACCAAGTTCTACACTTTCTGACTGCATTTCGGCAACCCATTTGGGTTCTTTCACCTTCAGCAGGAAGATCACCAGAGCAGCCAGCATAATTCCACCAACAATGGCGTACACCATTGTGTAACTCATATATGCATTTTTAACCTTGGAAATAGCAAGTACAGAGCCCAGGCCCAATACGATAATACCACCGGCATTACCCATCAGATTGATAACTGCATTGGCTTTGGAACGCAGGGGTTTCAATGTTACGTCAGGCATCAAGGCAACAGCGGGCGTACGGAATGTAGCCATAGAGATCAAAAGCAGCAGCAAGATGGCAAGGAATATGATGAGTGTCGTTGGCTGTTTTGCCGTAACACTCGCCGCGCAAGCCTGCCGTGCAGGCACAACATGGCGCGTGTATAGATTTACTTCCACATCACGACCAAAAGCATTCTTCTCTGTGACCTTGGAATCGGTAGTAAGTTCACAGAACTCTTCTCTTGTATACTCGTCAGAAAGTTTAAATTCTACACCTTCAGGAGTCTGCAAAACAGTGTCTTTCTGCTCATCGTAAATGATGCCCATGGTCTCGGGATCATTTACTTTGGAATAACGGTCGATATTCTTCAGTTGCGCGTTATCCGCAAAAGATAACAACAGCAAAAATACGACCGCAAGGATGGTACCGGTACGGATAAAGGGCGTACGCCGTCCGCTCTTTCCTTTGTGTTTATCGGAAATAGCACCAAATAAGGGCAGCATAAACAGCGCGAGAATATTATCCAATGCCATCACAAAACCGGATGCTGTCTGGCTCAGGCCAAACTTACTGGTCAACGTCATTGCAATGGTAACATCATAGACCTGCCAGAATGCGCAAATCAAGAAAAAGGCGAAGCCAACTAAAACTGTGCGTTTGTAATTGAGTTTCATTTTCGAAACCCCCATTCTTGTTTATTTACAAATTTGATTATACATAAAAACAGCAGAATTGTCCATAGAAGAATTTCTTAAGGAAAGCGGCTCGTTATGAGCCGCTTTCAATTATTTAAGGATCGCTTTGTGGAAGACTTTCTTGCCCTTACGGATCTTAACGCCTTCTTTCAGCATTTCTGCAGTAACTGTGAACTGAGGTGCCGGCACTTTTTCGTCATTAACAAAAACACCGCCTTGTTCTACCAACTGCCGTGCCTGCTTGTTGCTGGGAGCAAGTCCGCAGGTAACCATCAGCGTGAGGATGCCGATTTTACCATCAACAAGTTGATCAGCAGATATCTCAGTTGTGGGCATAGTCGCATCATCACCACCACCAGCAAACAGAGCCTTTGCAGCAGCCTGCGCCTTATTCGCCTCTTCTTCACCGTGGACAAGTTTGGTCAGTTCGTAGGCGAGGATCTCCTTGGCTGTGTTAAGTTGCGCATCTTTCCAGGAATCCATTTCATTGATCTGCTCCAGGGGCAGGAATGTTAGCATACGGATACACTTAAGGACATCTGCATCTTCCACATTACGCCAATACTGGTAGAAATCAAAGGGAGAGGTCTTGTTGGGATCCAGCCAAACAGCGCCCTTTGCGGTTTTGCCC
>CALBJG010000053.1 GCA_937892865.1 uncultured Clostridia bacterium
TGCAGGTCTGACCCCCATTCTGCAGTTGACCTGCCGTGACCGGAACCGTATCGCCCTCCAGTCCGAATTGCTGGGCGCAGCGATGCTGGGCATTGAGAATATCCTCTGCCTCACCGGTGACCATACCACCATGGGCGACCACCCCGGCGCAAAGCCCGTGTTCGACCTGGACTCTGTTTCTCTGCTGCATACCGTCTGCCAACTGGAAAAGGGCGTAGACCTGGGCGGCAACGAACTGGTGGGCGAAGCCCCCAAGTTTGCCAAGGGCGCGGTGGTATCCCCCTGCTCTGACAGTGTGGATGCCCAACTTGCCAAGATGGAGCGGAAAGTGATGGCTGGCGCGGAATACTTCCAGACCCAGGCGGTATTCGATTCCGAGAAATTCATCTCCTTTATGGAGAAAGCCAAGCAGTTTGGCAAGCCGGTGCAGTTGGGCGTGATCATCCCCAAATCCGCCGGCATGGCAAAGTTTATGAACAACAATGTGGCAGGCGTTCATGTGCCCCAGCATATGATCGACGCCTTGGCTGCTGACAAGGAGCGGGCAAAGGCCGGCATCACCGGCGTGGAGATCGCCGCCCAGATCATCAAAGAGTGTAAGCCCTACTGCCAGGGTCTGCACATTATGGCTCTCGGCTGGGAAGCCAAGGTGCCCGAACTTCTCAAACTGGCCGGAATTTAAACTGAAAAAAAGAGTGTTGCATTTCGCAACACTCTTTTTTGCGCAACAGAAGCCACTTCAAATTCGCGCTTTCGAACAGTTTGAAATTTTCAGAAATCTCAAACAGCGTGTCAACGCAATAAACCAAAATCCATCGACCCCGGCTTATTGACAAAGATTGGCAGTTATAGTAAGATGATACGGACAATTACTCCATAGGAGAAAGGATCGTATCATATGAAAGTTTTATTAGTCGGTCCCGGTGGTTTCGGCAAAAATTTTGTGAATCTGCTGCTGGATAACACAGACCCGGACATCATTTTCGAAGGTGTCGTGGCAAGAACTTCCTGCCACAGACGGGAAGATGTGGAGGCTGCCGGCGTTCCCTTCTACCCCACGGTAGAGGATTTTTATAAGGAACATACCGCAGACCTGGCTATCATCTGCACCCCCTCTTTCCTCCACGCAGAGCAGAGCATTTACTGCCTGGAGCAGGGCTCTTATGTGCTGTGCGAAAAGCCTGCCGCTCCCACCTCTGAAGAGTGCTACAAAATGATGGAAGCGGAGAAGCGGACCGGCAAATTCATCGCCATCGGCTTTAATATGGCATTTGCCACCGGTACACTGGAACTGAAAAAGGACATTTTGGACGGTGTCTTCGGAAAACCCATTTCTATGAAGACCATCATTCTCACCGGCAGAAAACTGGAGTATTACGGCCGTGGCAGTGGCTATGCCGGCTGCATCTCCAAGAACGGCCATATGGTTCTGGACTCTGTGGCTTCCAATGCCTGCGCCCACTATGTTTATAATATGCTCTACCTGTTAGGCGACGCTATGAATACCGCCGCCGATGCCACTTTGGAGCAGTGCGAGTGCCTCCGGGCAAATGATATCGAAAACTTCGACACCTGCACTATGAAACTCACCGCAGCGGGAATCCCCCTTTATTTTGCCGCATCCCACGCAGCGGATGTAGGTGTTCCCTACACCTTCTGCTTTGAATTTGAAAACGCCACCATCACCAAGAGCGACGAGGGCGGCTACCTGGCAACATTCAAAGACGACGCCACCAAGAAATACCAGAATCCCCTTTCCCACGGCGAAGCCAAGAAAACATTCGATTGCATTGAGGCAGCCAAAAACGGCACGCTCCCCGTCTGCGGTGTCAATACCACCCTGCCCCATGTGAAACTCATTGAGGACATTTACAAGAATGTCACCATCACCAACTTCCCCGAGGAAGAAAAGGCATATTTTGAGGATAAGATCACCGTTCCCACCCTGGCAGACCGTATGCTGAAAGCCTACGAACAAACTTGTATGCTCTCCGAGGTATGAGGCGCTGCGCCCATAAGGCACAGCGCGCGATATAACCGACACTTTAGGTCGGTTATATCGCAATATATCCACCAATAAAAGCGGCGACCGTAAGGTCGCCGCTTTTTTACATATAATTCTGCCTACTCCAACGCATTGCTGCTTTCACTGTTTCGTGTTCCAGATCATCCCGCATTGCTAAATAGCATTCCAGCACCTGCCGATCAGGCTCGGACATACGATCTTTTACTGATTCCAGTTGATTTTCTAATAGGGCGCAATTCTCCCAAAGTGTCAGTAAATGCAGATCCTCATATTCTGCAATGTTCGGTAGCCGGTACAAGTCCGTGATCCCTTGGTCCATAATCCCCACCCTTTCCGAATACGGTAAAAACAGTATAGCATATTGTGGATATTTCCACAATACTGAAATTACATATTTTTGCCTATAATGTTCCTATAAAAAGGAAGGTGGTGAGGACTGTGCTGGACTATACCCCAATGTGGGAAACAATGCGCAGAAAAGGCATTTCACAGTACAGTCTGTTGAAGGCCGGCATTGATAACAAAACTCTGGATGCGCTGAAAAAGGGCAAAAACATCACACTTCTCACACTGGAAAAGATCTGCGCAGCACTGGATTGTACGCCAAACGAGGTCGTGCTTTTCCGCCCTGATGTATAACAACATATAAACCAAAAGCGGCGACCGCAAGGTCGCCGCTTTTGTGTTTAGATAGGAGAATTTCTTTTGTGTCGGTGTATCCCGGATCAATTCTTCACGAATCCACAGCAATACCGATACCGGGCTTTATAATGGAAGAAAAAACTACTTCCCAGTGTTCGTGCGAATTGCCCGCCGGTGCATACCGGCTTAACCTTTAACAGAGCCGACCATGACGCCCTTAACGAAGTACTTCTGGATGAAGGGGTACACACACATAATGGGTGTAACAACGATCATGATGGAGCAGTAACGGATGGTAGCGCCAACCAGATGGGTACCTTCACCGGCACCGCCGTTCATATCTTCGCCGTTAACGGACTTGATCATCGTCTGCAGCAAGTGCATAACAGGACGCATATCCGCGTGCTGGCTGTCCAAGTACAGCAAAGAGGGCATATAAGCATTCCAGTAAGCAACGGCATAGTAAAGACCGATGGTAGCCAAAGCCGCCTTGGAGGTGGGCAGGACAAGGCGCATAAAGACGCCGGCTTCCTGCAGACCGTCGATCTCACCGGACTCGATGATCTCCTTGGGATATGCCACGAAGAAAGAACGCATAATGATCAGGTTCCAGGTGCTGATCAAGCCGGGAATGATCTGAGACCAAATGGTGTTGCCCATCTGATAAGTATTCAAAACAGTCAAGGTGGTGGGGATCAAACCGCCGCCGAAGAACATGGTAATGGTGACCATGATGGAGAACAGATTGTGACCGACCATCTTCCGGCGGGCCAGGGCGTAAGCAGCCATAGCCGTAGTCATCAGGGACAGGAATGTACCCAGAACGGTGTAGAGGATGGTGTTCAGGTATGCTCTGCCGAATGCGCCGTCAGAGAGCATCTGGGCGTAGTTGGACCAGGTGATTCCCAGTTTGGAATCGCTGCCCACCATAGGGTACAGGAACACGTTACCGGCAGTAACGTTGTAGTTATCAGACAGAGAAACAGAGATAACATGGATAAAAGGCACCAGGATGCAGGCCATAAACAAGATCATAACGATGTAAAGGACCACATCAAATACGCCAAAGCGGTTATACTTTGCGACCTTTTTCTTGGGCGCTTTCATGCGCACCTTTGCAGGAGCAGAATTAACAGTAGCCATATTCACTTGCTCCTTTCTTAGAAAATGCCGGAGTCTGTCAGCTTCTTGGAACCCCAGTTAGCCAGCAGCAGCATAGTCATATTGACGATATTGGTCAGAAGACCAACAGTGGTAGCCAGACCGTAAGAGGTGGTAGCGCCGAAGCCCAGGTCATACACATAAGTGCCCAGGGTGTGAGCGGTGTAAATCTTGGTGGAGTTGGTCTGCAGCAGCAAAACCTTTTCCATAGAGGAGTCCAGAATGTGACCCACCTGCAGGATCAGCATGGTGGAAACGGTGGGGGCGATGGCGGGCAGCGTGATAGACAGGATCTGACGCCAACGGCCTGCGCCGTCCAAACGGGCTGCTTCGTACAGAGCGGGGTCAACACTGGAGATGGCAGCCAGGAACACGATGGTGCTCCAGCCCAAGCCCTGCCAGGTGTGGGAGATCAGCATGATGGGACGGAAGTACTCTGCTTCCAGCAGGAAGTAGATAGGCTTGCCGCCGAAGAATTTCACCAGCAGGCTGTTCACAACGCCGGTAGGATCCAACAAGGTGTTGATCAGAGAACAGACAACGACCACGGAAAGGAAGTGGGGCATATAACTGATGGTCTGGGTGACTTTCTTAAAGCGGATACCGCGGATCTCATTCAGCATCAGCGCAAAGAACACGCTCAAGGGGAAGTAGATCACCAGGTTCTGCAGACCCAGAGCCAGGGTGTTTTCCGCAATACGCCAGAAGTCGGGGTTTTCCAGAACGAATTTGAAGTTGTCCAGTCCTACGAAAGGAGAATCGAAGCCCTGGAACAGGTTGTAGTTATAAAACGCCATTCGCAGGCCCCAGATGGGGACATATTTAAACAGAACGTAGTACAGCAGCGCAGGGATGAACAACAAGAACAGGAATCTTGTCTTCCAGAACCGGTGGAAAATGCTTTCCTTACGCTTGCCTGCCAATTTTGCAGTAGCCAATTTGATAGCCTCCTCATATTTTTATTTCCAAAGGGATCGATAAGCCGCATTTTGCGGCATGATCGTCGTCACAGCAGAGGATCTTCTGTGACCGATCCCCTGTATAAGGTCGCTCCACCGGGCAGCAAGATCGCCGGTGCAGTCGCTGACATCCACGCTTAGTCTTTGCTATCCTTTCAGACCCAAAAACTTGAGCCGTGGATGCGAAGGCTTCCTTTTGTCAGATAGAAAAATATATCAGTTATGTAAGTTTGTAAGGGCGCCAGGTATGGGCGCGGCCCATACCTGGCATAAAAATCAAAATCAGTTCAACTTATCCTCGGGGTGCTTCTCCAGATAACGCTCCAGAGCGGAGTTGTGGATGTCATAAACTTCCGGCTTGATCTGGCTGTTGACTTCGCTGACATAAGAGTCCCAATCGGTCTCGGGGTTCAGTTCGCCACGGATGAAGTCCTGGAACTTAGCATTACAGAAGTCATAGACCTTCTGATAGTAAGTATCGAAAACTCTCTGCTCGGTATCGTTGTACTCCAGACGGAAGCCTTGCTTGCTCGTGTCGACGTAGTCCTTTTCAATGTCATAGATGGAGTCGATAACGTGCTGCTCCTGGCTCTTCAGGTAGATGTCAAAGTCACGGTATGCGCAGAAGCCAACAACGCCCACGCCGGAGCCGTCATAAGTAAAGTCTTCCTTGAAGTCGTAGGAGCCGTCTGCCAGCACTTCGTAGGACTCGCCTTCCTTGCCCCAGTTAGTCATCGCAATACCCTCGTCGGAGTACAGCCAGTCAACATATTTCAGAACATTCTCCAGTTCCTCGCCCTCGATCAGGCCGGAAACCAGCAGGGAGTAGCCGGTGCTGGGCTTGCTGAAAACGTTGGTACCGTTGGTGCCCATGGGGAAGTTGCGGGCGCCGGTCAGAACATACTCGGGGTTGGCGTCGATAGCGCCCATGGTCAGCATGTCGATACGGTCCATCTTATCGTAGCCGATGAAAGAAGTGTTGGAAGCGAAAGCCTCGGTCCACTGTGCGGAGTCCATGGTAATGCAGGAGGGGTGCAGCAGACCTTCTTCATACAGGTCGTGGAGCCACTGCATGCACTCACGCATCGCATCGTCGGTCTGACCCATATAGTAGGAATAGTCATCCATATTCAGCATAAAGAGGGTGTTCCAGCTGGCTTCGCCGGCGTATCCGCCGCCGAAGGGAGCGACCATATTGGAAACGCCGCTCAGGTTCGCGCCGTTCAAGCCACGGAGAACGAAGGGATAACTGTTGGGATAGAGTTGCTTCAGTTTACGCAGGGTAGCCATCAGTTCTTCCTGGTTGGTGGGGAAGGTCATGCCGTGCTTGTCGAAGATGTCCTTACGGTACAGCCAGCCCACATTGGAAGCGTAACCGGTCTGGGGGCAGGGCAGGTGATACATAGAGCCGTCTTCCTCGGTGTACTTCTCAATATCCTTTACCCACCGGGGATCGGACAGGACCTTCTTGACATTGGGCAGCTGGTCGATATAGTCGTTCCAGTCGATGTAAGCGCCCAGAGAGCCGTAAGCAGGTCCGAAGATCTGTGCGTTGGCGAAGGTCAACTGGGGGATCTTCTGCTGTGCGACCAGAGTCTCGTACTGGTCACGGGCTTCGTACTCAGTGATGTTGAGTTTCATATTCAGGGTGGTCTCGATCAGGTTGTCCATGTAACCGCCTTCCATTTCAAGGTCGGTGTTATCGGGCAACCAGTAGTTCAGTTCAAAGGTTTCGTCATACTTCAGATTGGTGCCGTCGATGACTTCACCGGAAGTAACATTACCCTTGTTGCCGCCCAGGGTCTTCTTGCCGCCGCAGCCAGCCAGCAGGCCGACCAGGCTCAGGCAAAGAACAGCAGCCAGGACAAACGCAATAATCTTCTTCATCATTGTTGTGTTCCTCTTTTCCTAAAATGATTTTTAATTTCTTGGCGTACCGGCGGGACATTATACAATATAAATGCGCATAAAGGGCCCGTCGGAGCATTGCCGCACTTGCATCATACCAAACATTTTGATTTTTTGCAACTGTCAAATTGTTAACTTTCCCCCATTTTGTCATCTTATACATAAATCGCCCTCTATTGCCAATATTGGGAACACTTTTCTGTACACCCTGCCCGATACCGCCCGGTATCTTTCTTGCGGTAAGTAATTTCCGGTTCGTCAGGCAGTTGGTTAGACGTACATAGAGGCTTCTCCTTGAGGAGAAGCTGTCACCGCAGGTGACTGATGAGGTGGAGATGCTCGCAATACGCCCCTTTGGGGCTACACCTCATCCGTCAGCCCTTACGGGCTGCCACCTTCCCCTTGAGGGGAAGGCTTTGCGAACAGCGCGTTAAACAAGAATTTGCGGATTCGCCCCCATTCTCCATAAAAATAAGGAAGGCGTTTGCCTTCCTTATTTTTGACTTTGCCGATATTCTTTTGGGGTCATATCCGTATATTTGCGGAACTGGCGCAGGAATGTGTTGGGACTGGAAATACCCACCATCGCGCCCACATCGCCGATCTTCACCTCCGGATCCCGGAGAAGTTCTTTTGCTTTTTCTATGCGGTAACTTTGAATGGCATCGGAAATATTATTGCCGGTCTTACTTTTATAATAGGAACTCAAGTAACTCCGGGACACCCACAAAGCCGCCGCCATTTCCTCCACAGAGAATTCTTTGTGATAATTCTCCCGTAGGTACTGCCGGATCCTGCCAAGGAGTTGTTCTTCATCGGCTGTGACCGGCTGCTCCGCGTGTTCCATCGTCCGGATATATTCCGCTACTGTTCTGATATAATCTTCCGCCGTTTGGCAGGCGGTGGCCAAAGTATTATACACCACACTTGCCGCCGCGGTCTTGTGGCTGCCCTCGGACACCGCCGCGGCGTATGCCACGGTGTTGACCACTGCCACACAAAGGATCTCCATCTGGGCGTGGCTGATACCCACATCCACATTCTGTTTCAGCAGCCGTTCTGTCAGCGCCGCCGCCTGGGGGATCTTCCGGCTTCGCACCAGTTCATCCAGCCGCTGCTGCTCGCTCTCGGGATAGATATATGCGGTTTTGTCCTTCCCCCCTGCCATCAGCAGTTGGGAATCTCTGTCCACTTTTGCCAGCCGGGCGCCGCTGCGCACAGCATCGTATTCCGCCGCCAACTCCGTTTCCGCTCCCAGCCGCCGGCTGTACACCACTGTAAAGGTGGCAAACTCCGATTCCTGCTCCAGCCGTGTCATAAACCGTTTCAGTGCCTCTCTGGGGCTTTTCTGTTCTTCGGTCAATGTCACCCGGGCAGCGAACCGTCCCTGCTCCGTCTGGAAGATCACAACGGAAGCAAAGAGTTTTTCCAGGGTAGAGCCCATCATCTCCTGCAAACAGTTTTCCAGTTCTGCCCGGGGAATGGTGAATTCCTCCAGCGCCTTGTCCCGGTACTGGGTCTGGATATACAGAAGATAGCCATCCCCTTGCGCAGCCTCTTCCGGGGCGTTCAGGTCCACATACACATTCTTGATCCGGGCGTGGAGCCGATACTCGGAAAGTTCCGCGTTCTTCCGGGCAAGGTCCGCCGCCTGCTGTTCCCGGGATTGAATGATCTGTTCCAGTTCCCGGCTGACGCCGTGCAAGTCCGTATGCGCTTCCGGCGTACCGTGCTGACGCACCAGATTTACCATCTTGTCAACGGGGTTTAACAGTGTTTTGATAATAGTCGGCACCAGCACCGCAATGGCAGCCAGCGCCGTCAGCGCAACCACCAGGCACAGAATAAAGTTATTCCGGAGCAAATTGGATGCAGCGCTGGACTTTTGGAGTTTTACGCACACCGGTCCGCCCACATCGTGGCGTTTTATCGTGTATTCCTCGCCCTTTACGGTCAGTTTCTCTCCCTCCGGCATTTGGGTCACCAAAGGGGTTTCGTCTGTGGTGTAGAGCAGTTCTCCCTCCTGGGAAAAGAAATACGCCCCCTCTTCCAGGTAGGTATCCTCCCGGCAGATAGAGCCGATGTCCAGCATCAGCACCACCATCAGTTCCCGGTCATAATAGGATTGGTAGGACATGGGCATCAGTGTCAGATTCTCATACTTACCCACCTTACCCCGGCAGGCAAAGTCTGCGGCGGTGTAGTAGTACATACCCGGGGCGTTGTAAAACCGGTCCTGCCAGAACTGCCAGGTATATCCTTCACTGACACACAATCCGCCAAAAAATGTCTCCGGTTCGCAACAGCCGTTGGTGGTGATCAGTTCGCTGCTCCCCTCCATAATGACGCACCAGCGGGCGGCGTGGCTGACTTCTTCCAAAATATCCTCCGCCTGCTGTTCCAGTTCCAGCAGGTCGTTACCGTTCACTTTCACCCCTGCCAGCGCCTGGAAACTGGGAGATGTGAGGATCTCCAGAGCGGCTTTCTCCCCTTGATCGAATACGGAAGCCAGTTTCATCTGCACGTTTTCCATACGCTCGGCGCTGATGATCGCCTCTTCCTGCCCCAGTGTACGGAACAACTGGGAGTACAGCAAAAAGTGGCCCAAACTCAGCAGCAAGACCGCCGCAAAGAACACCGCGATCAACTGGGCGTTCAGGTTTCGTTTTTTCAGATTCAGAATCTTTAATCTACCCTTACCCTTTTTCTTCTCGTCTTTTTTCACCCGGGCCACTCCTTTCTCTTTTTTGTGATTTTCTCATAACTTAAACATTTTGTCAATTTCCGGTTTGTCGGGCCGTTGCTCGAAAGGCACAATGCATAATGCACAATGCACAATTAAGGTATTTTGCTTCGCAAAATGATTTAAATAGTGGCTGCAGGCCACACATTTACTATGCACTATGCACTGTGAACTGTGCACTATTCTTGTTTTCGCCTGAGCGATAAACAAGAATTTGTCGAAGGGGTAAAAAAGTTGCCGCAGTCATTTTGGCTGCGGCAACTTTTTGTGATATCAGGAAACGCGTTTGGCAACCACTACCAGCCGTCCGTTCACCTGGGAATATTCGCAGGTGGACAGGGTGATCAGTTTGTCGCCGTATTCGGCTGTCACGCCGGTCTCGTACAGTTCCCGGTTGTGGCATTTCATCACGAAATTCTCATAGGCCTGCTCATCGGCGGCAAAGTCAAAGGCGTGGTAAGCAAAGCCCTTGCCTATGGTTGCCGTGGTGCGGAACACTGCCATAATTTCGTATGTATGATGCTCGTAAATGGTGTCAAAGGTGATGGTCTTATGGGTTTCCCAGAAACTCTTTTCCTTGTACTGCTCCAGCACCCGGAACATAGAACCGTCACGCATATTGTGACCGTAAATGGTGATATTGTCCGAGGGAACGAAAGCGTCGCAGGTGGACTGCATAAACAGACAGCCTGCTTTGGCTTCCTCTTTCTTAAAGTTCCGGTGGAGGTAGTACTCCGGGTCATCGGGGGTGTGCATCACCGGGTAACTGACCTTTGTATCGGGAATGGTGAGCCAACCGACCATATCTGTATTTTGGGGATAGACCTTGGAATATTTCCGCAAAACCTTATCGGTAGAGCCGTCGGGCAAGGTGATCTCCACCAGTTCATAGGGATCTGCGTTGGGGGGCAGTGTGGGTGTAATGGGCTGTCCGTTCTCCGGATCGGTTTCCTCCGGCAATGTGGGCGTTGTGATCAACTGGTTTTCCAGGTCGTCATAGGTGTTCTTTGACTTGTTGGAATCTGCAAAATACTCAATGAGCTCCATCGCGCTGGCAAGAAACACCAAAGCCAACAGCGCGATCAGCAAAATATATACTGTCTTTTTTGTGATAAAACGCTTCATTCTTTCACATCCTTCTGCCCTACTATAGCCTATTTCCCGGCAAAAGTAAAGCAATTCACAATAAATTCAAATTTCTCCCGTCTTGCAAAGGCAGGCAGTGAATGATACAATAACAAAAATTCCGAAAGGAGAGATCCTATGCTCACAAAAGAACTTTGTACCCGCGTTTTGGAAGCGGCATCTGCCACCGGCGCAGATTATGCGGAACTCTACGCGGAAAACACCGTCAACCAAGCCATCCATATGATCGATTCCAAAGTAGATACCATAAAGGACTCTGTCGTCCACGGCGTAGGTATCCGGGTGTTTAAGGGGCTCCGCAGTGTCACCGCCTCCACCGTGGATACCTCGGAGGCAGGTCTCATTCGTTGCGCGGCGCAGGCCGCCCAGGCATTGGGGGAAGGCACAGCCCAAATGGACATTCGCCTGACACCTATGACCTTTACGGACATCCACCCGGTAACAGTCAGCCCCACAGAGGCATCCAACCGGCAAAAAGTGGATCTTTTGAAAGAAGGCTACTTTGCCGCCAGGGAATACAGCGATGCCATCACCCAGGTTTCCGGCACACTGATGAATGTGGATCACAACATCCTCATTGCCACCAGCGAAGGCATTTACGCCCAGGATCGGCAGATCCGCACCCGGATGATGATCGAAGCCATCGCCCAGATCGGCAGCGAGACCCAAACCGGCGGCTGCCGCCCCGGCAGACGGATGGGTCTTGAGATGTTCGAAACCGTGAAGCCCAAAGATGTGGGTATCCACGCCGCCAAGCAGGCGGTGGTGATGGCTGGGGCAGGCTATTGCCCGGCAGGGGTAATGCCCGTTGCCATTGACAACGGCTTCGGCGGCGTTATCTTCCACGAAGCCTGCGGACACTCTTTGGAAGCGACCTCCGTTGCCTACGGCAGAAGCCAGTTTGCCGGTATGCTGGGTCAGACCATTGCATCTCCCAAAGTAACCGCCATCGATGACGGCACCATTCCTAACGCCTGGGGCTCTGTAAACATCGATGACGAAGGCACCCCATCCCGGAAAAATGTGCTCATCGAAAACGGTGTCTTAAAAAGTTATATGGTGGACAAAATGGGCGCCCGGCGTATGGGTCTTGCCGCCACCGGCAACAGCCGCCGGCAGGGTTACGGTTATGCTCCCACATCCCGTATGACCAACACCTATATCGCTCCGGGTGAGGACAGCAACGAAGACATCATCGCCTCTATGGAATACGGCCTTTACGCCAAGGAAATGGGCGGCGGTTCTGTCAACCCGGTCACCGGTGAATTTAACTTTGCTGTCAACGAGGGCTACATCGTAAGAAACGGCAAGATCTGCGAGCCTGTCCGGGGCGCAAGCCTTGTGGGCAAGGGCAGCGAGATCATTCAGAACATCGATATGGTGGGTAAAAATCTGGAAATGGGTCAGGGTATGTGCGGCTCTTCCAGTGGTTCCATCCCCACCAATGTGGGTCAGCCTATGATCCGTGTCAGCGCCATTACAGTAGGAGGTAGATAAGATGGATTTTCAGAGTTTCAAAAAGGCCGTCTTTGACGCCGCCGACAAAAAAGGTCTTACCGAATACGAACTTTATTATCAGACCGCAGAATCCACTTCTGCCGGGGCATTCGGTCACGAGATCAACAATTTCAGCGCCAGTATGGATGGAGGTGTCTGCTTCCGCTGCATTGCAGAGGGTAAAATGGGCTACGCCTCTACCGAAGATCTAAGCCCGGAGCAGGCAGAAAGCCTGGTCGAAAAAGCCTATGAAAATGCGAAAGTTTTGGAGTCGGAAGAACCGGTGTTTTTAAATGCCGGGGGGTTGGAATACGCAACGCTGTCCCTTTCCCCCTACCCCCTGCCCTCTGCCCAGGAACTGATCGGCACTGTTCTGGCTACCCAGGAAAAACTCTACGATGCTGACCCTGCGGTCATTGACGGTTGCAGTGTGCAGGGCATTTCCGAAGCTATGGAACTGGCCATCTGCAATTCCAAGGGTTTGGACCTTTACTACCGCAACCACGCCGCCGGTCTTGTAGTAGGCGCGCTGGTGGAAGAAAAGGGCGAAAAGGTCAACGACCACCAAATCAAACTGGCTGAACTGAATACCATTGATGCCGATGCGCTGGTAAGCAAAGCCGTTGCCACCGCCAAAGGCAAATTGGGCGGCGATGTTGCGCCCACGGGCGTCTACCCGGTCGTCTTTGACCCGGAGGCGATGTCTTCCCTTTTGCAGGTCTTTTCCTCCGTCTTCTCCGCAGAGGCCGTTCAAAAAGGTCTTTCCCAACTGGCAAACAAGGAAAACCAGATCATCGCATCGGAAGCCGTGACACTGATGGACGACCCTTTCCACAAGGACAATCCTATGCCCATCCACTTTGACGCAGAGGGCTCTCCCACCTACTGCAAAGCGGTGATCGAAAAAGGCGTATTGAAAACGCTCCTTTACAATCTGAAAACTGCCAACCAGGCAGGCAAAAAGACCACCGGCAACGCCTCCAAAGCCGGCTACAGCGCCTCTGTGGGTACCCGCCCCTTTACCATGTACCTCCAGGGCGGTGACCTGACCGAGGAAGCGCTGCTTGAAAAAGCCGGAAACGGTGTGTATATCAATTCTTTAAGCGGTCTGCACGCAGGCGCGAACCCCATCAGCGGTGATTTCTCTCTGCAAAGCGCCGGTTTTCTCATTGAAAACGGCAAGAAGACCACCCCGGTAAAATCCTTCACCGTAGCCGGTAATTTCTACGATCTGCTGAAAAAGATCACCGCTGTGGCAAACAACACCTGCCTGCCTATGGCGCTGGATATGACTACCTTCGGCGCGCCCAGCACATTAGTAGAGAATTTGTCCGTTGCAGGCAAGTAAAAAGGTCTTTTCCTGCATAGTTTGCAGAAAAAGGCGCAAAAAGACCATTCTGTTCAATATGCTATGAAAGATGCGGCCGGGAGAATTTCATTTTGTGAGAGTTTTTCTCCAAAAGACAGTTGTATTCCCCGGAAGAATCTGCTAAAATGAAACCATCTTTTTAAAGGAGGCTTTTTTATGTCCTATATTGATGACGTCAAAAGTTGGGTCGTTGCCACCAACCCCGGTCAGCCGGAGTTCCACCAGGCTGTGGAAGAGGTGCTGAATTCTCTGCGCCCCATCATTGATAAGAACGAAGAAGTTTACCGCCGGGAGGCTCTGCTGGAGCGTCTTTTGGTACCGGAGCGTGTTGTGATGTTCCGTGTTCCCTGGGTGGATGATGCCGGCCAGGCCCATGTGAACACCGGTTACCGTGTTCAGTACAACGGCTCTATCGGTCCTTACAAGGGCGGTATCCGTTTCCATCCTTCCGTAAACTTGAGCATTATGAAATTCCTGGGCTTTGAGCAGATCTTCAAGAACGCCCTCACCGGCCTGCCTATGGGCGGCGCCAAGGGCGGCTGTGACTTTGACCCCAAGGGCAAGTCCGACCGTGAGATCATGCGTTTCTGCCAGAGTTTTATGACCGAACTTTACAAGTACATCGGACCGGACACCGACGTTCCCGCCGGTGACATCGGCGTTGGCGGTCGCGAGATCGGCTATATGTATGGTATGTACCGCCGCATCCGTGGCACTTACGAGGGCGGTGTCCTCACCGGCAAGGGCTTAAGTTACGGCGGCTCTCTGGCCCGTACCCAGGCTACCGGCTACGGTCTGCTGTATCTGACCCGTGAAATGCTGAAAGCAAACAACATCGACATTGCCGGCAAGACCGTGGTCGTTTCCGGCGCAGGCAATGTGGCTACCTACGCCATTGAAAAGGCTTGGCAGTTGGGCGCAAAGCCTGTCACCTGCTCCGATTCCACCGGCTGGATCTACGATCCCGACGGCATCGATGTGGCTACCCTGAAGGAAGTCAAGGAAGTGAAGCGGGCAAGACTGACTGAGTACGCAAAGGCCCGTCCCAACGCCCAGTACCACGAGGGCAAGGGCGTTTGGACCGTTAAGTGCGATATCGCGCTGCCCTGCGCTACCCAGAACGAACTGCTCATCGACGATGCCAAGGCGCTGGTTGCTAACGGTGTCACCGCTGTTGCAGAGGGCGCAAATATGCCCACCTCTCTGGAGGCTACCAAGTACTTCCAGGAAAACGGTGTTCTCTTCTGCCCCGGCAAGGCTGCCAACGCAGGCGGCGTTGCTACCTCCGGTCTGGAAATGTGCCAGAACTCCGAGCGCAGAAGCTGGAGTTTCGAAGAAGTGGATACTACCTTGCAGGGTATTATGGTCAACATCTTCAAGAACCTGGATGCCGCCGCAAAAGAATGCGGTCTGGAAGGCAACTATGTGGCAGGCGCCAACATCGCCGGCTTCAAGAAAGTTGCCGAGGCAATGCTCTGCCAGGGCGTGATCTGATAGTAGACATAGCAGACAACAAACAACCGCGACAGATTTCTCTGTCGCGGTCTTTTTATGTGTCATTTTGAAAAATGTGATTTCGACTGACGCAAGATAGATACCGGGCGGTACCCAATAGTGTAACCATAACCACCCAGCGGTAGTGCGAAATTGGCTGTTGGCCCCTGCCGACTTAACCTTCTTCAACTACGATCTCTTTCAGCACGAGACCGGGGTTGCGCTTAACGGTAAAGTCGATTGCCCAGTAACTGGAGAATACCAGCAGGTTTCTGCCCCGGTAGTCTTCCAGCAATTCTGCATCACTGCCCAAATTCATATCGGTCAGGTCGCCGGGATAGTCATCGATCAGGCGGATCTCTTCATAAGGCAGGCTTTCCATCCGCAGATCCACACCGTACTCATTTTTCATGCGATACTGGAACACATCAAACTGCAGGGTACCCACAACGCCCACGATCACCTCTTCCAT
>CALBJG010000054.1 GCA_937892865.1 uncultured Clostridia bacterium
TGAAATACTTGGAGACGAACTCTCCGGTCTGACGCCAAGCGACACAGTCGATGAAGTCGGTTTCCTTTTCGCCGTTCTCGTTCTTGCCGAAGTCACGGTCAACAGCCACAGTAAAGCTGGCGACAGCAACACCGGTGCCGGTGCGGCGAAGCTCGGGGTCACGGGTCAGACGACCCATAATTACAATGTGGTTGAGCATAGCATTACTCCTCCACAGCGGTGGTCAGGCAGCGCATAACGCCGTCGGTGATCTTCATCACACGCTCCAGCTCCGCAGGGAACTCGGGCTTGGACTCGAAGGTCATCAGGACGTAGTAGCCTTCAGCCATGTCGTTGATGAGGTAGGCCAAGCGGCGCTTGCCCCATTCGTCAACGCTCAGCAGAGTGCCCTCCGCCTCCACCATTGCCTTGAACTTGTTCACAAGTGCGGCGGTGCCCTCTTCACCCAGAGTAGCATCCAGGATATACAGAGCCTCGTACTTACCAGTGATCTTTGCCATAATGATTGCACCTCCTTTTGGACTTTTGGCCCCCGGTCGCGCCGGGAGCAAGGATATGTCCGCATTCGCAGACCAGTGTATTATATAAGGTTTTATTATCATTGTCAAGGATTTTTCCGGCATTTTCCGGGGTTTTCTCTATAAATTTTTCCAAAATTGTGGTGTCTTTTTCTCTCTGCCACAAGATATAGAAAGACCCGTCTTTTGACGGGTCTTTCTGTTAATTAGTTCGCAAATGCGTAAGCGGCATCGCCGTAGCGCATCATTGCATCCACCAATTCGCCTAAATATTCCGGTGTGGTGGCATTGATATTCTTTGCCGCATAGGACTCAATGCTGTAGCGAATGGTGTTACTGACCGCTACACCGTTACGGTAGGCGGTTACGAACACATCGTTGCTCATCTGTCCGGCGTTCAGACCGTTGAAGTAGATGTAGTTAAGGCCGCTTTCAACGCTCACATCGGTGACCGTCCATACTCTGCCGCCGCTTTCGATCTTGAAACTTAAGCCGTCCAATGTGTCCGCGGTAAACTTGAAACGCATTACCACCGCGTCAGTGAGCAGCAGACCGCCGCCGGTCCAGGAAACAGAGGGGTTATCGATGACCGCATACTTGCTGTTTTGCACGCTTTCGTAAGTGCGGCTTGTCTGCGTACCCCAGGTTTTCTGGGTCTGGGTAAGATCTTTATTTGCAAGAGCATCTGTATTATGACCGGTGTACTGCTGGGAAACAGAAGCATAGTTCAGCAAGTCTACCAGCAATGTCCGGAACTCTGCGTAACTGTCATCTGCGCACTTAGCGAGCATATTGTAGCAATACTGGGAAACGGAATAGGCACTGGTCTTGCCCTGATATGCCACGCCGTCTTTGGTCGCATGCAAGGTTGCGTAAATGGTGTCTCCCGCTTTATCCGGAGCAATATTCTTGAATGTAAAGAAATAATTGTCGCCAACTACGGTGTAGGTATCCACCTGCACGACAGCGCCGTTCATCACAAACTCTGCATAGGGCTGGGTGTAGCCGCCCTCTGCAAAAAGCGCCGCATTTGCCTTGAAACTTACGGACATATCGCTCTGGAGCGTCACGTTGGCGCCGCTGAACTTCAGTTCTTCTGCATAAGTGTCCAGGTCTGCGCTGTCTGTCAGACGGACTTCCTTGCCGGGGGTCACATCCACATACACATAACGCTTTCCGTTTTCTTCAAAGATGTCCAGTTTCTGGTTGTTGCCCAAGTCTGCCTGGGTCCAGGTGTCCGGCACCTGGGCTTTTACGGTCATGGGATGGTCAAATACATCCTCGGGAAGGACGATGCCGGTATTCTCCAAAGTGACATATACATCGCCGCTGATCCACTGGGTATGGGCGGTGTAGTTTTGATACTGCCGCAGATACTTGGTAGCATCGCCCAATGTGGCATTCCAAACCTTACCGGCTGCTTCCAGATCCGCGATCCGCTGGAAGAAGGCGTTTGCGTTTTCCTCGGTGATCTCGCTGTTGGTGCCTGCGCCAACACCATGGCACATTGTCAACAGCCAGCCGCCGTTTTCTGCCACATCATTCAGATGCTTGGTCAGGTAAGAAACCTGATCGCTGACGGACTTTTTGAAGGGAATGTTGTATAGGTTGTACCAACCGCCTGCTTCTTTGGTATTGGCAGGATCCAAAGAGTTGATACCGAATGCGCCCAGCCGGGCAGCATAGTGGCTGTCCATTACCGTCTCCCAAGCGCCATCGGACAGCACATTGTAAGCGGCGGCATAAGCAAGAATGTCATTGCCAAAATAATTTTCCAAACGGGTCTTGGAATCCAGGATCTCTGTCTGATAATTGTCCTGGGTGTCGTTTTCTTTCAAATTCAGATGGGTCATAGAGTGGTTTTGGGGCTCAATGTGACCCAAAGCGAACAGATCCTTAAACTGCTGGGCGTTTTCGTCTGTGATCCGCTGGGCGATCATCATCGCGCTGGCCTGCAGATCATATGTTGCCAGCAACTGCTCCAAAATCTCCAGGCTATCGTAGTAACCGTCGTCAAAGGTCATACTCACAATGCTGTTCGCGCCGCCGTAAACCGGCAGAATTTCGGAGTCCATTTCGCCGGAGAGTTTTTTCGTCAGATTCAAGGTGTAAACCTTGCTGACCGTACCCTTGGTAACAGTAACTTTCACCGTTGCGGGGTACTGCTCTACGGTTTCTTTATCGATGACCACGGCGCAGCCCTCGGGCGCGGTAGCGGTGATGGTCGCCGCAGCATTCAGTTTTACATCGTATTGGGTGATGGTATTGTAAAAATTCTCTACACTTTCGCCGTTGATCTTCAGATCATTGAGCGCCACAGCATCGTTTTTCACTGTACCCAGCGCCATATTATCCCAACGGGTATAACTGGTGGTAGCATTGACTTTACTTGCAAAACTAATACGCAGCGCGCCGTTTTCTGTAATGTCATAGGCCTTCATAGTGACATTTTTGCTGAAAGTAAAGGGGTTAGAGGAAGTGATAGGGTTGCCGGAAGCATCCTTCACGCCGCCATAAAGCACAACAGTTGCATTGCAAACCTCTCCGTTTTCGCCTAACTCCAGAGAAATTTCATAGTGGATCCACTGGTCGTTCACAGCGGTACAGGCCATCTTGCTGTCTGCAAAATACACACCATTGTCGTTAATGTAGAACAATGTGTGGCTGACACTTTCCACTGCATTGTAAAGATACACATAAGCGGTAGCCCCAGCGCCCCGCATCACATCGCCGGTGATCACATAGGTATCGCCAACTTTTGCTTCGGTAATGGCGTTGGCTCTGGGATAGTAATCGCCTGCGCCTGCGCCGGTGTACTGAATATCCTTCTCGCCGATGATGCCGTTATAGGAGAGGTAACTGTTGTTGGTAACAGTGTTCCAGCCGCGGGTAGTAAAGGTATCGCCCAGGCCGGTGTTCAGATCGTCAAAATTCTCGGTAAACAGCACATCGTAGTTCCGGGCATCCCGTACCACAACACGGGTATCGGGCAGAACATTGATATATGCCCAGTATTTGCCATCTTCTTCAAAGACATCGGCTACAAATTCTTCACCGTTGCAGGTATATTTCACCTGATTCCAGCCAGCGGGGATCTGTGCCTTTACGGTCAAAGCGTGGTCGAAAATTTCCTTATCCAGCACGCCGTTGGAAACCACTTCTACAACCACATTGCCGCCTACCCAATCTACATAGCAACGGCTGTTCTGCCGCTCACGCACATACTTAATGGCATTGGAGACCGTGGTTGCCCACAGTTTATTTTCTTCCTGATAAGCAGAAACATAGGTAAAGATCCGCTCTGCATCTTCAAGGGAAATATCGCCGGCGCGGTCAAAATCGCCGATGGAGTGGCAGCCGCCTACAAACCAGCCGCCTTGCTCTGCCGCAATATCGATATAGGGCAGAATGATCTCTTCCATATCCTTGCTGAACCAAACGCACTTTAAGTTGTACCACTGGCCGGGGTTAGTGCCATCTGTGGGGTCAAGGGAGTTGACACCCAAAGCGCCCAAACGGGCCGCATAGTGGCTATCCTTAACCACTTCCCAGGCGCCGCTGGAAAGGGTATTGTTGGAAGCAGCGAAGAAGATAATATCGTTGCCGAAATATTCTTCCAAAAGATCCTTGGAATCTACGATCTGATACTGATAATTTTCAGGGGTGTTGTTCTCTGCGCCCTGACCGTCGTTGGCTTCGATCCAACTGTCATTGGGTAAAACCAGATGGGTCATAGAGTGGTTTTGGGGTTCAACATAACCACGGTCAAAGAGCAACTGCCACTTTGCCCGGTCTGCAACACTGAGTTTGGAAGGGATCATCATTGCGCTGCTGTAAACATCGTACTTCGCGCCGATCTGATCTAAGTATGCTGCTGTTTCATACAGACCATCGTCGTAAGACATGGTGAAAATACCGTTCGCGCCGCCGTATACCAGCATCAAAGTGCCTTCCATTTGGTTCTCGGTGCGCTTGGCATCCACAGATACGATATAAGTCTTGGTCACGCCGGCAGAGGCGTTTTCTACCGTCACAGTTACATCTGTGGGGAATGTGGTCACAACGGCTTCGCTGAGGGTTACAGTTCTGCCGTAGCCGGCTTCTGCCAATATAACGGCCTTTTCTGTGCCGTAAGGAAGCATAATGGAGAACTGATTGTCTGTGCCTTCCACCGATTCCACTTCCATATCGTTAACGGTCAGGCCGGTAAGACCTGCCACATCGCTATGGAGTTTGGTCATTACCACATTGTCAACCAAAGCGTAGTCGGTGCTGTCAGCCTTGGAGAAGTTACCCATAAAATCAATGGTAAGGGTACTATTGCTTTCCAAATCCAATACAGTGTTAACTGTGCGGCTCAATTTCACAGGATTTTCCCTGGTAGCCGCATTGCCCTCTTTGTCTACAACGCCCTCGCCCCACAGACACATATAAATTTCCATCAAACCGCCGTTGGCCGCCAGTTTTACGTGGGTATTACAGGTAAACCACTTTTCGGGATCGATCTCATAGCCGGTGAATGCGCCGTTGATCAACACATCGGTATTTTTCAGCAGGTGAATCGACTCCGTCTTGGAGTTGTTACGTAGATAAAGACCAATATAGCCGTTTTCACTGAGTTTAAAATCTGCCTGTACCTGAATGGTGTCGCCCACCTGGGCAGTGATATTCTTTCTGGCACGGGGAGACTTTTCTGTACCCACAAGGGCTAATTTCAGCGCCCGGGTGGTACCGTCGGTCACAAGGGAATGGCTGGCCGCCGTAATCTGACTCCAACCCTTAACGGAGTTAGTCACTTTTTCCGCTGTGCCGTAACTTTCAAAATCGTCAGAAAGCAGCAGATCAAAATCCGCCGTGGAACTGACGGAAAGATTCACCGTATAGGTCTTGGAAATGCCCAAAGTATCATTGGTAACGGTGATATTGACACCCCGGGGGAAATCGGTAACGGTGGAGCAATCAATGGTAACGGTCTTGCCGGTGCCGGCAGTAGCCGCAACGATGGCTTCCGTAGTGCCGTAGTCCAACTCTAAAACATAGGTTGTCTTATCGGGAGAAAAACCGGGAACTTCCTCGCCGTTGACAGTCAAGGTGGAAAGGTCTGTCAGTTCTTCGCCGATTTTCTTTATGGTCACATTATCCAGCGCCGCATAGTCACTTTCTGTACCGGAGGAAAATGCGCCCTGGAAATACAGCCAGGTAGTGGCATTGGCAGAGAGATTCAAATTGCTGGTAATGGTCTTGCTCACCATAACGGGCGCACTGGCAGAAATCGCATCGCCGTTGCTATTTATAACGCCATCGCCCCACATACGCAGGTAAATATCCATATTATCGCCGTTTTCCGCCATCTTGAAGAACAGTTGGAAGGTCAGCCACTGATCCTTTACTGTCTTATAGCCGGTGCTTGCGCCATTGAGCAGAATATTGCCGCCAAAGCGCACAAGAGAAAGGGTACTGGTAGCCCGGGCATAGATACCCAAAAGGCCTTTTTCGCTCACCTTCACGTCGGCCTGAATCATATAAATATCGCCGGCTACCGCCGCAACATTTTTTCTGGCACGGGGGGAATTTTCTGTAGCGCCGGTGGAGGTCAGACCACGGGTCAGTTTGGCATATGTATTATTGCCATCCGTCACAAGGCTGTGACAACGGGCGTTAAATTCCGACCATCCTTTTAAGGATGTGTTTACCGTTGTCACCGCGCCGTAGTCCTGGAAAGTATCTTCCAGAATGACCGTATCTGCCGCAGCAGACACCACAGGAAATGCAGGCAGTAAGCCCAAAAGCATTACCGCGCACAGCAAAATACTTAAGAATCTTTTCATCATTCGTTCTCCTTTTTGGCGTACTTTTACTATAATAATAAAAGTATATTTTTGATATGTCAATTTCCTTTTTGGTCTATTTCATTTCCTTTTTCGTCAATATAAAAAAGACCGGGGTTTCCCCCGGTCAAATACAATTAGCAGCAGCCGCAGTTATCGTTGCAGCCGTTGCCGCCGTAGTTACCGCCGCCGTTACCGCAGCAGCAGAACAAAAGGACCAGAATGATGATCCACCAGCAGTTATTCCCACCAAAGCAACCGTTGTTACACATAATCAAATACCTCCGAAAATTTGTAGCGGTTTTTGCCGCTCATTCCAAGATATTCCCGGGGAAGGATTTTGTGCTGCAAAAAACCGCAGAGGTCAAAGAACCGTCGAGACAAACAAATCGAACCTGTCGGCGTACATAGGTACGGTAAGGTTCGATTTGTGCGGTAAGTCAAAATGCGGGAGGGTCAAGACCCTCCCCTGCAAGTAATTTTAAAATTATACTTGAGATTGCCACACCAGTGTGCGCACTGGCTCGCAATGACATTTCTTTCCCTTTCACTTATTTATTTTGCTTTTTGACGGTCGGCGGTTTTAGGGCCTCTGCGCTTATTTCATTCGTTTTTCCAGTGTAGCGGAAGAAAGCGATGTTAAATGCACCTTGTTCAGACCGTATTCTGCGGTAAGCACAAAGGATTTTGGCAGATCATCGCAGGGGATCACCCCGCCCTCTTTTTCCGCTTTTGCCAGAAATTCCCGTGTCCGCTTGGATGTGGTGGTATTGTCCATATCGAAAATACCGATAACAGACGATTCCCGCACCGCCATATCATTACCAATCGACAAGTACATTTTCGTTGTCAT
The DNA here is from genome assembly GCA_937892865.1 of uncultured Clostridia bacterium. Lineage (GTDB taxonomy): Bacteria > Bacillota > Clostridia > Oscillospirales > Oscillospiraceae > Faecousia. Next base: position 7,200 of record CALBJG010000054.1, read on the forward strand.
TGCGAACCAGTGCGCACACTGGTGTGGCAATCTCCTTACTCAAGTATAGAATCATACAAATCTTTCCACTCTGGATTTTTAGATTCGATCAACTTATTTTTTCGCGCCCTGTTCCAGCCTTTTATCTGTTTTTCCCGCTCTATCGCCGCCCGCACATCACCGGTATATTCATAATATACCAATTTATTTACCCGGTAACGGGATGTGAAACTCTTTTTGTCCAGGCTGTTTTTATGTTCATAAATACGCCGCCGCAGATTATTTGTTATACCAACATAGAGAACTTTGTTATCGCTATTCGCAAGAAAATACACATAATATTGCATATTTTTCTCCTTCTTCTGTCAGATTGCCACACCAGTGACATCTGTCACTGGTTCGCAATGACACGAAAGGCGAATCTATTCTTTCCATTTCGCCGCTTCTGCAACAGCAAGTTCGTCACAACGGTTGTTTTTAGGGTTCTCTGCGTGGCCTTTGACCCAGTGGTAGCGTACCTGGTGTTTTTCCACCAAGTCCAGTAACTGTCCCCAAAGGTCCGGGTTGAGAGCAGGCTTCTTATCCGCCTTTTTCCAGCCGTTTTTCCGCCAGGAAACCGCCCAACCTTTGGAAAGTCCGTCTATGACATATTTGGAATCGGAATAGAGTTCTACGATGCAGGATTCTTTCAGCGCGGAAAGACCCCGGATCACCGCGGTCAGTTCCATCCGATTGTTGGTGGTGTTATCCTCACCGCCGGAAAGTTCTTTTTCCCGTCCGTTATATTCCAGAATCGCGCCCCAACCGCCGGGACCGGGATTACCGGAGCAAGCGCCGTCCGTATACAGTGTTACGGTCTTCACGCCCCGGTCTCCTCTTCTGCGATGGCTTCCACACGCTCCAAAGACACCAGTTTGTTGCCCTCTTCGATACGCATCACGATAACGCCCTGGACATCACGCTTATAAACATTGATGGAAGCGGCAGGCACACGGATGATCACGCCGCCGTTTTCAATGAGCATAACATCGTCCGTATCGGAAACCAGACAGCAACCGGCAACGATACCGGTCTTGGGTGTGATGTTGTAGTTCTTCAGACCCTTAC
>CALBJG010000055.1 GCA_937892865.1 uncultured Clostridia bacterium
ATGACCCCATCGACGATCTGCAATGGCACGAAAAATTAGCCGCTGACCCCACTTCTCCCTGCAAGGTCTGTCCCTCTTACCGTCCGGACAAGGCCATCAACATCACCAAAGGTGGTTTCCGGGAGTATATCGGCGCATTGGCAAAAAGCGTTGGCAAAGACGCTCTGAACAGCACCCAGGATGTATGTGACGCGTTGGTGCAGCGGTTGGAATACTTCGCTGCCCGGGGCTGTAAGGCCAGCGACCACGGTTTGGACTATGTCCCCTACCGGGAAGGCACAGATGCCCAGGCTGACGCTGCATTTAAGAAAGCAATGGCCGGTGAAACTGTCACTCTGGAAGAGGCCGAGATCTATCAGACCAAGATCCTTGTCTGTTTGGGCAAGGCATACAGCCGTTTGGATATTGCTATGCAGCTGCACTACTCCTGCCTCCGGAACAACAATGAGAAGATGTTCCGGAAAATGGGTCCTGACACCGGCTTTGACGCCATCGCCCAAAACACTTGCGGCGGCAACATCGCCCAACTACTGTCCAAACTGACCGAAACTGATGAGTGCCCCAAGACCATTCTGTACTCTCTGAATCCTGCGGACAACGAGCAACTGGGTACACTGCTGGGCTGCTTCCAGGATGATTCTATCCCCGGCAAGATCCAGCACGGCTCTGCCTGGTGGTTTAACGACACCAAGACCGGTATGCAGGAGCAGATGATCTCCCTGGCAAATTTGGGTATTTTGGGCAATTTCGTAGGTATGCTCACTGACTCCCGTTCTTTCTTAAGTTACGCCCGTCACGACTACTTCCGCAGAATTCTGTGCGATCTGATCGGTACTTGGGTGGAAAACGGCGAGTATCCCAACATTGATTCCTCTCTCAAAAAGATCGTAGAGGGCATCAGTTATAATAATGCCGCCAGATACTTTAGCCTTTGATTAAGACAAAAAAATACCGGAGCAAATGCTCCGGTATTTTTTTTATTTTCTTACTTGCCGATGAATTCCTTTGCCACCTTGGCAATGTTGTCTGCGCACAGACCGAACTGCTTCAGCAGATTCACAGCGGGGCCGGAGTGACCGAACTCGTCATTCACGCCGATGCGCTTGACGGGGGTGGGGCACTTCTCGCTTAGGACAGAACAAACTGCCTCGCCCAAACCACCGATGATGGAGTGCTCTTCGCAGGTAACGATCTTGCCACACTTTTTGGCAGCCTCGATCACCAGTTCTTCATCGATGGGCTTAATGGTCGCCATATTGATGATCATGGCGTTGATGCCCTGCTCTGCCAGCAGTTCACCAGCCTGGATAGCTTCATAGGTCATCAGACCGTTGGCGATGATGGCAACATCAGTGCCGTCCCGGAGGATCTCACCCTTGCCGATTTCAAACTTGTAATCTTCATCGTGGAATACGGGAATTGCCAAACGGCCAAACCGCAGGTAAACAGGACCTTCCATCTCGTAGGCGGCCTTGACAGCGGCTCTTGCCTCCACATCATCAGCGGGGCAGATCACGGTCATACCGGGAATGGAACGCATCAGAGCGAAGTCCTCGCAGCACTGGTGGGAAGCGCCGTCCTCACCGACGGAGATACCGCCGTGGGTGCCGCCGATCTTCACATTCAAATGGGGGTAGCCGATGGAGTTACGGACCTGCTCATAAGCGCGGCCAGCGGCAAACATTGCAAAACTGGAAGCAAAGGGAACAAGGCCCATAGTGGACATACCGGCAGCGATACACATCATATTGGCCTCGGCGATGCCGCAGTCAAAATGACGCTCGGGGAAGGCTTTCTTGAAAACGCCGGTCTTGGTAGCGCCTGCCAGGTCGGCATCCAGAACGACCAGATTATCGTACTTCTCGCCCAATTCGACCAGAGCAGCGCCATAACTGTCACGGGTCGCAACTTTCTTTACATCTGCCATAATTACATTGCCTCCACTTCTGCCAATTTGGCTTTCAGTTCGTTCATTGCCTGCTCGTACTCTGCATCATTGGGGGCTTTGCCGTGCCATCCGGCATTGTCTTCCATATAGGAGACATCCTTACCCTTGGTGGTTTTGATGACGATGGCGCTGGGCTTGCCCTTCACGGTACGGGCGTGGTTGAATGCTGCCTCGATGGCATCGAAATCGTGGCCGTCGATAGTCTGAACATCAAAGCCAAAGGCTTCCAGTTTGCCAACGATGGGATACGGACTCATAACTTCGCCAATGCGGCCGTCGATCTGCAAGTCGTTATTGTCCACGACGATGCACAGGTTGTCCAGTTTGTAGTGGGCAGCGGACATACATGCTTCCCAAACCTGGCCTTCCTGGATCTCACCGTCACCCAACAGAGAATAAACACGGTTTTCCTTGCCGGTGTGCTTGGCAGCAAGCGCCATACCCACGGCAACAGAGATACCCTGACCCAGAGAACCGGTGGACATATCCACGCCGGGGACGTGCTTCATTTCCACGTGACCGGACATATGACCGTCGATGCGGCGGAACATCTTCAGCTCTTCCACGGGGAAGAAGCCGCGCAGTGCCAGCGTGGGATAGACGGCGGGAGAGCAGTGGCCCTTGCTCATGACGAAGCGGTCACGCTCGGGATCACGGGGATTTGCGGGATCGATCTTCATCTCGTTGAAATAAAGAGCGGTCAGAACATCCAGACAGCTCAGAGAACCACCGGGATGGCCGGAGGCGGCCTCATATACCATCTGAACGGCAAGGAGGCGGGCTTTGGCGGCAGTCAGCGCCAGCGTTTTCTTGTCAGTTTTCATGTCATCGTTCCTTTGCATTCATAATTCAAATTGTAGGGTGCCGGGGGGCGGGAAAATGCAAATTGACGCTTTGGGCGGGATATTTTTCGCAGAAAGCGCATTATTATTGTTATTATACCGCGTTCCCCACCATTTGTCCATGGTTTTTCGCCCGCACCGGCCCGATGGCAGAAAGAAAGCCGGGCCTACCGCAGCCTCTAATATCATTTTGGGATTTTGCAGTAGGCCCGGCAGGTCTGATTACAACGCTGATCGGCAATGGAGG
>CALBJG010000056.1 GCA_937892865.1 uncultured Clostridia bacterium
GCTCAGCTATCTGGGCGGCCTGCCCCTGGGCGCCGAATTCCCTGCCGTGCAGGTCGGAGATCAGGCAGATGGTATATCCCTCCAGATCGCTGCTCAGACCGGCACATTCCACGCTGATGCATTGACACAGATCGAAAACGTTCAGGCTTCTGACCTGGCTGATTTTCCTGCATTACTGGATGCACTGAAGGCCGGCACTATCGATGGTTACATCGCGGAGGAACCCACCGCTATTGAGGCTTGTTTGTCTGATGACAGCCTGGGCTACCTTGCTTTCGTGAATAACGACACCGGTTTTACCGCAACCGATGCAGATACCGGTATTGCTGTTGGTTTGAAGACCGGTAATGAACTGCGTACCAAGATCAATGATATCCTGGCAGGTATTTCTGCTGAGACCCGTAGCAAACTGATGGAGCAGATGGTTCAGATCTCTGCAGGCAAGGAAGTTACCGAACTGGTTCTGAAGAGTGAAGCACCTGCAAACCCCACTGGCACACTGAAGGTCGCTATGGAATGCGCTTATGCGCCTTTCAACTGGACTGACACCGGTTCTGCCTCTTTGGGCGCTGTTGAGATCAGCGGTGAAGGCAAGGACGGTCTGTATGCCAACGGTTACGATGTTCAGATCGCCCAGTACATTGCCAACAAGCTGGGGATGGCTCTGGAAATTTACGCAATTGAATGGGACGGCCTGATCCCTGCTTTGGATGCAGGCACTGTTGATGCAATCATCGCAGGAATGAGCCCCACCGCAGAGCGTGAAGAACAGATCGACTTTACCGATGTTTACTACTCCTCCAACCTGGTGGTAATTTACAAGAAGAAGTAATTTATTATGATTGAATTTTTTCAGGATGCCCTTTCTATTTTAACAGAACACTATCCGTTTCTCCTCCGGGGTATTGGCTACACAATGCTTATTGCCTTGGTCGGTACGGTGGCAGGCCTTTTGATCGGCTTGGCCACAGGTGTGCTCCGCACTTGTCCTATGTCCAAGAATCCGGTTGTTTGCTTTCTGCAGAAGGTTATAAACGGCATCATTGCCGTCTATGTTGAGGTGTTCAGAGGCACGCCTATGATGGTGCAGGCTATGGTCATTTACTGGGGATTTGCTTTTGCTTCCGGTGGATCTACACTGCCGCTTATTCCCTCCGGTATTTTGATCGTTTCTATCAATACCGGCGCTTATATGGCCGAGATCGTCCGTGGCGGTATCATTTCCATTGACAAAGGTCAGTTTGAGGGTGCGGCGGCTGTGGGTATGACCCATTGGCAGGCAATGCTCCACATCATTCTACCTCAGGTCTTGCGGAATATTCTGCCTTCTGTGGCAAACGAGTTTGTGATCAACATTAAGGATACTTCCGTTCTGAATGTAATTGGAGTTACAGAACTTTATTACTTTGCCGGCATCATCAAGCGTCAGACCTTCCAAACATTCCAGACCTATCTTGTGGTCTGCGTCATCTACTTTATTTTGACATTCTCCATTACGAGACTTCTCCGTCTGATTGAGAAAAAACTCCAGATTACGGATAGTTTTGTTATTTGCGGATCTCAATCAGATCCCAAGGCGGAGATTCGTGTCGTCAAACAACCGGAGGTGCCCAATGACTGATAATAATCCCGTTATTCAATTAAAGGGCCTTTGCAAGAGTTTCGGTAAGGTGGATGTACTTAAGGGCATTGACCTGGAAGTCAACGCCGGAGAGGTTGTGGCGATCATTGGTTCTTCCGGTTCCGGAAAAAGTACGATGTTGCGCTGTGTTAACTTGTTGGAAACCCCCACATCCGGTGAGATACTGTGGCACGGTAAGAACATCCAAACAGAGATCGACTCTCTGTACCAGTACCGCGCTTCCGTGGGTATGGTATTCCAGCAGTTCAATTTGTACAATAACTTGACTGTTCTGCAAAACTGCACATTGCCCCAAATCAAAGTGCTTCGCAGAAGTAAGGAAGAAGCAGAAAAGAACGCCAGATACTATTTGGAACGGGTAGGTATGCTGCCATATCAAAATGCACATCCTGCGCAGATTTCCGGTGGCCAGAAACAGCGTGTGGCGATTGCAAGAGCCTTGGCAATGAATCCCGAAGTGCTTTTGTTTGATGAGCCCACATCTGCCCTTGACCCGGAAATGGTCGGTGAGGTTCTGGCTGTTATGCAGAGCCTTGCTCACGAGGGTATGACCATGTTGGTCGTCACCCACGAAATGGCGTTTGCCCGGGATGTGAGCAACCGCGTGGTGTATATGAACGACGGTGTCATCTGCGAGCAGGGAAGTCCTGAAGAGGTTTTCGGCAATCCCCAGAACCAGGCGACAAAAGACTTCCTTTCCCGTTTCTTGAATCAATAAAAAATAAAGAGGTAAGCGATTGCTTACCTCTTATTTTTATGCATTCACAGCATTAATAAACTTCATAAAGGCAGATCTGCCGTCTGGGGTGCATTTGTATACACCTGCATCTTCCAAAACCTGGGAGAAGACCTTGCCGGTTTCCTGCATCAGAATATCCAGCGTATTTTCTTCTGTAAAGGTGTAGGTATTCTTCAGATCCTTTACCCAATCGGCGTGTTTTTCCAGAACCGGGTCAGCAGTTAAGTCTGCATCTTCCAGGATCGCATCCTTTAAAGCATACAGTTCGCCTTTTAAGCGGCTGGGAAGCACAGCAAGACCCATAACCTCGATCAAGCCGATGTTTTCCTTTTTGATGTGATGTTTGTCTGCGTGGGGGTGGAATACGCCCAGAGGATGTTCTTCGTTTGTAATGTTGCAACGAAGCACCAGATCCAGTTCATAGGCATCACCACGGCGTCGGGCGATAGGTGTAATGGTGTTATGAGGCTCTCCGTCGGTCTGCGCATAAATCGTGGAAGACGGATCGGAGTAACTACGCCATGCAATTAAGATCTTGTCAGCCAGGTCTGCAAGGCGCTGAGGGTCATTTCCGGTAAGACGGATCACACTCATGGGCCATTTGACAATGCCTGCCTGGATATCCTGGAAGCCTTTAAAGGCGACTTCTTTTTCAATGGGCGCAGTTTCCATCGCAAAGGTGTAATGTCCGCCCTGGAAATGCTCGTGGCTGAGGATCGATCCGCCGACAATAGGCAGATCAGCATTGGAGCCGACAAAGTAGTGGGGGAACACCGTAACGAAATCCAGCAACTTTTCAAATGCAGACTTGTCGATTTTCATCGGGATGTGCTGGGCATTGAAAACAATGCAATGTTCGTTGTAATAAACATAAGGGGAATACTGCAATCGCCAGTCACCACCAGCCATTTGGATGGGGATAATGCGGTGATTCTGCCGGGCAGGATGATTCATGCGGCCGGCATAGCCCTCATTCTCCACACAGAGCAAACACTTGGGATATCCGGATTGGGGGGCTAATTTAGCCGCAGCAATGGCTTTGGGATCCTTTTCCGGCTTGCTTAAATTGATGGTTATGTCAATGTCACCATATTCACTGGCGTATTTCCAGCGCATATCTTTAGCGATGCGATAGCGACGAATGTAATCCGTGTCGCAACTGAACCGGTAATACCAATCGGTAGCGGCTTCCGGGCTCTTCTCATAAAGGGCGCGGAATGCGGCGATCACTTCCCGGGGCAGGGGAGTCAGAGCGCCCATCAGTTTGGTATCAAACAGATCACGGGCGACTACATTATCTTCGCACAGACCCTTTTCGCAAGCATAGTCCAAAAGACCGGCAAGGATTTCTTCCAGTTCCTCTGTTTGAGGCTCGTCAGAGGGTTCGTAACTGTCAAGATGCAAAATTTCCAGGATCCGGTTTGTCAGCACCGTATGATCTTCCGGTAAAGCCAAACCTTTGTTCATTGCATAGGAAATGAGAGAATCAATATAGGTTTCTATCTTCATTCTGATACCTCCGGTACTGCCACAACACCGCCTTGAGGACGAATAGAAAGCACATGGCAAGCACCTTCACCCAGCACATCATCGATACCCTTGCGGAAAGAGTCCAAAATATCAAAAGGTACGAAAGCCTGCACCGTACCGGCAAAACCGCCGCCGTGTACGCGGTAGCCGCCCCGTCCGCCTAAATAGCGTTCACACAGCGCAAGAGAAACAGCCATATCCTGATGTTCTTTGTAACCGGCGGGAATCACATTCTGTAAGTACATATAAGAGGAGAAGCCGCTTTCTTTCATAAGTTTCAGATACGCATCAAAATCATTGTTTCTTAAGGCTTCAACCTGCTTTACCACACGGGTATTTTCCTGATAGAAGTGGATCGCGCGCATCACAGCCCGGTCGCCGCATTTTTCTCGCAGCGCAGGCAATGAGGCAAAGAAATCTTCTTCCGGAATCTCCCGGAGAACATCTTTTCCAAAGTGGTTGCAGATCTCTTTCAATTCGATGGTGATAGCGGCATATTCGTCGGTGAGGTCTGCGTGACTTGCCCGGCTGTCGATGATGCACAGCGCGTGGCCGCAGGCGGCAAAATCAAAGTTCACCGGCTCGATGACCGGATGATCCTTGTCAGCAAAATCAATGGTCACCATACCGCCCACAGCAGATGCGGTTTGATCCATCAAGCCGCAAGGCTTGCCGAAGAAAATGTTCTCCGCATACTGACCGATCATAGCGATTTCCGGCTGGCTGACCTTACCATCAAAAAACAGATGGTTGATGATCGTGCCGACCAGTACTTCAAA
>CALBJG010000057.1 GCA_937892865.1 uncultured Clostridia bacterium
TCTATCCTGCGGGAGCGTGTCCCGGATGTAGTCGATCACTTCAATAGACTTGTACGCATAGTGCGACGGATGGTTTACATTATCCATGCTCAGCCCTCCTTGTCTTTCCCTTTGGAAACCATCCTGATATTGTTCCACGGGCATATAGCCATCAGAAGCACCCACGTCCCAGCGAAGTGCCAAAAATCTTGAAAGATAAATTGCAATACTTCAAGCACGGTTCAACCCTCCCTCAGCGGTTCAATAGCTCCGATAATCTGTTCATACATCCATCCATAAAGATTGCAATGTCCGGCAACTTTCCACTCACGTTCCTTTCTCTGGGTACAGATTGAAATTGCATTTTCTTTTATCCCCGCCGCAATCGCAGACATCACGTTCCTTCGTCCCCCAACATCGTTCCAGTCCGTAATCATTTTCATGCCAGCAGGAGCATTTATCGCCCGTTGTCGGTTGCTTCATAGTTTCAAGCGTATCGCCAGCCCAGAGCGTTGCGGTTGTAAACGTATCCGTATTCCCACAGTATAAGCACATCGTTGTATTGGGAGAATACACGCGCTTGCAGACCGGGCATTGCCAACCTTGCGGTGAAAACATCGGTGCATCGTACATCGTCATTCCTCCTTCGCCCACAGCGCAAACCCGATGAAGAGCAGCGCTCCTACTATAAACCACAATGGTGCTTCCATCGTCATTCCTCCCTCAATACAGCGCTTCTTTCAGTTCCTTCAATCCCTTAATGGCTTCGATGACAGCGGTCTGCAATTCTGCGATGTCATCCTCGGAAAGCGCTTCCACGTCCCATGTTGCCTTATCCTCAATCTCTTCCAAATCTGCCAAGATGCCAGCAACGCTCTCCTCAACATCGTCAATGGCGTTGTCAATCTTATTCCGCAGTTCGCTTCTCTTCACGTTTCCTCTTCCTCCTGAATGCTTTCCAAGGGTTTGTTTCCGCACCCTCATAACGCTTGTATTTACATCTTGGGCATACCCACTTGGCGGCGCTCATAATATCCGGCGGTTCCCACCGCAGTTGCGTACCGCACGAAGGGCAAACGTCATTGCGCTTCACGCTTCATTCCTCCCTTTCCCCGCCAGCGCAAAACCAATCGTCACCCGTTTTCATTCCTTCGGAATACATTTTGCAATTAAGCGAATCCCACCTAAACTTACAGTCTTTGCATCGAATCAATTCCCCGTGGTTATCGTCCCATTTGTAATCGCCGTTTCCCACCTTGATATACGATTCGATGAACTCAACCTTTTTTTGATCCATTTATTTTCTCTCCCCGTCAGCGCAGTACCAATCATCGTCAGGCATCCGCGAATACCATTCATCGTCTACTTGGAGTGGGCATATACCGTCCGGGAAAACCAAATCAAATCCGCTGTCATACGGTTCTTTTTTTATTGGCCTGTGTTTACAATCCCGGCAGCGTACCACCTTCACCCGGTCTAAATCCATCCCGATCTTCGCCCACTCAAGAACCGATTTTCCTTCCAGTATGGGCTTGTTCAGCGCTTTTTCAACGCCGCTTTTGATTGCATCATCAAGGCTCTTTAACTCAGCCATCACGATTCCTCCTTCGGTTCGTAATGCGCAATCATGTACTCCAGTTCGGCTGCGCTCGAATATGGGTTGCACAGCGATTCAGCGCCAGTTAATATGTGTTCCGAAAACTGCGGATCGCTCACGTTAATCCCTTTTTTCTCCATCCAATCCACAATGAGCCAATCGCATTTCATGAATTGTTCGGCGTGCCACGCTCTTCGCATAGCTATCCGCTTGATGTGGTTTGGAACCTTCATGCTTCCTCCTTCGGCAATTCCGGGTTCTCCATCCAATGCGTCACTTTCCGTCCTTCTGGTGGAACCGTCTCCACGGCCCACCGACCATCTACCGTGTAACTGTGATGCACGCGCCGCGTACCGTCAGGCCACAAAACAACACACCGTACATCGTCGCTCATTTTCTCAAACAGTCCGGGCTTCCACTTGTCTGTTCCCTTCAATTTGGCAAAGAAGGTATCGTGTTCTTCCGGCATCCGCTCATTTACGCTCACCCACTTCCCGACATTTGTATCGGGAACATCCTGCGCTTTCAGCAGGGAGAGGGCATCCTTCAACAAGTCGAAGATTACTCCGTTGTCCCCTCCCAAGCACTCTCCATAATACGGGCATTCGGTAGGGCAAGGATCACAACCTTTGATCGTTGCACTACACCACTCCAGCCCCTTGATCACCTTTTCCCTCAGACCATCCATTTTTAGCCCTCCAGCACGTCCGTTCTCGCCATGTACTTTTTGTTGTCGATCAACTCAGCCGCTTTGCGCACGTTTCCAAGCGCCTCCGCAAGCCTGTTCAGAGCAGTATCGTTAGCGGCGATCCAGTTATAGACCGGGAGAAGCAGTTCGTTTTCACTCTTGCATTTACGGCGTTCCCTTCGTGTTTCCCGAATCTTCTTGTAAAGCGCGTAACCGCCTTTACAGTCCAGATCGCCGTGCAATTCCGCATAGTGCATCAGGTCTTGTAGTTCTTCCTCCTTGTCGTTCGTCTCGCGTGCATTCCCTTCGTAACGGCTTTTTACTTCCCGGCAGAAGGAAATGAAATCAGTAATATTCTTGTCTGGCATCAGCGTATCGTATGGAATACGCTTTGTATCAATGATCACGCTCATTTTTGTACTCCCTTGAATACATTTTTGAATCGTCCTCTACGCACTTCGCGCAAAACCCGATTGCCCCGTGTTCACGCTGCTTTTCGTAGTAGTCTGCCAGTTCGCCGTAGCTTTTCTTCTTGACTTTTTCTTTGGTTCCGTCTGCGTATTCAATCGTGCCTTTTACCATGATTACTCTCACCAATCTTTCCTTACTGCTTTACCAAAGTAACTTGAAAGAATTTTTAATGCGCAATCGCCACACAAGGAAGCGTTGTCAAATCCTCCTATGCGCCGTTCATTCTGCCCGTCAATAAGAATCAATGGTTTCCCCCCTGGGGAATAAGAAAAATAATGAAGTTCATCGCTTTTGCCGAAAGTCTTTCCGCACTTGTCGCAGGAAAATAGTATTGCCATTTTATTTGAACCTCTTCTCCCATCTGATCTTCTTCTCATCCGGGTACTTGCGTTCTTACCCGAATAGCGTGACTTGCATTACATCTCTCGGTCTGCTTGGTACGTCCCAATTCGTGCCTCCAGCTTCGCCGCAATTCGTAAACCCGCTTGCTTTCAGGCTGGTTCCTGGTTCGCTAACCAGCGTATATGTGACAATGCGTTTATACCCCATTTCACGGGCTATTCTGGCACACGCACCGTAGAGGATGGAACACGCATTGTAAGTGCCGTCCGTGCAAACCCTGTATATCTCAACGGTCAACCCGTCATCCAGTCTACGCGCCACGGGATGGCCTACGATAGCAACCCCGTGCAATACCCCACCCGCATCTGTAACTCCGATACTGAATCTGTGGCCCACCACCGGCTTGTTATGCCGATGGTGGATAGCCACATAAGCGTTCGCTTCACGGAGAGTGAGGGGGCAAATGGAAAGGCTCGTTCTTCCTCCGAATTATTTGCTCGTCAGCCCATCCTGCAACCGAATCCGGTGCAGCAGTTCCATAGAATCCATGCTGAACTTGTATTTCAGCTGCCGTACTTTCCCCTCGGAGAAATCCTTGTACGCGCTGATCGCCGAGGAGAACAGCAGTTTACGTTCCTCCGGGCTGTGGCTCCGATTCACAAGAACCATATTGCGGAAAATAAACGCCGCGCTGGCTTCATAATGCCCCTGGGGGATACCGCTGTTTACGATGCGGTAGAAATCCCCGATCTCTCCGGCATCGTAGCCGTCACGCATCAGGCAGTAGGTGGCTGCGATAATCGCGGCCTTTTTGCAGAAACCGTTGCCGCCGCCAAGCGTCGTGATCCTGACGGCCTTGGTGAGTTCGTCAGCGTTTTTCTCGGCATAGTCCAGCACAGCCGCCTTCCCGGAATACTGGTGGTTTACATCGCCGTTGTTCACAATGAACGATGCAACAGCCACCATCTGCGTGTACCACTTGTCGGCGATCCCACGCGCCTTGGCGATCTGCCCCAGGGAGCGTGTGGCCCCGATATCGTAAAGGCTTACATCGTCCTTCACGCCGCGCACAACCAGCATTTCCACGGGAATCCCGGCCCGGACAATCGCTTGCAGACGGTGCTGACCGTCAAGCAGTTTCCCGTCCTCGCTGAATTTGATCGCCTCGCCATTCATCTGCCACTTGCCAGACTTCATATCGTTGCTATAACTGATCACGCGACCGCTGTTGATACTGCGGTAATTCTCTGTATTGTACTTCAAGTATTCCTGCGCCATTTCCGGGGTAATTTTTTCCTGACGAATCTCCATGCTTCTTACCTCTCTTTTAATCAGATTACGCTTTCCGCATAGTCTCCCAAGTCCAAGCCGGTTTCCTCCAGCAGTTCCTTCCGCACTTCTTCAAAGCACAGCGCGTTTACGCTATATTCATTCGTTGCTACCAGCACATCCGCAATCTTATCGCTGTCCAGATGCAGTACCCGGTGCAGGGCCAGCGCAAACGAACCGATAGATACCTCCATGTGGTGTCGCTCAATGTTTAGCAATGCTTCCCGGAGCGCTTTCCGAAAATCGCTATCTGTGTACACTTTTGGCTGGCAGCGTTGCCGATGCGGCTGTTTATTGCTCATTGTCACTCATCCTCAATTCAAAGTTAATGAACCGTGGCGAAGCCATAATGCAGCATTTCGCAAGTTCGCTATGCTCAATGCAATCATTCTGATTCACACACACGTTGCACGGCCCGACCAAACCAGAAGGGAGCAGCCACGGTGACGCTTCCCGCACCAATTCGTGAAGTTCTGTCACGCTTTCCCGACTATGCGTAGGGACGGTGGACAGATACCACAGCCTACGAAGTTTCTCGATCTCCATCGTCTTCCTCCTGTAGATCAAACGGAATGTTATCGTAGATCCCGCGTTCCAGGGCCTTCATTTCCCACTCTGCGTCCAGTTCCACCTTCCGCATGGCAATTTCTTTGTTGCAATCCGCAAGATACTTACGCTCATTCACCCATGCGTTCTCGGAAGGATAGTCATCAGAATCACGCCAAAGGCCAGCGAAAAACCCGGCTACATAGCCCATCGTCAGCGCAAGGAAAACCGCCAAGATCCACACCCACTCTGGCATCCAGCATCACTCCTCTCAATCAATCGCCACAAACTCGTCTTCGCTGATGTACATCGTTTCAATCCCCCTTGCCGCAATATCCGTGCAGAATCCAAGCGCCCTCCAGTTTCCATTGTCCTCCTTGCACAGAAGCATGGCGCAACTGCCAATCTCAAACCCATGCCCCATTTTGTCCTTCAGAACCTGAACGAGTTGCCCAGGATGATACTCAGAGGGTTTCTCAGGCTCTTTTCCCATCAGGCGATCCAGCGCAATCTTGGCCCCGGTCATTACATCAAACTCATCATCCTCATGGCAAATCGCCTCTGCCCTGCCAACCGCTGTCCCGCTCTTGTAAAGGACGGCGTTCGTGGTTTTGCCGTCGTTTACGATAACGATTTTGAATTTGCTGGCATCCGGCACCTTGGATTTCACGGGTTCAAGCCAGTCGGCATGAAAAACATAATTCCGGGTTCCTTGCAGTTCAAAATTGGTTTCACTCCAAGCATTGTCGATTTTGAAGAACTTCCCGCAAAATTCTTTCTCGATGTTTGCGATCCCGGTTTTCCTGAAAGTCAAGCCTTTCTTAACGCGAACCACATCTCCCACATGGAACTTACTCATTTTCTTCTTCCTCCATTTCGTCTTCGATTTCGTCACGTTCTTCTTCTTCGCTTTTCGTCTTTCGCATTCTCTCCGATATCGCTTGCCGCTGCTCTTCAGTTAGGTTCCTCTTGATCGGGGGCCGCATCCGCAGCCACGAAGCAGGGCATTTCAGATACAGGCATCCGTCATTCTCTTCCGGCTTCGCAATGATCTCTACCTCCTCCGGGTACTCCTCGGCCCACTTCAGAAATCTGGTTTTCCACTTCTTTTCGTCCGTGCTTACCCGCATAACGCGGTCATCCATGTACTCGCAAGCAGTCTCCACCTTTTTGTTTTCCTCCAAACATCGTATTTTGCTTTGTTTTATTGGTCAAATTTCCGTTTTCTCGTTTCGGTTGAGGAAATCCCTATACCCGGCGATGTAAGCCGAATTTGCAACCGATTTTGCAATTATTTTCGTATGCCGCTGATGCCAGCGGATCTGCTGTCTGTTCTGCCGCAGGATTTGACGGTAGCAGGAGCGCATATAACACATGCCGCCGAAGAACCCGATTGCCGCTACCGGGAGGGCGCACAGCAGGATAATCATGATGCCTCTCATGTTCAATTCCCCTTTTCCTTCTTGTCCAGCCAGGTTGTACCCACGGCATATGCCGCCCAGGTGTCAGCAGCGAACCCGTAAAACCAATCGGGGTTCTTCTTTGTGCCTTTCCCACTTTTCAGGTCATGCTGTGCGAAGCGGTCTATGAGCGCTTGCCTGATGTTGGTATCCTTCGCCTTACTGTCGTGGCAGATCGTTGTCTTTTCCTCGATGCGGTAAATGTAATCAACCGGGAAATAGTTTGCCTCTGCCGCCTCCGTCAATCGCCCGATCATCACGCAAGTGTCGAACACGCTTTTCCCAACAGCCATTCCGTAGCTGGCTACCATTTCGATGACAACAGCATCAATCTTTGTGTCCCCTGCGTGGCGATAAACATAGGCAAGAGCATCCTTGTTCGGAACCTTCCCAAACTCAATCGGCCTTCGGTCATCGTCTATCAGACAGTATGCCGTGTACTCGTTGCCAGGATCGTAAGCAAGAATCATCCCTTGTTCTCCCCCGTCAGCGCGGCCCCCATCCAGTTCTGCGGCTGAGAATAAGTGTGGAACTCTCCCTGCCCCATGAGTACATGCCCAGGATAGTGTACCGGCTCCGGCTGCTGCCATGCGTTTTGCTCCATCCCGCATTGAACCTTGATCCCGTCGCACACAGCGTTCATGTAGTAGTTCGATGCCAGCACGCCGATAGGCCCAGCAAGGCTCGTCTGCTTTACGCTGTTCACCGTCTCGCACAGGGCATAGCAATCGGCAAGGATTTCCGTTTCCGTAAAAGCTGCCGCAGGAATCTTTACATGCTGCGGACACGGCTTCGTATCATACGCAACCAGCCGAACACCCGTCACATACATGCTCGTCCCATTCCAGAAATCGTTGCTCACAATCAGTACAGGCACTTTCCGATCCCGGCCCATCGCGTCCCGGTACAGATTCCAGTAAACCTCTCCACACTTCATAATCTCTTTCTCACCTTTCTCTTTGTTTTAATCTTTCGGTTTCTTTGGCGGCTCATTGAGGTACGCCCAAGCAACCACGTCTTCACTCATGTACTCGTCAATCGGCGCAAAGTCACAATATCGAAACCACTTCCTATGCGCGTCGATCCATCCCTCCCCAACAAGCGCATACCCTACGCAGATCTGAACCCGTTCTCCGGGGTCTGGCAAATCCTTCGGGTTCTTCTCCAGCAAGTGCCACTCTGTTGAACGTTTAGGCATCCTTGCTACCTCCGGTGATTCTGTAATTCATGTTCGTCCCCCGTTCGATACTAATCGTGAACCCCTTCGCCCTTTCATACACCCGCGAAAACGTTCCATCGTCAACTGGCATCAATTCATCCTCCAGATACCATTCCGTGCTGATGATCGTCGCTTTGTTCTGGATGTACCGCTGGTTCAGGATTTCAAACAGCACCTTTGCTTCTGCATCGGATACGCTGATTTCCCGATGCCCCTGTTGCTTGAACAGATCGTCAATGTACAGAACATCAACATCCACGAACGGTTCCGCAAGCCCATCAAATGTTTCTGGATCATTGGCGTATCCGCGAAGTTTCCTGCTCTCCGTCACCCATTGCATGTAGATGACCGGAACCCCTCGGTTCAGAAGCGCCCCACACAGCGCCGTACACAAATGCGTCTTGCCAGATCCCGGCTGTCCCGCAATGAAGAACCACGGAAGTTTCTCACCAGCCGCCTTTGCGTCAAAGTACGCCTTGCCATAAGCAATCGCGGTGTTCTTCATCCTCTCTTGCCATTCGCTCTTGGCAGAGAAATTCTTGAACGTTTTGCTCTGGATCTCTCTTTCAAGGCCGCTCCTCTTGATCCTCCAATTCGCTTCTTTCACCCTTTGGCACTCGCACGGAACCCATCCGGCCCCCGGCTCCGGTTCCCACAGCCCCATATCCCGGCACTTTTCGCACTTGTACTTCGGATAATCAAAGGTCTGTGATGTCGTTTCCGTTTTCGTCGTACTTGTGTCCGACGAATCTTGGCTTGAGGTTGTAGACTGTCCGTGGGCCTTCATGATCCTTTCCACGATTGCCTGAATATCTTCCGTTTGCGCTCACCTCCTGTGCGTTATCGTATTCATCGTTCCAGCACTCCCCGTTCAGCCACGTTGCTGGCTCCTTCCGATAACCGTCGTTCCAGTTCCTTGATTTGTGGTACTGTTCAACCCCGTCCATGATCTTCTTGAACAGTTCCTCGTCCGGGTGGATTTTCGTAAACGCCTTTTCTGCCGCTTTCCTTCCCTTCTTGTTCCCGTATGCTTCGTAAAAGGCAACAAACATTTCTGTAATACGTTCTTCCTTCTTCTCCTTTTCCCCACACCCCTTATTCTTATCTTCGTTATCTTCTTCCCCGTTTCTGCTCGGTGGTAATATATTATTATTTATATATATAGGGGATATTGAAGAGTTAGGGGGTATGGGGGGAAGGGAAACATTATGCGTTACACCCGTGTTACATGTAACGCTGTCTGTAACGCTGTCTGTAACGCTTTCGGGCGTTACATCTGCGTTACAGCGCGTTACACTTGCGTTACACTCACGTTTTCTTGCCCGATATTCGGCAACTCTTTTCCGCGTTGCGTCCCGTTTCCTTTGGGCATCTGATTCTTCGGAATATTCCGATTCGTCGTTGTATTCTTCACCATAGAAACCGGTTTCTTCTGGTTGCTGATACTCTTCCCAGTTCTTGATTGTAATAACTCCTTCGTCCGAAACCAGAACCATAGAATACTTTTCAAAGAGATATAATGCCTTTAGAACATCATCCACAGACTCACGCAAAACGGGAGACAATTCATTCGGCGTATATGGTACGTCATCCGTCACGTAAAGAGCGCCGTTGGA
>CALBJG010000058.1 GCA_937892865.1 uncultured Clostridia bacterium
CCAGCCTACCTTTATCCCCATGTATCCGGTGGAGGTTTCTCCGCTGACCAAGCGCAGCCCTGCCGATCCCCGGCTGACGGAGCGTTTTGAGCTGTTTGTCTGCCACTCCGAGCTGGCCAATGCCTACTCCGAGCTGAACGACCCCATTGACCAGAGAGCACGCTTTATGAAGCAGGTGGAGCAGCGTGAGCGCGGCGACGATGAGACCGAAATGCTGGACGAGGACTTCCTCAATGCGCTGGAATACGGTATGCCGCCCACCGGCGGTATGGGTATGGGTATCGACCGTTGCGTTATGCTCCTCACCGGCACCGACACCATCCGGGAAGTCATCTTGTTCCCCACAATGAAACCCCTTGCAGAGTAATATTAAACCGAAAACGCCTATTTCAAGGCGTTTTCGGCTTTTTGTTTATCCAAATTATTGCTTAAAAATGTGGTTTACGACAGATTTACGACGAATGAGCAGGTCAACAGTCCTTGGAAACTACGACAATAAGGTGTCGTAAACGTAGCCTTAACAATGTACCAACAGGATTACCGCTTACATATGAAATAGAACCGAATAGATGAAAAACAAGATTTTTCATAATTGAAATGCTATAATTCAGTAAATACATTTACCGAAAGGACAGATTGTATGTATGCCATAAGAACTGCTAATCTAACTAAAAGATATAAGGATACAGTTGCGGTAGACCAATTAAATTTGCAGGTTAAAAAAGGCGAATTGTTTTCTCTGCTCGGTGTAAACGGCGCCGGTAAAACAACCACTATTAAAATGTTGTCCTGTTTGACGAAGCCCACAAGCGGCGATGCATTTCTGAACGGGAAAAGTATTTGCAGCGATTCTGCTGCCGTGAAATCAATGATTGCTGTTTCACCGCAGGAAACTGCGGTTGCACCCGGACTGTCTGTTCGTGAAAATCTTGAACTTATGTGCGGTGTTCACGGTTTTACAAAGGACAAGCAAAATGCGAAAATTGCAGAGTTGACCAAACTACTCGGATTGGAATCTGTTATCAAGAAAAAGGCAGGCAAACTGTCCGGAGGCTGGCAACGCCGACTGAGTATTGCGATGGCACTGATCAGCGAGCCGGAGATATTATTCCTTGATGAACCTACACTTGGTCTTGATGTGCTTGCCAGAAGTGATTTGTGGGATTTGATACAATCACTTAAAGGGAAGGTTACCATTATTCTGACAACGCACTATATGGAAGAAGCAGAAACCTTGTCTGACCGTATTGCTATTATGAAAGACGGCAAGCTTCTTGTTTGTGATACTGCTGACAAGATTAAGGAAACGGCAGGAACGGATACTTTCGAGCAAGCATTTATTCGTATTGTTAAGGGGGTGGCAAGATGAGAATGCTCACTTTTGCAAACAGAAATACGAAAGAAATATTACGCGATCCCTTGACACTTTTCTTTGGACTCGGCTTTCCCCTTGTTTTGATTTTGTTGTTAAGCGCCATACAAGTAAATATCCCCGTAAAGTTGTTTGAAATACAGCATTTAACTCCGGGTATAACGGTTTTCGGTTTGGCATTTATGACTTTATTTTCGGCAACCATTATTGCAAAAGACAGAGGTAGTTCGCTATTGCAACGTTTGTATACAACGCCATTGACCCCTCTGGATTTCATTCTTGGTTACACGTTGCCCATTATTCCGATTTCGGTCTCTCAATGCGTTATCTGCTATATTGCGGCAATCGTTCTCGGATTGGATATTACAATAAATATTCTATATGCGGTGGTATGTATCATTCCTGTTTCGATCCTCTACATTGCAATGGGACTCCTTTGCGGAAGTGTACTGAGCTACAAGCAGGTAGGGGGTATCTGTGGTGCGTTACTAACCAACCTTTCGGCGTGGCTGTCCGGCATTTGGTTTGATCTTGATCTTGTAGGAGGTGCTTTTAAGAAGATCGCATATGCACTTCCGTTTGTTCATTCAGTAGAGATGGAACGTGCTATACTTGCAGGAGACTTTTCAGGGGTTTTTCCACATCTTTGGTGGGTGCTTGGATATGCTACCGTTCTGTTCGTATTAGCGGTGTTAATGTTCCTGCGACAGATGAAAAAACAGTAATTATCCAGATTAGAGGATACGTGTTTCTTTGCGCAACAATGTAAACACCCTCAAAAAGATACGACAGATTTTACGGCAAATGGGATAAAGATATGCCATTTTATGATAGGTTGTTTTCTGCAATGAAACCGCTTTGGATTAACAAAGTCAGGAAAAGGCAGGATAAATAAGGGTATAAGATCTATCCCGTCTAAATCCCCACGATGAAACCTCTGAATTGAGATTGAAAGGCCTATGGCAGAGAATGTCATAGGCCTTTTTGATTGGCGGGCGGCACCTGTGATTGATTTTTACCGAATGCTGTGGTATTGTAAACAAAAGGAGGGCGCGCTATGGAGGATTATGAAGAATACGGCAAGTTGACAAAGCAGATGTCGGACTTGATCCATCATTTTATCGAAGGGGAGACCACTGCAGAAGAGCGACAAAGAATCTTTGCAGAACTGCAAAAGCACCCCGGCCCTTTTGTAAATGCGCTGTTTAATGTGATCGGCTGGGCGTATGAATTTGAAATGGAGGAGAAACCCTTTACCCTGGAATATAAAACGACATATACACTGGAGTTGCATAAAAGCGAATATGAACTGAATCTTTACAGCGGTCAGGGTGATGACAAAAAACAGATCAAGCAAATCATCGACAGAGATAAGCGAAAAACATTTACAAAGTTTTTAATTATGATCGATGCCGTTAAAAAGGGCAATTTCAAAACAGAAAATTGATTCAGCAAATGGAAAAGACCGTGATATTTCACGGTCTTTTTTGTTGGGACAGAGAAGGATCTATATGGAAACTATTGTAATTATTGGAAGAGTGTGATAGAATGCTGTCAGAGATGCTCTGTTTAGAGCGCTCTGTGTCGAAATAGAAATTTCCCTGGATGGGCAAGAAAGTTGAATATGCAGGAGGAAAGAAAATGAAAACACAATGGAAGCGTCTGCTGTGCGCATTTTTGGCATTTGTGATGCTGATGTCTGTAGCAGGCTGCGCAGAAAAGGCGCCCGAAGTTACCACCAGCGGTACGGATGCGTCTACGGAAACCACTGAAAAAGATTCCCGGACATCTTACAATGTGATCTTTACACTGGCAACGATCCCGCCCGTTATGGCAGCGCTGGAGTCCATTTCCAGTGGCAATGACACCTACGCATTGATCGAGCGTGGCAAGACCTATAGCGGTATTGAAAGCGTAGATGGCTTCTATAACGCAGGCTTTGATCCTGCCAATAACCTTAGTGAAGGCTTTACTGCTACAGAATTGGATGCAATGGTAGCAAAAGTCAAGGAACTGAAAGGCAAAACAGAAGATACTTTCTTTAACATTTATGTGCAGGACGGCACCGCACTTCTGGGCGCTGCTATCGCCGCCAATGCAGGGTTGACTACCGAGCAGTTCCATATTTATATGGTAGAGGACGGTACCGGCGCATACAGCGCGCTGAACACCGACTTTGTGGCTGGTAAGGTAGTAGACAGCAGCAAGGATGAAGTCTACGACAACTATGTTGCCCAGGTTGCTGCAGCAAAGGCTGAATTTGAGACCATTATGAGCAAGACAGACAACCTGGTCACCGATGCGCCTATGGCTTACAATATCGGCAAGGCTTTCGCACTGGCTGCTCTGGACAATTTCACCTTCATCATTCAGGATGAGGATACCATTGTTAACATTCTGAAGAGCACCGGCGAGGTTGCTACAAAACTGCTCAGTTGCTTCTCCGCAGAGGGCTATGATGCAGAAGTGGAACATACGCTGAACCTGAAGTATCAAAAGATCGTTGACGGCGTGGCCGCATTGACTGAAGACCAAAAGACCGATTACCTGACTCTGATGTACGGTCAGTATTTTGCTGATACTTACGCCGCACTGACCAGAACCCAGCGGGCAGATCAGTCTGCGCCCGCCCAGAAACTGGTATATATCGGCACCAGACACGGTGGTTATCCGCACTTTGCTTCCAATGCCGACTACGGCATCGGCGGTTTGGCGGCAGAGGACACTGTTCCGGCAAGTTATGCAGAACTGGACGCAAAGTATAAGTCTGCGCTGCTGTTCGCCCAGGAATCTGACTACACCGCTTTCCTGGCAGAACTGAACAATGCCGAGAACTATGACGAAGGCGTTACCGATGAAGCAAAGGCAAAAGCCCAGGTGGCGGCTTTCAATGTCTACATCGATTACATTTTCAATCTGAAGTTCACCTATGCTATGTATGGTAATGAATATGACCTGATCATGAAGGGCCACCCCCGTGAAGTCATCGGCGGCCACGAAGAGTGGGGCGGAAAGTATGTAGTGGAATTGACCGACGGCAGCACCTATATCTACGACAAACTGTTGGATAACCTGCTGTTGACTTTCCACGCAGATGATTCTGTGGGCAAATTGATCGGCATGGTTCCTTACGGCACTGCCGCAGAGAATCTGGCTTATCTGGGCGCCGACCTGTCTATCTGCGGTCTGCCTTCTTCCACCTACAATGGCTACGACACCAATGTGGATGTTCTGTTCATTATGACTGAGACCGACCAGGATATCACCGGCAGCGGTGAGGCAGAGGCTGCTTCTCAAGTGGCCGCCCGTTACGAAGCAGGCAATCTGACTTTCACCGATAAAAACGGCGAAAAGCAGAATGCTGCCTTCTACAACACCGGCAATACTTACAAGACTGCTGCGCAAATTCTGGAGGCTGCAGGAGATACCGAAGGCGCTGCCGCATATAACGATCTGTACGAGGCTTGGCTGGCTGCTGTCCACGGCGATGCTACAGATGTAGATGCCCAGGGCTTTGCCAAATAAGGATATATAATACAAGCACCCTGCGACTTTTAGAGTCGCAGGGTGTTTTTTTATCCCCCCAGGGGGCTTGTACCCGGTAAGATGCGTCGATATAATAAGAAAAAACACATTTTTGAAAGCAAAAGGATGAATAAAAATGAGAAGAACGATTGCACTGTTTTTATCTTATATACTCTGCCTGGGTTTGCTTGGCGGTTGTGTTGCACCTGATGATAACGCTGAAGTCAGCCGAATGATCATTGATTCCGCGGGTAGACAAGTTGCCGTTCCGGAGAATGTGAAATCTGTCGTCTGTGTGGGTGTAGGCGCTTTGCGGTACACCTGCTATATGGGCGCTGCCGATTTGGTGGCGGGGGTCGAGGACTATGAAACCCAAGAGACGATGACCCGGCTGTATAACTATGTAAATTTTGATAAATTCAAGGATCTGCCGATCATCGGCGCAAATGGCGAGCCTTACACAGAAGAGATCATCAACCTCGCTCCCGATGTGATCGTAATGAGTAAATATGCCTCTGTGGAGGCGGATGACCTGCAGAGGAAAACCGGAACCCCGGTGGTTGTTGTACCCGGCAGTGATACGACGCTGGATAACGATGCTTTTGACACCATTCGGATTTTAGGTGAACTCTATGAAAAGGAGACCCGCGCCGCGGAACTTACCGATTATTTAAAAGGACTCCAAAAAGATCTGGATGACCGCACCAAGAACATTCCGGAAGCGGAAAAACCTTCTGTCTATGTGGGTGGTGTATCTTTCAAGGGACACCACGGATTTGAAGGTACCGAGGCAGGCTATGGTCCCTTTGCGTTGATCCACGCCAAGAATTTGGCAGACACCACCGGCAAAACCGGAGCATTTAACATTGACCTGGAGCAGGTGCTGTCCTGGGATCCGGATATTATCTTCGTGGACTTTAACGGTATGGATATTATCCGGGAGGACTATGACAAGAATCCCGATTATTACAACGCTCTTGCCGCGGTGCAGACGGGGAAAGTCTATTCGCAAATTTCCTTCCGGGCATTTGCATCCAACCTGGAAACGGCATTGGCAGATGCGTACTTTGCTGCTTGTATGATCTACCCGGAACAGTTTCAGGATATCGATCCGGAGGTAAAGGCTGGGGAGATATTTGAAAAGTTACTGGGTGTAAACCCCTATACAGATATGAAGGAGGCCGGTTATGCATTCCGTCCCATCCAAATTGGAGAATAACGGCATCGACGAACTTTACAGAAAAAATCAAGTCAAAAGCATCGGTTTTTTGATCGCTTTGGCAGGGGTGTTGCTGCTGTCGGTTTTGTTGAGCCTGCGGGCAGGTTCTTATGAAACGCCCATTGGAGAACTGATCAAAGGTATTTTCGGAATGTCTGCTGACCGGAAGATCAATCTGGTGGTACAGAATAACCGCTTGCCCCGGATCGTTACGGCGATCCTTGCAGGAGGCGGTTTGGGCCTTGCCGGTTGTATTTTGCAGGCGGTGCTGCGCAATCCATTGGCATCGTCTTCCACTTTGGGTGTGTCTCAGGGCGCGACCTTTGGTGCTGCATTTGCTATTGTGGTGCTGGGGATGGGGACAACTGACCGTTTCGGCATTCCTCTGTGTGCTTTTCTCG
The DNA here is from genome assembly GCA_937892865.1 of uncultured Clostridia bacterium. Taxonomy (GTDB): domain Bacteria; phylum Bacillota; class Clostridia; order Oscillospirales; family Oscillospiraceae; genus Faecousia. Next base: position 6,518 of record CALBJG010000058.1, read on the forward strand.
GTTCCATTGCGGTGGCACTTGTGATTTTGGGCTTATCCCGATTCCGTCAGGTATCCCCGGAGGGGATCGTGTTGGCAGGTGTTGCCATCAGTTCTATGTTCACCGGGGCAACCACGCTGATCCAGTACTTTGCTGACGAAGTGGAACTGTCTACGCTGGTGTTCTGGACCTTTGGTGATTTGGGCAGTGCCGGTTGGGACGATTTGGGCGGTATGGCGGTGGTTGTAGCGGTACTTTGCATTTACTGCATTATGCACCGCTGGGACTACAATGCCCTTTTGAGCGGCGAGGAGACGGCTGTCAGCCTGGGTATTAATGTAAAGCGGTTGACCCTTGTGGGTATGGTGCTGTGCTGCCTTACCGGCAGTGTGGTGGTTGCCAATGTGGGACTTATCAGTTTTATCGGCCTGGTAGCGCCTCATATTGTCCGTATGGTGGTAGGCAACAACCATGTGTATTTGATCCCGGGTTCTATTTTAGGCGGCGCGGCGCTGCTTCTGTTGGGCGATCTGTTTGCAAGAACGGTCATCAGCCCGGTGATCCTGCCGATCGGCGCCATCACATCCTTTCTGGGTGGCCCGCTGTTTCTGTATCTTCTGTTCAAAGGAGGTAAGAAACAATGATGCAAGTGAAGAATTTATGCTATCGCTACAAAGGCTGCCCGGAAGTGCTGAAAGACGTGTCCTTTGATGTGGAACCGGGGCAGTTTTTGGCGATCCTCGGTAATAACGGCGTAGGAAAAAGCACACTTTTAAAATGCTTTAACCATATTTTGAAGCCGGATGCAGGCGAAGTGCTGCTGGACGGAGAAGATCTGCTGAAAAAAACCGGCAGGGAAGTGGCAAAGCAAGTGGCGTTTGTTTCCCAAAGTGTTCCGGATACCCAGATGACGGTACACGATGTGGTAATGCTGGGACGCAGACCTTATATGCAATGGGGTTTTACTGAAAATGACCATACCATTGTCCACGATGCGATGCATCGTCTGGATGTGGAGGATATGCGTGGTAGATTCCTGAATCAACTTTCCGGCGGCGAAAAGCAAAAGGTAATGCTTGCCCGGGCGTTGGCGCAAGAACCAAAGGTGCTGCTGTTGGATGAACCGACCAGCGCTTTGGATATTCAGAACCAGTATCAGGTGTTGAAAATGGTTCGATCTGTTTGCCACAATGATAATAAGATCGCTGTGGTGGTGATCCACGATTTGAATTTGGCGCTGCGTTTTTGTGACCGGTTTTTGCTTTTAAAAGACGGGCAGGTCTACCGTTACGGCGATCACACTGTTTTGGACAGCGAAGCCCTAAAGACCGTGTACGGTGTGGATGCAAAAATAGTAGAAATTGAAAACCGGCGTATGGTATTGGTGGAGGAATGAAAATGAAAACCTGGAATGATTGCGTGGCATTTCACGGTCACGAATGCGGTGGCCTTACCATCGGCTATAAAGCGAGTCTGTATGCAATTGAACTTCTGGATCTGGAATTCTCTGCAGATGAGCAGGTGGTCTGTATTGCAGAAAACGATGCCTGCGGCGTGGATGCCATTCAGGTGATGCTGGGCTGCAGTGTAGGCAAAGGCAACTTGATCCTTCGGGTCTGCGGGAAACAAGCGTTCTCTTTTTACAACCGGAAAACCGGTAAATCTGTCCGTTTGGTGCTGAAACCGAAGCCTACAGAAATGACGAAAGAAGAATCCTTCGCCTATTATCAGACTTGCCGTCCGGAGGATATGTTTCTGGTGAAAGAAACCACGACACCCTTGCCGGAAAAGGCACGGCTTTTCGGATCTTTCCTCTGCGATGGTTGCGGTGAAAGCACTGGCGAATATTGGCTTACAGAGGTAGGAAACCGAAAATTGTGCCCGTCCTGCCGGGAAAGAATTTAAATATAAAACCCACCGTTGAAACGGTGGGTTTTGTTTATTAGCCGTCTTTCAGTTCTTTCACATTCCGGATGGGTTCGGAGGGGGTTTCTACATAGCGGAACAATTCTTCCATAGAATTGGTGATGTAGTACAGTTCCCGGCAGTTACCCCGGATGAAGTTCTTTTCGATGGCTTTTTCCATCATGTACTCCATCTCGTTGTAATAGCCCTGAAGATTATAAATGCCGATGGGTTTGTTGTGGCGACACAGTTGTTTTAGGGTGAGGATCTCAAAAAACTCCTCGAAAGTGCCAATGCCGCCGGGTACAACAATAAACGCATCGGCATTGTCTTCCATGATTTGTTTCCGCTGGCGCATAGTGTCCGGCTCAATCAGTTCGTCGCAAAAATTGCAGACTTCTTCTACATCTTCGTCGCCGAAGAATTTGGGGATCACGCCCAAAATATGACCGCCGGCAGAGCGGACGCCTCTTGCCGCCGCGCCCATCAGACCGTTACCACCGCCACCGAAAACCAAAGAGTGACCGCGTTTGACCATTTCTGCGCCCATTTCTTCCACTGCCGCCATGTAGGCGGGGTCAATGGTGGGGGATGCTGCGCCATATACACAAATTCTCATAACGAACACCTCACTGAAACATTATTTTATATATATTACTATAACCAAAAAAATATGTCAATGCAAGGACAATTTTAGACAAGGAAAGATTTGCAAAAAACTGCTGGAAACCTTGACAAAATCGCTATAGTGGCTTAAAATCAAACTGGTAGTTTATGGGGCTGTGCCGTTTTTTAATTGGTCAGTCCGCCAAAGACCTTCCGCAAAAACGGAAGAAAAAGAAAGGATGTTTATTATGGATTATGCAAAGGAATCTCTGCGTCTTCACGGTGAGTGGGGCGGTAAGATCGAGGTCATCAGCAAGGTGCCCTGCAACACCAAGGAAGATCTGTCCCTGGCTTATACCCCCGGCGTTGCACAGCCCTGCCTGGAGATCCAGAAAGATGTGAACAAGTCTTACGAACTGACCCGCCGCCACAATCTGTGCGCGGTCATCACTGACGGCACTGCCGTTTTGGGTCTGGGCGACATCGGCCCCGAAGCCGGTATGCCCGTTATGGAGGGCAAGTGCGCTCTGTTTAAGGCATTTGGCGATGTGGATGCATTCCCTCTGTGTGTTAAGAGCAAGGATGTTGACGAGTTTGTCAACGCCGTTTATCTGATGAGTGGCTCTTTCGGCGGCATCAACCTGGAGGATATCTCCGCGCCCCGCTGCTTCGAGATCGAGCGCAAACTGAAAGAAAAGTGCGATATTCCCATCTTCCACGACGACCAGCACGGTACCGCTGTCATCACTTTGGCAGGTTTGGTCAATGCGCTGAAGGTCGTTGGCAAGAAGAAGGAAGAGGTCAAGATCGTTACTTCCGGCGCTGGCGCTGCTGCTATTGCTATCGTAAAACTGCTGCTGTCTGCCGGTTTCAAGAATGTGGTTATGACCGACCGTACCGGCGCTATCTATGCCGGCCGTGAGAACCTGAACTGGATCAAGGAAGAAATGGCTCAGGTCACCAACCTGAATAAGGAAACCGGTAAGCTGGAGGATGTGATCAAGGGCGCTGATGTATTCATTGGTGTTTCCGGCCCCGGCACTCTGACCACCGAGATGGTTAAGACCATGGCTAAGGACGCTATCATCTTTGCCTGTGCTAACCCCACTCCCGAGATTTTCCCCGAAGACGCCAAGGCAGGCGGCGCCCGTGTCATTGCCACCGGCCGCAGCGACTTCCCCAACCAGATCAACAATGTTCTGGCATTCCCCGGCATCTTCCGCGGCACCTTCGATGTCCGCGCCAGCGATATCAACGAGGAGATGAAGATGGCTGCTGCTCAGGCACTGGCCGACCTGATTTCCGAGGATGAGCTGAACGAAGACTACATCATTCCCGCCGCTTTCGACAAGCGTGTTGGTCCCGCCGTTGCCAAGGCTGTTGCCGAGGCTGCCAAGAGAACCGGCGTTGCAAGAATCTAAAACATATAAAAGGGACTTTTGCAAAAAGTTTGCAAAAGTCCCTTTATTATGTTTCCCGCTATTACTCCAGTGAGTTTGATTTATTACTACAGGCAAAACACTTGATTTTTTTAGATGTTTTGAGAACAGGAACTTCTTCATAGTGCCCCTGCGCTTCGTAATAAACCGTCTGGGTGATATCTGTCCATTTGTGTCCTGCCGCACTGCCGTTAGTTGCACCGCAACGATTACAGGTTTGCGGTACTGTGCAAGAAGCAACACTATAGGTATGTCCCAATTCAGAACCGCTTGTTTGACCGCACAGGGTGCAGGTTTTTGGGGTTGTACAGGTAGCATCTGTGTAGTTGTGTGAACATAATGCCGGTTGCTGAGTGGTATTGCCCCCTCCAGAAGTATTGCCACCGTAAATTGGATTCCCACCGTTATCCTCTGGCTCATGGGAAATATTGACTATATCCAGTAATACCCAGCCAACACCGGATTTCAGTTTGCCCCACAAATTTCCGGCAGCATCATATTCTTCTGCCACAATAGTGTATATTCCGGTCTCACCCACATATTGAACAAAAGAGCTGCTGATACTTGGCTTTTGATAAATCTCAGCAGACCCGAAAAGCTTAGTGGTATACGGTACTTTGCTTATCGGTATGTTTTCTTTGGGTAAGTCTTATTTTGAATCGGCAGGGGAATCTCCCTTAGATTCATTGATGTTTTCTTGAATACTGTATTTACAGCTATCACAAACGCCCGTACCGGAAGAAAAGACAGCCTTTGGTGCATTGGCTTTGCACTGGCTACAGTATCTGGCGGCTGTGCAAGTAACAAAGTACTCGCCAATCATAGCTACGTACAGCCAATCGTTACTTGTATAACTGCGGATGATCATAGTATCATCACCTTCTTCAGGTGCACTTTTTAATTTTGTTTCATGCCAATCAAGATCTTTGTCCAATTCACAAAACTTGATCAATTCCATACACACAACGTATGCATACTGCGAATTCTCGATGCTTGTATTGGAAGGATAGACTTCAGCAAGTTTACTGGTCATTGATACAGTCATCACCGTCTGAACAATCTCATTTTTCTCAGATACACTGGCAGAAGTCAAACCTTTATAAAACGAGAATGTTGTTTTTATTTCATTAGCCTCCCCCGGTTCACTTTTAATGTCAGATATAACATCAGACACCTCCCATCCTTCTTCCTTCGCCCACGCTTTAACACGCGCAAGCAACGCATCACAGCTTAGCGGTTCTTCCTGTAGTTCAGTGGCCGGCACAGAAGGTTCTGTTTCATCCATGATTATTGGTTCCTGTATAGTATTGTCAGGGGCAGTGCTGTTGGAGGCATCTTGCTTTTGAGTATTGCCGCAAGAAGTCAAGCATAACAGCAAAGATAATACCAAAATAAATACTGTTGTTTTTTTCATAATACATCCTCTTTCTGTAATCATATTAGCCGATATTGGCTAATATGATTATACACCGATATCGGTTAATATGCAAGCAGAAAGTGAGGATTGCATATGATTTCTTATAACAATTTATGGAAAGTTATGAAAGAAAAAGGTATTTCGCAATACTCCCTCATAAAAGACTATCATATTAGTGCCGGACAGCTTACTCGGCTGCGAAAAAACGAGAGCGTCAGCACACACACAATTGAAATATTTTGTAAGATCTTGAATTGTCAAGTTGGGGATATTATGGAATATATCCCAGATAACGAATAACACCTCCGAATCATTGTCATTCGGAGGTGTTTTTACTTTATAAGAAAACTGAGGCAGCGGAAACTGCCTCAGTTTTTTTAACGATTACAAATGTGTGCGCCGAATACAACCGGTATGGAGCCGATGAACAGGGCAATTAAAACAGCGCCTTTGGAACGGGTGATAAAGCAATCCCATACAGATGCATACTTTTGACCAAAGCCATTGAGATCATTCAGCCATTGATAAGCACAAACATCATATTGCGTCTTGATAAGCAGAAATGCCGTAAGAATTCCAATTACTATCAGAGATATACCGCAAATTATGCGTATTGTGTGCTTCTTCCCCGAATCAAACATTACAGCACCTCCATTATAAAAAATATGGCATCAGCATAAGTTGATGCCATATTTTTAACAGTAATTACTTCAAAGCTTCTTCCACAGCAACAGCGACAGAGACGGTCATGCCTACCATCGGGTTGTTACCAGCGCCCAGGAAGCCCATCATTTCCACGTGGGCAGGGACGGAGGAGGAGCCGGCGA
>CALBJG010000059.1 GCA_937892865.1 uncultured Clostridia bacterium
CGGCATTTCGGCACGAAAGCAATATCTTCCCATCACGGTGGTCTCTGACGGGACTTTGCTGCAGCAGAATCTGAAAATCAGCGGCAAGGATATTGTCTGGGTGCAGCAGGTGCTGAAAAACCATCAAACCACCTTGCAGAACACCTTTCTGTTAACTGTGGATGCAGCAGACCATATCTGCTGGTATCCCAAGGAGGACTGATCTATCCCGTTCCCCGGGACAGCGCCACGATACACTCGGCAAAGGCTCTGGCCGCCACCAAGGCTTCTTCCAGAGTATCTCCGGCAGCGCCCACCTCCAGGATCATCCCGGCAGCGGACAGATCCTGGTTAAACCGGTCTGTCCGCAGGCTGATAGGTCGGCAAAATCCGGGGATATTCTGCTCCAGCCGGGCGTGAAGTTTCACAGCCAAAGCCATATTTTCCCGCCAGTTGGGGTGGTTGCGCCCACCGGCGTTGGTACCCACTACCATCATTACCTGGGCGGCTGCCCCGGTGTCCGTATCCACCCGGTAGGAAAGTTCCTTGCCGCTGCTGTCCACCATAGAATCCCGGTGGAGATCCAATACCAGTTTCACCGTAGGATATTCTTTTAAAAGTTCGTCTACCGATGCCCGGGCGTTGATGTAGGAACTGTTATAAGAGGGGTAGTCATAAAGGGTGGTATCGTGAATAACGCCGATCCCCGCATTTTCCAGAATCGCCGCAAGATGCGCCCCTATGGATACCATGTTGTGACTCTGACTTAAGGTGCGGTAAGGAGCGGTCTCTTGATAATCTTCTGTTTTGGTGTAACTTTCCGTTGTATGGGAGTGGAAGATCAGCACCGTCGGTCCACCTTCCGTCAGATCCCAGGAAAGGGGCGTATTCAGCATCGCTTCTATATCCACATCTGCATTCCATACACTGTTCACCGAAACCAAATCCGCATCCTCCGGGGCAAAAACCGGCAGTTCCGGCGGCGCTTCCTGGGGAAGGGTGGTTTCTTCGGTAGGCTCTGTGGCAGGTTCCGTCTCTACCGGTTCCGGAGCAGGACGGATCACTCTGCCGGTCTCCAGATATAAAAGCAGCGCCGCCACCTGGGGCGAGGATAGTTTTGTCAGGATCTGCTGTCCCAAACCGCCGCTGAGCAGACGGAAAACCACTGCCACGGCTACCAATATGCCGCCAAAACGCAGACATTTATCTTCCAGTTTCACGGAATTGCTCCTTACAATAGAAATCAAATGACAAAATGTGTCATTGGGAGCCGGTGATCACACCGGCGTGGCAATCTACAATAAAACGTGCGGTGTTTGCCACCGCACGTTCTCTTTCTGTATATTCAGATTTCGGGCTTTTTCCACTTGGGACGGTTGCGCAAATCTTCCCGCAACTGCCGGAAAAATTCTGTCAATAAATCTTGCGCCTTTTCTTCCATCACCCCGAAAGTCACTTGGGGATGGTGATTAAAATCCATAGAAAAAAGATCGCAAACACTGCCGCAAGCGCCGCATTTTTCGTCCTTTGCCCCACAAATCACCCGGGGGATCCGGGCGTTGATAATGGCGCCGGCGCACATAGGGCAAGGCTCTAAGGTCACATACATCGTGCAGTCCCACAGCCGCCAGCCGCCTAAATTTTTGCAGGCATCGGCGATGGCTTCGATTTCCGCGTGACCCAGCGCGCATTTTTCCGTCTCCCGGCGGTTACGGCCGCGACCGACGATCTGACCGTTTCGGACAATGACACAGCCCACCGGCACTTCGCCCTCTGCCGCCGCTTCTTTCGCCAGCAAAAGCGCTTCATTCATAAAATCCAAATCTTCCACAGCCGACCCTCCTTTTCCCATATGGTATCAAAGAAGAGACAAAGTGTCAAATTCCAATTTATCGCTGCAATGCGCGATAAAAATTGACAATGGACAATTGACAATTGACAATTATAATAAGCCTTCTCCTTGAGGAGAAGGTGTCTGCCCAAAG
>CALBJG010000060.1 GCA_937892865.1 uncultured Clostridia bacterium
CGCGATCTTCTGTTCCTCAGTCAGCCAGCCGCTGATGCGGGCATCTTCCCAACGGCGGACAACTTCCAGAATATCGTCAATTCGGGCATTTTCCTGAAAGGCTGTTCCCAAACCGGCGTTGACCGTGGTGGGACAGTTCCAGGCAGCGCAGCGGCTCATACCGAACTCGTACATATCCGGCTGGGTCTCGTTATTCAGCGCCCACCAACCAAAGTTGACCCGGGTATAATCTGCTCGCATTTGCTCTGCCTCGATGAAGGGGAACTGTACGATCATTTTCTTAAACACATCGTTTGGCCACATATCAAAGGCGTTGCCGCCGGTGATCATATGCCAGCCAAAGTGGGTCTTGGCAGCGCCTTCGCTGAAGATGGGCTGGGTGTTAAAGTGTTTGAAAAGTCGGAGTTGGGCATTGGAAACATGGTACTCATAAGGCGCGTTTGTGCCCTCAGAGCCGTCAAAATAACAGAATTCAAAGCCCTGATTGTAAGCGGCAGCGAGTTTTTCGGCGATCTCTTCCTGCAGGCTGGAGTTCTGATCCAGGTACAAACTGACACCGCCGTATTCAGAGATATCCAGCAAGCCGCCGATGAAGCCTGCGGGGAATGCTGCGGCGGTAGTGCCGTTATAGCCACGGACACAGCCTTCGAAACGATAAGGCGGCTCGGTAACTGCCCGTTCGTAGGAGATCAGTTCTGTCCCGAATTTCAGCACACGGCACATTTCGTGCTTGGGGGCAAAATCCAGCGGCTGCTCCACGTAGATCACATCGTCTGTTTCGGTGACAGGTCTTGCCAATGTATAGTGCTGTTTCAGATTCAGCCGATGGTCCGGCACAGGGGTCACATAACGGCTGTTCATACCGATATGGGTGTGCAGGAAATGCAGACCGGGGGTGATGCCGGCGGCTTTCAGTTTGTTAAGCACCATTTTCAGGTCTGCTTCTTTGTTGGGCCAGCATTTCCGCCAGTCATAGTTGCCGATCAGATCATAAATATAGCCCTCTTCAAACATCGCCGTGTAGTAGATGAGCATATTTTTAAGACCCGCTTTTTTCGCATAGCCGATATAATCATCCACATTTTCCGGGGTGATATACGGCACACGGAGCAAAGAATTGTTGATCCGGGGATCCCGGCGGCTTTTGACACCCCGGGGCAGATCAAAATCTGCTTCAAAGCCGTCCATTACATCCATGAAGGATGCTGTGGGACAGACGATCAGCGCTGCTTTTGCGCCCAGAAGTTTGACGCCATGCTCCCCTCTTGCGTAAAGGGTACGGTAGCGCTTATATTTTTCAGAGTCCACCAGTTCAAACCGGGATGTGGCAACCACGCCAATGGTAGCCGCTTCATCGCTGACGATATTCAGCCACTCACCGAAATTCTTTCGGTGTTTTAAAGGCAACTGCACAAGACGGAAAGACAGCACCGCAGGCTTGTCCATTTTCAGTGTCTTTTCATCCCAGGGAGGGACGATCAGTTCTTCCAGAGAAAATGTGATGTACGCCGGCGCGCTCGCGACGGAAACAACAGCCTCATAATTCACTTCTTCGAAACCCAGTACCAGTTTGCCGTCCTCAATACGGACACGGTTTGCCTGGTAAGTGGTCAATTTGTTCATATGGGCCAGTTTGACCTCGTTTGTAAAGGGTCTTTGCTGGGTCAGTGAGAACAGCGCCATTGTTTCATCGGTAAAAAGGCACTCCTCCCCTGTGGGTTTGAACACAAGACTGGTTGCCTCGCAACCGGCGTTGACCGTCAGTTTACAATAGTCATTTTCAATAATGATACAATCGCCCATCTGTTTCATCCTATTTTCCTCATTTCATTCTATGATTCCGGATGTTTCCATTATAAATGCTGATAAACCAAATTGCATTGTGTAAATTAAAACTGGTGTGTGGCAAAATAAATATTTAGCAGATAAAAACAATCGTCGGCAGATCCCCATTCATTATTCATCTGTTGCCAACTGCAGCAGCCATTCCAGTGCTGCGCGAATCGCCTGGTTGCGGATCGCATCTCTGCCGCCGTAGAAAAGGAACTGACGCGACAGTGTTTTGCTTTCATCACTGTAGCTGATATACACCGTACCCACGGGATTGCCGTAATC
>CALBJG010000061.1 GCA_937892865.1 uncultured Clostridia bacterium
AAGTTGTCACAGCCTCCGCCGACGGCGCTATCGCCGCTATGGCAGCGTGTAGATATCTTGATTAATTGTGAGCCCCCCAAACCGGTATCGGTTGGGGGGCTTTTTGCATCTTAAGCGCGAGACTGTTTTCTATATTGGAGAGGGGAAACGCCCACCTGCTTTTTGAAAAGGCTGGAGAAATAATTGGAATTGCTGAAACCTACCAGCGTAGAGATTTCTGTGACGGAGAGGGTAGATCCTTTCAACAGATTTTTGGCATCGTCGATTCGCAGGCGGTTGATATAGTCCCGGATACTGACGCCCATTTGCTGATTAAAGGCGGTACTCATAGATGACCGGCTGCAGTAAAAGGCTTTGCAGATATCCCGGGAGGTGATGTCCCGGTTGCGGTTTTGCCGCAGATACCGGGCAACCTTCTGCGTCAGAGAGTCTCCTTCGGAGGGAAGATCTCCCTTGCCGTAAGCAAGCTCCAGCATCTGACACAGAGGCAGCAAGAGCGTGTCTAAATACTCCGTTTCAGGAAAAAACCTTTCCAAAGTTTCGTAAGCGGCGGACAGTTCCTCCATCATAAAGCCGTACTGCCGGCAGATTTTTTGCAAATAGGAAGGGAAATTTTCTGCTTTGTATCCGCTGACGGAAATAAATCCGGTTACCCTTTCTCCACTGTGAATGGGGTAGACTCGTTCTTTCACACCGGCAAAGCAAACGCCGGTAAATGCGCCATTTTCGCACGCTTGGGTCACCTTTTTCTGGCAGGCAAGGCAATGGCGGGTGGCTTCCGGGTTGCGTTTAACTGCGGAGCAGTAAGAATTTTCGTGGAAATTAAAAACCATCAGTTCCCCGGTGGACAAAAATTTCTCCCGTTCCGGCATTGGGTGCAGGGATACGGCAAGAGAGCACTCTTTTTTCAGAAACATAATATAGCGCCCGATGGCAGAAACATCGTACATACCCATCCTCCGAACAAAAATATAGAAAACACAGACAAAAATAGAGGTAAAATAATATCTTTTGTTTTATCATAGCATTGTTCATTGGAATTTTCAAGGAGGATCGCTATGAGAACTTTAACATATCAAAAAGATCTTTGTGTGGTGGGTGGCGGTATGGCAGGCCTGTGCTGCGCCATCGCAGCGGCGCGCCACGGCATCAAAACCGTATTGATTCACGATCGCCCGGTGTTGGGCGGCAACGCGTCCAGCGAGATCCGCATGTGGATCTGTGGCTGTAAAGAGAAAGATAACCGGGAGACCGGTATTGTCGAAGAGATCATACTGGAGAACTTTTATAAAAACAAGGGGTTAAAATTCCCCATTTGGGACAGCATTCTTTACGAAAAGGCTATGGCAGAGCCGAATCTGACGCTGCTGCTGAACACATCCTGCTTTGATGCCCAAATGGAGGGGGATACCATCAAGAGCATTAAAGCCTGGCAGTCCAACGCTGAGACATTCCACATTATAGAGGCAACCTACTATGCCGACTGCTCCGGCGACAGTATTTTAGCCCCCCTTTCCGGCGCCCAGTACCGCTACGGACGGGAAGCAAAAGAGGAATTCAATGAAACCATCCCGCCGGTTGTGGCGGACAAGAAAACTATGGGTATGAGTTGTCTGTTCCAAATTCGGGAAACAGACCATCCGGTGGAATTCATCAAACCGGAATGGGCATATACTTATAAAACCGACGAAGATTTGCCCTACAAAAACCACAAAAATAGCGAGGTTTGCAATTTCTGGTGGATCGAGGTGGGCGGCGAATGGGATTGCATCCACGATACGGACAGATGCCGGGATGAACTGCTGAAGATTGCCTATGGTGTTTGGGACCATATGAAAAACCAGGGCGATCACGCTATGGAAAACTGGGAACTGGAATGGATCGGTTTTCTTCCCGGCAAGCGGGAGAGCCGCAGGTATGTGGGCGAGTATACCGTTACCCAAAATGATGTGGAGGCGGAAGGAAGATTCCCGGATATGGTGGCATATGCCGGTTGGAGAATGGACGACCATTTCCCGGCAGGATTCTATCACACCACCAGTCTGTCCACCATTTTTCATCCTGCTCCTGCCCCTTGGGGGCTGCCTTTGCGGTGTATGATCTCGAAAAACATCC
>CALBJG010000062.1 GCA_937892865.1 uncultured Clostridia bacterium
GGTAGTCGCCCTCGTTGGTGTAGTCGGGGATCATCTTGCGCATGATGTCCAGCAGATCGTGCTGCAGGTACTCCAGATCGAAAGAGTCGATATCGTGGGAGCACTCCTGAACCATAACGGAGCAGGTGGTGTGGTGGGAAGCGATGCAGACGGTGCCGTTCTTAACGCCGGACTCTTTCACGATCGCCATAACTTCCTTGGAAATGTCATGGAAGGTGGGGATCCAGCCCCGGGACTGCAGTTCCAGTTCTTTCTGATAAACCTTGAATTCCATTTGTATGTTCCTCCTGAATTTTTTATATGCTTATTTTCTTTATTTAAGCACCCTCTGAAAAATACTTTTTTGATGATTTGGGCGACAGATTTTGTTCTGAATCAAGTTATCAAATTCCGGAATACTTTGTGTATTTCGAAATTTGATGATGCAGAGTCAGGGCAAAAGATCCGTCCAAATCGCAAAAGGTGTGTTTTTTAGAGGTGCCATTTTACTTATTCACCGATGATCATTACTTGCACGGTTCTGGTGCGGCCACGGGTCTGATCCCAATCGATAAAGTGGATCCTGCCGAACTCACCCAGGTCCATTTCGCCGTCTACGGTGACGATGGTCACATTTCTGCCGATGATGGAAGAGCGCAAGTGGGCATCGGTGTTGTGGCAACCGAAGTTATCTTCGCCGTGCTCCTCTGCAAAAACCAGCGCTTTCTGACCGGGATGCAGGTACTGGCCTTCATAACGGCAAGTGGGGATCCAATCTTCAAAGCAGTTCACAAGATCCTGCTGCAAGGTCTCCAGGCCGGTCATAGACATATCGAATGCGCATTCCTGGGTAATGACAGAGCAGGTAGTGTGGTGAGAATAGACCACAACGATGCCGTCCTTGATACCGGACTTGGCTGCAATTTCCTTGACCTTGTCGGTCACATCGTGAAAAGAAACTGCTCTGTGGCGGGATTCCAGTTTAAAAGATTCCTTAAATACCATTGTTTAGCCCTCCAGTTTCTTCAGGTCGTCTGCTGCCCGGCGGGTCGCGGCGATCATCTCGTCGATCATCGCAATGGGGTCTTCGGCATTCATAATACCGGAGGCTGCACCTGCGGCTTCAGAACCTGCCATAATGAAATCGTAAACCTGCTGGCCATTGGTAATGCCGGCAGCCTGTTCCACCATAATGTCGGGATAGATCTCTTTAATGACCTTGATAGAGTCCTTCACATAAGCCATAGGGCTGACACCGTTACCGCCGCCGATGATCTCGGATGGTTCGGGATTGATAATGTCCGGATGTAACTGGGCGATTGCTTTGGCCTCTGCCAAAGTATCGGCGCAGGCGAAAACCAGGAAGTCCAGTTCTCTTGCCCGGTCGATGGTTGCTTTCATTTGGGGCAGGCTCATAGGCTTTTCGCAGTGGTTGATCACAACGCCCTGGGCGCCGGCGGCTTTCAGACCTTCGGGCAGTACATCTGCCATACCTCTGCCGGGACGGAGGGTGTCCATATAAGGCGCAAGGATGATCAGATTCTTGGTATGCTCCCGGACTCTGCGGATCTCCACAGCGGGGCAGATAAACAGCACATCGATATCGTACTTTTCGGCAGCCTTATCAGCAGCGATGGCGTACTCCAGCAGGGTGTCGCCATAGACATAGTTCTTGGTGCCCACTTCAAAATAGGGGGCGCGAATTACAGGCTTCATACTTTTTCTCCTATTAAATATTTACACTTTTGTTATTATACACACTTCCCATTGCTTTTGCAAGAGATTTGTATATTTCGAAAAACTTTCGTAAACCGGCAGACTCTGCCGCTTGCGGGTAGATCACCCGATCCGGTACTGCTAACATTCGATGCCCCTCTTCCACAGTGGAAAACAGACCGCAACCAACACCCGCCATCACCGCTGCGCCTACGCAGGCAAGATCTGCCGTTGCAGGGATACGCACGGGCAAGCCGGAAACATCTGCCAGCATCTGGCTCCAAAGTTCACTTTTGGATGCGCCACCGGCTAGGATAATCCCCTCTTCAGAGGGTTTTGCCCGGAAAGATTCCATCATCCAAACCGTTTGGAATACCACCGCTTCCATAATGGCCCGGGCCAAATGGAAACGGTCGTGGGACAGATCAAGGCCGATAAAGGATGCCTTTTTAAAATTGTCTTTCAAATCGCAAAGACCGGCAAAGGGGAAGAAAAACAGTCCCTCTTCTGCCGCTTTCCGGGAAGACACTTCTTGGTTGATCCGGTCGTAAGATAAGATACTGCCGTCGGCATCTACTGTCAGATTCTTCCGCCACCACTCCAAGCAAACACCGCCGGAGGACAAGGAACGGAGGCTGCCCCACATTCCCGGCACTGCCGGAACGGATTGGGCTAATCCTGACTCAAAATCCGGACCGTCTGAAAGGCTGGTGACCACCCAACTGGTGCCGGAGCCGATAAGAATATCCCCGTCTTTGCAAGCACCTGCGCCCAAAGAAACAGCATATTGATCGTGGGCGCCGGTGACCAGCAAAACATCCCCGGGAAGTTCCATCGCCTTTGCCGCCTCAGCGGTCAGTTTGCCAATGGGCGCGGCAGACGGCAAAACCGGCGGCATCATACATTGTGTGATGCCGGCATAATCCAGTATTTCTTGATTATATGACCCTTTTTCAATATCCACAAATCGGCAGATGCCGGCATTGGAAATATCCACTGCCGTTTTGCCGGTCATACGCAGCGCAAGATAGTCCGGTACAGACAGCACCCGGGCAATTCTTGCAAAATTCTCCGGCTCGTTTTTCTTAAGCCAACGGCATTGGAGCGCAGGCATAGCAGAAGATGCGCCCCAACCGCAGATGCGGTAGACATCCAAATCGGGTTTATCCTTTTTGAATTGCTCCAATTCTTCCACACATCGCTTATCGTTCCATACGATCGCCGGACGGATCACTTGATCATATTCATCCAGGAACACCGTTGTGCCGCCTTGGGTGGACATTGAGACAGCGACAATATTCTGCCGAATGGCAGGGTCATTACTTACCTCTTTTACCGTTTCACAAACAGCGTTCCACCAATCGTTGGGATCTTGTTCACAAAAGGACACTTGCGGTGTATGGATGGGATAGCCCCGGTATACCTGACCGATGATCTTTCCGTCTTTACGGAACAGAATGGTCTTTGTACCGGTGGTACCTACATCGATACCCAGTAAGCATTCCATAAGTCCTCTCCCCTTTTATTTACCGTAGATAGACTTGCGGGCATCGTCCAGAAGTTTCTTTGCATTATTGTACATAATGTCTTCCACATCCTGACGGCTTAAATCCAGCGCTTTTGCCGCCCGCTTGAATGCCAGCAATTCTTCGTACATAAAGAATGTGATCTTCTCCGCCTCTTCTGCGGTCACTTCCCGCAGGTGGGGATCCTGGCTGGGATCGCCGTAAAGTCCGGGAGGCACCAGATTGATATATGTACCGTTTTCCTCAATACGATGGGTACGCATACGCAAAATGGGCATATCGGAGCCAAAGAGTACATTCTTCACGCCGGCGTGCTTGATCACCTCGGTAATGGCGTACTCGCAGCAGTTGGCGCTGAAATCGTAGAGGATATTGGGATTGGTATCCAACAGTTCAAAGGCATTCCCCACATCTTCTTTTGTATAGGCTCTGCCCACATGGGCAACGATCAGTTTTACATTTGGAAACTCTGCTTTCAGTTCCAAAATCTGATGCAGGTTCACCGGATCTTTCAGCCGTCCGTCACGGGGAATGTGGAGCATCACGATACCGCCGATGCGATCTAGCATTTTCAGTTGATGCTTGGGGAAGAAGTCAAAAATACGGATCTCGTTTACCGGAATGTAAGAGGGACTACGGCTCAAATAGCATTTTGTGCCCAAAAAGCCCCCGTCGCGAATACATTTTTCCAGTTCTTCCGCGGATTGGCTGGGGTGGGAATAGTAAAGACCTGCCCAGTCGCCACCGGCTTTTGCGGTGCTTTCTGCCACATAGGCGTTATTCTTATCATAAGGGATACGGGTTGTAAAACACAGGGCGGAAACCTCTTTACCGGGATACAACAAGCGGTAGGTCTCCTGCAGATCTTCAATGGGGTTGGTGTCGGCAACCAAAGATGGCCATTTGACCAAGCCTTTGTTTTTGCTTCTGGTAACACCATCCTCGGCAAATTCCTTACACCACAGATGGGTGTGAATGTCGATAAACTTATCCGGCAGGAAGTCTTTCAGTTCTTCCTCGTAAATTTTCTTATCATAATCAGTCACTTCAAACAGCGCCATAATAGCCTCCTAATTAAATCAGCACCTGGCCGTTTTCCACAGCCAACTCACCTTGCAGGATCACCTTATCGATGTGGACCATATCATCGATAATGATCATATTTGCGGTCTTACCGGCAGCAAGGCTGCCGACCCGGCGGTCAATGCCCAGCAGTTTTGCCGGATTCAAAGATGCCATACGAATGGCGTGACACAGACCGTAACCGGTGTGGGTCATCATATTGCGCACACCGTTTTCCAGCGTCATACGGCTGCCTGCCAGTTTACCCTCATCATCATAGTTCAGGTCAGAGCCATACCAAATGCCCATTTCCTCGTTGTTTTTGTAATTGGTGCGGCTGGGCATAGAGTCGGAGATCAGGCAGATCTTCTCCACGCCCTTTGTGCGGACGATCATCTTGATCAGATCCGGAACAATATGGATACCCGTTTCGTCGCAGATCAGTTCTGCAAACATATCCGGCTCATACAGACAGTACTCATCGCCACTTGCGCCGGGGGTACCCTGGGCGCGACCCTTGCAGCCACCGGAGTCGGTGATATGGGTACGGACCTTAACGCCGTAGTGGGCAATAGCGCGGATGGCTTCCGATGTGCTGCGGGAATGACCGTGGGCAAAAATCGCGCGGGGCGTCTTTTCGCAGGCATACTGCATAAATTCTTCGATACCATTCCGGTCAGGATCGATCGCCCAAACACGGACCATATCGCCAAGACCTTCCACCAAAGGAACATACTCCTCTGCCTTGATATCGCCGCTCCACTTCATCTCGTTCTGGAAACTGCCTGACAGATTCATAAAGGGGCCTTCCATATACAGACCGTCCATAATTTTGCCTGCGCCGGTCTTGGAGGCTTTCCGTACTTTTTCTGCGCCTTCCAGCATCATCTGCATATCCAGATTGTGATAGAAAGTGGGAAGCACCGTAGTTACACCGTGTTTGATAAAATACTCACTGCAATATTCGGGGTTCTCCGCAAACAGCCAGTCACCGCCGCCGTGGTTGTGGATATCCACCAAACCGGGGGCGGTATACTTACCTTTGGCGTCGATCACTTCCGCGTCCGCAGGCACGGTAATATCCGAAGCAGCGCCCACTTTTACGATTCTTTCCCCTTCGTAAAGAAGAACGCCATCCCAAATAATGCCGTCTTCCATAACCAGTTTTGTATTGATTATTGCCTTCATAACGATCTCCTTAAAGTACGGCGATGTGCCGCACAGCAAAAGCGGTGCGGCACAATGCCAATTTAATATGCGATCAAATCCATCGGCTCAATGGGACGAGCCATATCTTCACTGACGTAAATCGTACCCTTGGTCAATTGGAACAGCGATGCAGGCACTTCCTTACATACCGGTCCGTACAGTTGCAGACGGGAGATCATACGCTCCCAGGAACTGTAACCGCCCAAGTAACCCAGGTCGTGACGCTCCAAATGATCTCTTGCGTTGAGAACATCCCGGGGGCCGATGGATACAGAGTACCGGGGGGTATGATAAGTATCACCGGAAAATGCGCCGGCGTTCTGATCAATGGTCAGGCGGTGGTTGTCCACAAAGCCTGCGGGCAGTTTCTTAAACTCTTCCAAAGTTTCTGCCTTGAATGCCTTTGTATTGGGGTCGATAAAAGCAGTATGGCCGATCCAGCCGGTAGCAGAAAGCAGCAGGTCAGCGCCGCCACCGCCGACTTCATCCAGCAGGTCAGAGTAGTAGCCGATGTTTTCATTGGTATAGTAGTGCATCTGGCTCAGAGGCGGACGCAGATCCTCACGGAAACTGAGATAGAACTCCGTCAAAAATGCTCTGCCGAGGCTGAAGCCGTAAGAGATGGGGGCAACATTGCCGTGCTCATCGGCAAATTCATCCATACAAAACGCGTGGATGTTTCTACCGGAAATATTGTAGCGGTTACACATCTGCACAGCGGCAGTGTAAATGTTTCTCCAGGAGTTGGGGAACACAATAACGGTCTTCTTATCCTCCACATCAGAGCGGTAAATCCAGTTGAACAATTCTGCCGTTACTGCGCTGGAGGGATGGGGCACAACACGGATGCTGTAGCCGTTGGCATTGGTAAATTCCATCTCTTCCCGCTTGATATTGCGGCAATATTCCAAAACAGCCTTATCCTGGGTAGGCAGCCATGCGGCAGGAGAAAAATCAAACAAATTCCGGTTCATTTACTTTTCCTCCTTTGCGCGGATCTCTTCCAGTTTTTCAGGCAGCCACAAGAAGTCCTTTCTGTAGGGCGCGACACTTGCAATTTCCGGGGTGGTATAGCAGGTGCCGGGGGCAAGGCGCATAATCGATGCGGGGTTTTTGGGATCGACAGGTCCCAGCAAACCCAGACGCAACGGGAATTTCTGATGGGATACCACGTTACCGCAAGTGATCAAATACTGCATATGCATGCAATATTTGGCAGACACGATATCCTTTGGGCCAACAGTAACCGCATAGGGCGGTACATTACCGATATCGCCGCTGCAGCCGAACATACCCCGCAGAGAATCCATAGCGCCGGTCTCCATTGTCAGCGGTACATAACGAGAACCCATTTGCAGGAAATCTTCCATAGTATCAGCAGGATAGTTTTCAGAATCGAAAGCAGCGATACCGCCTGCCCAGTTCAATGTGGTGTATGCCACATCTGCGCCACCTTCTGCTGCGATCATATCGGAATAAGTTTCAATGTTCTCCTTGGACCAGAAATGGATCTGTTCCATAGGCATACGCAGTTCCGCATTCAACCGCTGATAGAAGTAGCGCATAAAGTGACCGCTGCGGCTGTAGGGGCTCTGCCAGGGAGCGACCTCGCCCTTTTCGTTGGCGTACTCATACAGGAAGAACACGTGGACATTGCGGCAACTGACGCTGTACTTATTCAGCGCCTCTGTCAGGCTGATAAACACTGCATTCTCGGGAGAAGGCAGGATCACAACCAATTTTTCATTCTTTACATCGGACATACGGATCCGCTGGAACAGGTCTGTTACAAAATAATTATGTACATCCCATACCACCTGGAAATCGAAATCCGGATGCTCATAGACCTTCCCCTGCTTGGCTGTCAGATCCTGGGTCGCGATCTCATCCAGTAGTGCCTGATCCCGAATGGGCAGCCACTCAGCAGGGGCAAATTTAAATACGCTATTATATGCCATTTGATTACCTCCTATAATCGATTTTATATCTTGATTATAACGAAGGGAAAATGCCATGTAAATTCGATAATATCATTATAATTTATGATTTTGTAAAATGCTATTATAAATTTGTACAAAATCGGATTTTTATGTTATAATATCTGCACAAAACGCTCACGGAGGTGCCGTTATGGCGATCCAATATGAAAAATACTGGCTTTCCAGGATCATTTCTGTTCAGGCGATCGTATCTGCCGACTACATCCCGGGCTGTCATCCTGCCGCTCGAAATCACTCCCACCAGGATGCCTGGGAATTGGTGGTGTGCTTAAACGGTTCTGTTTTTGTAAATCACGGAGAAAACGCCGTCACGCTGGAACAAGGACAACTGATTTTGATCCAACCGGGCGTCTGCCACAGTTTGAATATTGAAGATGCCGATGCAAGGACTTTCGTGCTGTCTTTTACCTGCAGCAACGACAATTATCTCCTTTCCCTGCAAAATACCATTCTGTGCGCCACAGAAGCGACCATCTCTTTGGTGGAAGGAATGATTCGTGAATTGCAGGATTCCTTTGTTCCCCAAATGGAACGGCTGCATCTTTTCCGGTTTATTCCCAGTGTTAACTCCCCGCTTGGAGCTGAGCAAATGATCTGTTGTTATTTGGAGCAATTTTTGATCCTTTTACTCCGGAACGCGACTATGGAACAAGGCAGTGTTGTATCTTCCCGCCAGTTCCACAAGGCATTTCAAACTTATCTGACTGATCAGGTCACCACTTACATACAAGAGAATCTTTCCGGGCAGTTAAGCGTACAGTCCATTGCCGATTATTTTCACTATAGCCGGGCGCGGCTTTCCTCCCTTTACAAAGAGGCTACCGGCATCAGTATCAGTGAGGCTATCACCAACGCCCAGATCCATGCAGCGAAAAAGATGCTGCACGAAAATAAAAAGAGTATCACACAAATCTCTGAAGAACTGGGTTTTTCCTCGGCGCAGTACTTTTCCTATAAGTTCACCAAGATCACCGGCATGCCTCCTTCCCAATACTATCGATCAAAAAAACACAATTCTTGATTTTTACCCCGGAGATATTGAAAAAGAAAGACATAGTTCTATGCATCTCAATGCCAAAAAGGTGTATAAAAGGTGTATGGAAAAAGTGAAACTACCGAGAAAAATCCAATGCAACAAAGACT
>CALBJG010000063.1 GCA_937892865.1 uncultured Clostridia bacterium
CCTATGCCGATCACATTCTGCCGGGAGATCTTCCGGCAGGCCAAAAAGTCATCGATGGATGCTGCGATATCCGGCAAAATAAACGCGCCCTTTTCCTCTTTGCGTGTGGGGATCTCCCATTTGTGAAGCATCTCGCCCTCCGCGCTGAAAAATGCGATTTTTACCGTTGTTCCGCCTAAATCCACGCCAAATCCGTATTGCATAGTATTCCCTCCAGGGTATATTTTTATATATTATACATTGCAGGAGGCAAAAAAGCCATAGCCTTTGGAAATATTGGTAAACTTTTTTCTTGGGTCTTGCGTTTGAAACAATTTTGCGGTAACATATAGATAGCATAAAAGCAAAAGGAAGGATTATTTGCTATGATTAAAGTTGATATTTCCAATGTGTGGGGTCAGTTGTCCCTGCCGGACCTGCTGGCTACCGAAAAAGAGGTTTTCGCCGCCCATCAGACACTGGTCGACGGCACCGGTGACGGCAACGACTTCCTGGGCTGGCTGAACCTGCCCGTAGAAACCGAGACCGAAGAGATCCGCCGTATCCGCGCTGCTGCCAAGCAGATCCGGGAGACTTCCGATGTGTTCGTTGTCATCGGTATCGGCGGCAGTTACTTAGGCCCCCGGGCTGCTATCGAACTGATGCAGGGCGCTAACCACAACATCGGCAAGGGCAAGGGCAATCCCCAGATCTACTATGCCGGCAACACCCTTTCCACCCGCGCCTGGAACGAACTGCAGCGCCTGCTGGAGGGCAAGGATTTCTCCATCGCCATCATTTCCAAATCCGGCACCACCACCGAGCCTGCCATCGCAACCCGCGCCCTGCGCTGGATGCTGGAGCGCAAGTACGGCACCGAGGGCGCAAAGAAGCGCACCTACGCCATCACCGACCCGGTTAAGGGCGCGCTGCGCCAGATGGCTACCGAGGAAGGCTGGGAGACTTTCGTCATTCCTCCCAATGTTGGCGGCCGTTACTCCGTTCTGACTGCTGTGGGTCTTCTGCCTATGGCTGTTGCCGGTATCGATCCTATGGAAGTGATGCGCGGCGCCGCAGAGGCCAAGAAAATTTACGATATCCGCTCTTTCGAGAACCCCGTGTGGCTGTACGCCGCTGCCCGTAACCTGCTGTACCGCAACGGCAAGTGTATGGAGATTCTGGAATCCTTTGAGCCCGGCTTCAAGATGATGGGCGGCTGGTGGCAGCAGCTCTTCGGCGAGTCCGAGGGCAAGGACGGCAAGGGCATCTTCCCCGTCACCGCAGAATTTACCCCCGACCTCCACTCCCTGGGTCAGATGATCCAGCAGGGCGAGCGGAACATTTTCGAGACTATGGTCCGTTTTGATGCCCCCGAGCAGAAACTCACCATCGGCGGCGACTACAAGAATCTGGACGGTCTGAACTACCTGGAAGGCAAGACCCTGGACTTCGTTGATGAGCAGGCATTCCTGGGCACCCTGGCAGCCCATGTAGACGGCAATGTTCCCGTAATCACCATGGATATGGGCGAACTTACCAACGAGAAACTGGGCGAGATGTTCTACTTCTTCGAACTGGCCTGCGGCGTTTCCGCTTATATGCTGGGCGTTAACCCCTTTAACCAGCCCGGTGTGGAGTTCTACAAGCGCAATATGTTCAAACTTCTGGGTAAGCCCGGTTACGAATCTTGATTTGGCAATTTCTTTTGTGTAAATGTACTGAAAAATTGCTTTGATATTCTCACAATTAGATGTTGCAATCTTGCTTGTAAACTGTTAAAATTATGATACAGCAAGTAGCTGCACAGCAAAGGAGGAATTTCCGATGATTCAAGTAATTATGGGCCTGAAGGGCTCCGGCAAGACCAAGAAACTGATCGACTCCATCAACGAGGCTGTTGCCAATGCGCACGGCGATGTAGTCTGCATCGAGTATGGCAAAAAACTGACTTATGATATTAACTACCGCGTCCGTCTGGTTGACTCCGAGGAATACGGCATCAACTCTCTGGATATGCTGAAGGGTTTCCTGAGCGGCCTGCACGCCGGTAACTTTGATATTACCAATGTGTACATCGACAATCTGTATAAGACCATCGGCACCGACCGGGCTGCCGGCGAGGCATTCATTCTGTGGTGCGCTGCTTTTGCAGAGGCTAACGATATGAACATCACCCTCACCGTGTCCGACGACCCCGCACAGGCATCTGAAGCAATCAAAAAGTATCTGTAATTTCATAAGTAACGGCGCTGCCCGGGTGGGCAGTGCCGTTTTTGTCGTAAAAGGGGCGGGCGTACCGCCCCCTTAGTTATGCGATTGCTTCATCAAGACAGAAAACCGTTCACTGTGCTACCTTCTTTTTTGGTTGAACAGATAATCTATTGTCCTTGCACTCATCACTAGGCCAACCATCCATATAATCGTTGATAAAATCCTAATCAAGATACGGATAAGCCATATATCGACTATGCAAGATAATTCGTTTAATAAGATGCCGGACAGAAACATAATTATGCCAATTATTAGTTTTTTTTGCATATATTATCCCTCCTAACACAACAGACTATTTGATCGCCCGATAGATTGCTCGCCCTGCCCATAGTAATCCAGCAACTCCAATTGGGGACAAGGGGACGGTTCTCTTGTCCCTTTACATGGCTTTTGAATCGCCAAAATCTTTGTTTTACGTAGAGCGCCGTTTCCCACGCTCTACTTGTCATGCCTTTTTGTGGGTATAACCAATTCTAAATTTTTCCTTAATTTGGGACTTGATTTTTAATAGTTAGTCTGTGCTATTGTCTCTTATTCGTTTCTGCTATGTATCCGAAGAAAGATTATTGTTCGATTTGCTTTTCTGTTCTTTATACTTTCTGATTTGAATAATTATACTGCACAGTGTCCAAAACCAAGCAATAATATAACATATAATGTAACAACGATGAAAGTCTTGATTGCTTGTTTTTAAATAAGCAATATCAAAGAATATCCCCAAAGCATAAAAAGTTGCCATTAAGACTATTGTAATTATATTAAATATCCTCACTCAAACCAACTTCTTTCTTGTGTTTATGTTACTTAATTACATCGTAGTACCGCAATGTGCTCCACAAACTAAACGCAAGGCTAAATCCCAGTGTAACAACACCGATTGGCGTGGGACTCATAACTACGGAAACATAAGAGCCATATGTTAAGACATTTCCACCGGCCATAGCAATAAAGTCTCCGCCTTGAATGGGATCTTCAGTCAATTTTTCAATTTCATGTTTTATTGCTATAGTTTTCTCATGTTGCGTTTGTGTTTCTAACTCTATACTGTGTTCATAAGCATTCCAAAGATGTTCAGCAGTACCTTTTAAAATATCAGTTTGCTCCATAATTATTTGGTTTTGTATTGCAGTTTGTTGCTGCTGAACACTGCTTATTGTGTCATATGCATCTTTGCACCATGTTATTATGCCGCTCCATTTGTCTTCGATTGTTTTTCCTCCGCACTTTTCACAGTCATTCCAGAAATCCCAACGATGGAAACAGGTACCACAAGGATCGTGTCCATTTACAGGATTGTTATTGCAATATGCAAACATATTATTTCCAGTAAACCCCTGCCCAGTAGAAATATATGCGTCGGCATTTAGAAATCTACCCCGTTCTGGGTTATAGTATCTGCTTTGCAGGTAATATAGTTCTGTTTCCTGGTCATAGACGTAGCCGCGATACCGCAGAGGATTAAGTACTCCTAAGGTGCTTGCCATCGTTCCGGTACAACTTTCCGCATAACCCCAGGCATCATACCAGTATCTGACGACCAAAGTGCCTGCGCTGTTTGCGATACCCACAACATCCCCCAACATATTCAGCACATAGTAATATACTGCTCCGTTATAGTTGAGAGTAAAGGGACGTCCACTGGCATCATAACTGATATACAATGTGTTGGAGCCAACTGTCATTTGGGTCAACTGACTGCCGTTATACACATAATTGTAGGTAGTTGCGCCGTTGCTGCGTTTGGTGCGCATACCGTCAGCGTTGTAGGTGTATGTCCAGGTTGTGGAGCCATCGGAAAGCGTTGCCAACTGCCGCCCGTGTTTCCAGGTATATGTCCGCTCTCCGTCATTCGTCAGGTTGCCTATGGTGTCATAGGTAAAGGTGCGTCCATCGTAACCGGTCAGCAAGTCACCCCACTGGCTGTTGCCGTAGGTGTAGGATAGGGGGCGGGCGTACCGCCCCCCTTAGTTACGCGATTGTTTCATCAAGACAGAAAACTGTCCCCTTGTACCCGGAGGGGTTGTCCCCCCTCCGGGACGTTGTTTTTCGGTGTGTACTTGCCGAAAAAAGAATGAAACTGCTATGTACCGGCAAGCATCGCCTTTTGGGGACAAAAGGCAGGTTGTTAGGATAGTCCCAAGCCCTTAAAGGTTACAGGAATGTTCCTGACAAGTCTGTGTTTGGGTGACCAAACGCGATGCTTGCTAGCTAGTATAAAGATTTATTACCTCTTTAGACGAAATGACAGAATTGAAAAGTAGATCAT
>CALBJG010000064.1 GCA_937892865.1 uncultured Clostridia bacterium
AACCTGTGACCCCATGCTTGTAAGGCATGTGCTCTCCCAGCTGAGCTATGCTCCCGAACCTGCCGCAGATGCTTACACACCTCAGCGACGGGTTTTATTATACACAGATGATTCTTATTTGTCAAGCACTTTTTAAGAAAATTTTGAAGGAATTTTCCCGCTTGCAATCACTGCGTATTCCCACCAAAATAACAGCAATTTTAAACCTTATTCAGAAGTTCTGCAACATCGTCAGATGTGAATGTATATACTGTATCGCAGAACTGGCACTCTACCGGGAATTCCGTTCCATCTGCCCGGATCTGTTCCAGTTCTTCTCTGCCCAAACTGATCAGCGCAGCCGTAACACGGTCACGGTCACAGTAGCACTTATACGCAACCGGTGTGGTTTCCAAAAAAACCACCCCAAGATCACCGCAGACCTGGCCTAAAATATCCTCGGGGGTCATTCCCTGCTCCAGCATTGTCGTAACAGCGCCTGCTCGTTGGATCCCCTGCTCCAATTTGTCAATCGTTTCATCGGGCGCGCCGGGGAGCAACTGCACCAAATAACCGCCTGCCACTTTCACACTTTGATCCCGATCTACAAGCACACCAAGGGCGCAGGCTGTGGGGATCTGTTCGCTTTGGGCAAAATAAGCCGTTACATCATCAGCGATCTCACCGGTAACCAGCGGGATAGAACCTACATAAGGCTCTTTCATTTGCAGGTCACGGATCACGGTCAGTGTGCCGTCCGTGCCCACCGTTGCGCCCACATCCAGTTTGCCCGGGTGTTTTTCTACAAGAGGCACTTTCGGCTCGTGAACATAACCCCGGACATTGCCGGTAGGATCAGAAACACAGACGATGGTGCCGATAGGACCGCCGCCTTTGATCTGCAGTGTCATAGAGCCGTTTTCTACTTTCTGCATATTACCCATCATGGACGCGGCAGTCAGAGCGCGGCCAAATGCCGCAGTAGCGTTTGCCGTAGTACCATGGATCCGTGCGCCTTCCTTAACAATTTCTGTGGAACAGATGGCAACGACTTTTACAAAGCCGTCCATACTCATTCCACGCACTAAATAGTCATTCATTTGATTCTGCCCTTTCTTGCTTTGATATAAATCCGCTGTTCTCCTGCTTCTGGAGGCGATAACCTACGGTCGCCATAGACGGATATACCTGTAAATCCCGCTTCCTTCAAGTAAGATCTCAGTTGTTCTGCGGAATAAGCATATTCCCGGTGTTCTTCGAAACTGCGCATCCATGTATCACCGACGCGTTGAAACAAATCCATTCCATAAGAGCATATATTCGTCTGGGCATCGAATTCTCCGCGCCAGACGCAATACACATCCTCATCTTCGTCCAGAAACACCTGACCGTCCATTGCCCGGAGTTTTTCCGGGGTATTGACATCGAAAATAAAACAGCCGCCGGGGTTCAAAACACGGTAAATGCGTTTGATCGCTTCTCTGCAGGCATCCGGGTCTATTATATAATCCAAACTGTCCAATGCGCACACAGCAAGATCAACGCCCCTTGGCAAGGACAGTTCTTCCAAGCGCTGACAAACGAACTGGGGGCAGTTTGCCAGGTCCTGGCATTTGTCTGCTGCTACGGTCAGCATATCTTCTGACATATCCACTGCCGTCACACTCAGTCCTTCCCGGGCAAGCAGCGCCGTCACAGAACCGATGCCGCAAGCAAGATCAACAGCAGTGCGGGGATTTAAATTCTCGACTCTCAAAATTTCCCGGTAAAAAGCCACTATGGCTTTATAATCCACATCATTTGTCAATCTGTCATAACTATATGCCAAATTTTCGTATGCGTCCATAGCGGCCTCCTTTCTCAAAAAAGCATCCCGGACAGGTTTGTCCGGGATGCCGATTCAACACAAAATCAACGCTTGAAAATGTCGAAGATCACATCGATATCTTCATTTGCTCTTGCAGCCTTGATTTCTTCCTCGGTCTTGGGCTCTTCAGCCTTTTCCTTCTGCTCAAAGCCGGTAGCGATAACGGTGACGCGGATCTCGTCCACATAAGCATCGTCATAAGCAGAACCGAAGATGATGTTGGCGTCGGGATTTGCTGCTTCCTCAACGATACCGGCAGCGGTTTCCACATCTTCCAGAGTCAGTTCACGGGAACCGGTAACACTAACCAGAACGCCGGTAGCGCCGTTAATGGAGGTCTCCAGCAGGGGGCTGGAAATAGCAGCCATAGCAGCCTGCTCAGCCTTCTCGCGGCCATTGGAGATGCCAACGCCCATATGTGCGCGGCCTGCATCCTTCATGATAGCAGAAACGTCAGCGAAGTCCAGGTTGATAACAACATTAC
>CALBJG010000065.1 GCA_937892865.1 uncultured Clostridia bacterium
TAGCCTTGCCGGCAACTTCCACGGTGTAGGACAGGGAGATCTTGGAGCCGACCTCGATCTGATCGATCTCGGGGCCGATGACGGTGATCTTGTGATCCTCGATCTCCTGCATCTCCTTGGTCTGGACCAACTCGAAGCAGTCCACACGGGAGCCGTCCACTTCCACCTGCATATCGCCGCGGCGAATGATCTCGCCTTCGAATGCGGAAGCGTAGGAAACGGGGATGTCGATCTTGGTGATCTTCAACTTGATCTCGCGAGCCTCCAGAGAGGTGGCGTTCCACTTGGAGGTGTCCAACTGCTGGATCAGGCTCTTGGGAACACGGAACATATTCTCGGTCTCGTTGGAGATGACCGGGAAGCCCAACTGGATGGCGCCGGCGCCGTAGGAAACGATCTCGTCAGTCAGGGACTTGTAAGCGTTAACGAAAGCGCGGATGCGGTCAAAGGTGTACTTGTACAGCGCCTTGGTATCGCCGGGCTGGATAGCGCCGAAGATCAGGGCTGCGCGGAGCGCAACGGAAACCACGTGGATGACGCTCTGGTCTTCATAGCCCAGAGGCACAACACGAACGCCTTCGCCCAGGTTCATACCGGAATCGGCGCAGTGCTTCACGGAGTTGCCGGTGAGGGTGACCAGCAGACCCAGTGCCTGGTAGGACTTTGCCAGTTCTACGGTCTCGGCGGGGTCTTCTGCGCCGCCGATGATAACGGCAACGCCGGGGATATCGCCGGTAACCAGGGGCAGACCCAGATTACGGACGAATGCGTCGGAAAGGAAGCCCATTTCGGGCTCTGCGTAAGGCTCTGCGCCGTGCAGGTACTTCAGTACCTCCAAAAATTCTGCGCAAAGAGCAGATGCAACGCCGCTGTCGAATGCGTCCTGCAGGCGCTTGTTGCGGGTCATCATCGGCTTAATGTCGTTTTCCAGGGCAGATTTCAGTTCGCCCAGGTTGCTGATCTTCTTGCCGGTGATGGAGTAGTAACAAGGCAGGTTGTAAGCGGTGTTGGGGAATGCCACAGGCTCGCTTTCGCCATATTGGGCGATAGCGGCATCAATGGCAGCAACGGTACGGTCGTAGTTATAGTCGTTACCGTTAAAAACTCTGTCAAAAAGTGTCAACTCGTATTCCTCCTTTTAAATTTATAGGAATCTTGCATCATTGCACGAGCGGCTACGCCGCTGGCAACAATTCGTTTTCTAAGTTGTTAGTTGATAGTTGTTAGTGGTCAGTTGAGGTATCGCCGCAGGCGATGATTGAAATAGTCGGCGAAGCCGACACCGCAACTCACAACTCACAACTTACAACTCACAACTAATATCGATTTTATTCCCTATCCAGGATCTCTTTAATTTTCCGGATCTCATCCACCGCTGCCGCGCTGAAATCGTAGGGGGATCTCCCCTGCCGGTCGGCATCGATGATGTCCGTATTATAGTGGATGATGCCCAAGAGGTCTTCCGGGGGAATGGCCTGCCGGACGAAATCCTCGTCTTCGGTGCAGCGAACTTTGTTCGCCACCACCCGGACTTGCTTGACCCCCAGGTCAGCAGCCAGCCGCTTCACATTGCGATAGGTCTGTACAGACCTTGCGCCCGGCTCAATGACCACGATAAACTGGTCCATATTGGCGGCAGTGCCTCTGCCCAGATGCTCCAGCCCCGCCTCCATATCCATAATGACCACATCGTCTTTCCGATAAGTCATTGCGGCAAGAATGGACTTTAACATCACATGCTCGGGACACACGCAGCCGCTGCCACCCAAGTCCACCGTACCCATCACCAGCAGTTTGACACCGTTAACGGTCTTGGCAAACTTTTCCGGGATGTCGGCAACATAGGGGTTCAG
Source organism: uncultured Clostridia bacterium (assembly GCA_937892865.1). Classification (GTDB taxonomy): domain Bacteria; phylum Bacillota; class Clostridia; order Oscillospirales; family Oscillospiraceae; genus Faecousia. The sequence continues at coordinate 1,854 of CALBJG010000065.1, forward strand.
TTTATAGAACTTGTTATCGTCGGAAGCGCCGGTGCGCTCCTTGGCTAAGTCTTTCATTTTGGAGATGGGGATGATCTCATCCACTTCCTCCTGGGAAAGACCCAAAGCCAATCCTAAATTGGCATCGGGGTCCACATCCGCGGCAAGGACCGTCCGACCTTCGTCGGCGTAGAGCCTTGCCAGTGTGGAAGACAGGGTGGTCTTACCCACGCCCCCCTTGCCGGTAATGGCAACTTTCATAAAAACCTCTGGTTTTTCAATGCACAATGCATAATGCATAATGCACAATTATTATAGCCTGCTCTGTCAGCAGTTATCATGCTCGGTAAAGAACAATGATTTGATGCTTTCGCATCATGAATTGATGCAATGGCATCATGATTTCTCGCTTCGCTCCATGATTTGAATTGCCTTTTCCTTATGCCCCGCAGGGCAATTCATGGCGTAGCCAATTCATGCCTCATAAGAGGCAAATCATGCCGCAGGCAATTCATTGTTAAATACCCAAAGCCGTTCTCTTGGCCTCAATGCAGGCGATCATCTTGTCGCCGAGAGATTCGATGTCGGTGTCAACAACGAACTTGGCCTCGACCCACTTGTTGACGCCGTTTTCGCCCTGGAGCCACTCGGTGACTTCGGTAGAGCCCTTGGAGTAGGGGTCAACGCCCAGGAAGGTCTCAATACCGGTAGCCACAACGTAGTTACCGATGGAAACAGCCTTCTCACTCATCCACTCGGGGGCGCAGCCAACAACGGGAACCTGGGAGATGTTGATGCCCCAGTCCTTGGCGATGTCGGAAGCCA
>CALBJG010000066.1 GCA_937892865.1 uncultured Clostridia bacterium
TCACCGCCTCGCCGCCTGCCAGGTAGCGCAGGCAGTCGGTTGCGTGGATAATATCGCAGTTGAAAGCGCTTGCATAGTGCCAGCTCTTAGCGATATCGCTGGTCTTCATAAAGCGGGCGTCCACCTGTGTGATCTCGGTCACTGCTTTGACCCGCTTCAGGACCTCCTGCAGAACGGGAACATGGCGTCTGTTCATGGCAACGCCGGCAGTCTTACCGGTCTCCGCCGCGCAGCGGGCAAGGGAATGTGCCTGGAAAGCGTTGATGCCTGCGGGCTTTTCCATCATCACATGGAAACCGGCCTTCATGCAGTCGTAGGCTACGCGGTAGGTCTGATCCGGCTGGACCAGCACGAACACGGCGTCCATATCTTCCTTTGCCAGCATTTCGTGGTGGATGGTATAGGTCTTGGGGATGCCATACTTTTCAGCCAAAGGTTTGGACTTGGATTCGTTGCGGTCACAGATCGCAACGATCTCACAGTTATCGATCTCAGCCAAAGCAGGCATGTGGGTCCGTCTGCAAATGCCGCCTGCGCCAATAATACCGATTCTCAATTTCTTTTCCATAAGAATGCCTCCTTAATGTAGAGCCGCATCGGTTGTGCTCTGCATTAAGAATAGCATTTTATGCTTATTTTGTCTGCATATGGAATTGTTGATTTAAGGGAGAAAGTTATAAGAAATTGTCTTTTACTTGACTGCGTGGGTTTGTTTGTACTGCCGGGGGGAGCAGCCGGCTACTTTCATAAAGGTATTGGATAAATGCTGCAGACTTTGAAAGCCCAAGGCTTGGGAGATCTGGGTAATGTTCATATCGGAAAAGACGATCAGTTCCTTTGCTTTCTCGATGCGCTCCTGACGGACGTATTCCATGGGGGAAAGGCCCGTCAGCGCTTTGAATTTTTTGGAAAAATAAATTTTTTCCAGCGACACTTGGGTTGCAAGGTCGGAAAGGGTGATTTCCCGGGAGAGGTTTTTGCGGACATAGCGTTGTATGATATCCAAAAATTCCTTTTGCAGGCTGGTTTTAGGTGGGATCAGCGCAAGGCGCTGGAGCAAGCAGAACAACTCATACGCTTTTGCGGCGGAAATATTCTGATATAGGGGCAGTTCCTTGCTGTGTTCCCGGTAAATGCTGGTGATCAAATCTCCAAGACCGTTAGTGCGGCAATCGATACACAGCGGCAATTTCCGCATTTGCGCATCTAACCTTTCATCCGGGATCCGGAATTTCAATTCGATGGACAGAAGGGGTGCATCCGCAGCAGAACTGAAGGCATGGCGAACGCCCGGGGCGGTCAGATACATCTGACCCGGTATGTAGTTGAAAGTTTCTCCGCCGATCCGGATCTCGCTTTCGCCGCTGACAACAAAAATATAATGGTAGACCCCGTCACCGTGGTCGTGCGCAATGAGGGTGTTAAAGGGCTTGTAATCTCGCTTGGCGACCCAAAGAAGGTCGATGCCAAAGGGATTTTTTGCCGATTCTGATATATCTGCCATGGTGTTCCTCCGGTCTGCGTGTTGTCTGTAATTGTCTTTATTCTACAAGCGGCAGCAGATTTTGTCAATGGTGGGGGTAGGGGTGGCGGGGGATTGCAAAAAACGGACAATTTGTTGTTTGTTCTTGCGATTGGGAAACACATCTGTATAATATGTATCAGGATCTGGAAAATGGTACGGAAGTCTGATTTTGGAGTGAGATCATGGAAAAGAAAATTCGGCTGGGTGCGGTGAACTGGGATGCAGGCTTGCCGGGAAACACCTATTTTGGCAGCTATATGATCAAATTTTTGGGGCATCCGGAGTATGCCGATCGCTTGCCCTATTTTGCAAAAATCGATAAAAATGGCAACTATTATATCCCGGAGAGAACGCAGGCAGATTACGACGAAGAACTGCAAATGGCGGCAGATGCCGGCATTGATTTCTTCATGTACTGCTGGTATCCCGATGGCGGCGAAGAACCGGAGGTCGGTCATGAAGACCTTGGATTTTTGGTAGAGCATTTGCCGTACTTGAATACCGCACGGAAACTGTATCAGCAAAGCCCTGTAAACAAGAAAATCAATATGTGCGCCATTTTGATCGGCCTCCACCGGTACCATCGAGTGGGAATAAGCCTAATATCAAAGAACAAACCAAGTCATTCCCAAAGGAACAATTTTGGCTATTCTCTAACCCAATAAAAATATGCCTTCTGCGCATTTCGCAGAGGGCATTTTTCTATACTTTTTCCCCCGAGGCAGCGCCGGTGGGCTTGGGGGGGCAACTCGAACTTAGGACATTTTGCCAATCATTGTCCTAAAGTATTTTGTTAGTATTTCTATTTCTCTATAGAAGCCTTCCAAAGCAGAGCCTTTAACGGTAGAATTGAAATCCATAGTAAATACACTCCTTTTTTAATGGTTAACAACACCATCAACATAAAATTGGAAAAGCAATGCACAAAGACACTACTTAGGTATACTTTTGTAAAGAGAAAACCGTACAATATTAACCTTGCGGGAAAATGCTTTCTGCGTTATGATACAACCAAACATAAACCTTGGAGGAACAGATGAAAAAACGCGCTGTTTTGTATATTGTGATCGCCGGTATTTTGTGGGGCAGTTCCGGTATTTTCTTTAACCTTTTAAGACCCTTTGGTTTCACACCGCTGCATATGACTGCCATGCGTGGCGGTGTTGCCGGTATTCTGATGCCCCTTTATTTACTGATTACCAACCGGAAGTTGTTCCGGGCGCCATGGAAGGAAGTTCCTTTGCTTTTGGGCAGCGGTTTGATGATGTATGGCGCGGCGGCCTGCTATTATGCAGCCATTGATGCCAGCAGTGTTTCCACTGCGGTGATATTGATGTACACCTCCCCAGTGTTTGTGCTTGTGTACAGTGTGCTGTTCCTTCGGGAGAAACTGACCGTGGTTAAGGGCGTCGCCGTGGCGCTGGTGGTAGTTGGCTGCGCTTTGGTGTCTGGCATTACCGGCGGTATGGACTTGAATTTCTGGGGCATTGTTTTGGGCTTTGGCGCGGCGATTACTTATAGCGCGTACAATATTTTCACCAAGTATGCCATGCTTCACAAAAATAATTCCCTTACCACAACGGCCTACAGTTTTCTGATTATGGGCATTGCGGCGGTGACCACCTGCAACCCCGGTCAGTTGGTAGCGATCACCGCTACCGACCCGGTGACGATTCTGCCGCTGATCATCGGTATCGGCGTATGCACCTGCGTGCTGCCCTATTTTCTGTACACCTTGGCGCTGCGGGATATTCCCGCCGGTACGGCATCGGCGTTAGGCATTATCGAACCTTTGGCGGCTACGATTTTCAGCGTGGTTTTGTTTCACGAGGTATTAAGTGTCCCGGCTGTTGTGGGCATTGTGCTGATTTTGGGCGCGGTAGTCGTCTTGAGTAAAGGAGACTAAGTATGGAAAGAATAGAATCTTTGCGGAAACTGCCCTTTGAAGAGGGCGTATTCAGCGATCGGTTTTTTTATCTGTTTCACAAAGAATATGAGCGCCTTCGGGATTTAACCGAGTGGGAGCGGTATGGCAAGGCCTTTTATGCCGCTTTTGCCGGGCAGACACCCTCTATCTCCCGGGGGGAGTTGATCGTAGGCAAGCGGGATGTTCCGTTTACGCCGGAAGAAAAGGCGGAGTGGGAGCAAGTAATATTCCCAATTGCCAATGCGCGGCGCATCCGCGCCGGTCAGGGTCAGGACTCCCATATGACCGTGGATTACGACCTGCTGCTTAGTCAGGGTATTGACGGCGTCATCCAAAAGATCGATGGCTATTTGGCAGGTTGCGAAGAAGAACAAAAGCCTTTTTACAACTGCTGCAAACTGTGCTTGCAGGCGGTGATAAAGCACGCGGAAAATTACGCGGACCACGCCCTTTCTCTGGCAGAGGAAACGGAAGATCCCGCCTGGAAAGCGGAACTTTTACAAATCGGGGAAATTTGCCGGAAAGTACCGGCAAAGCCTGCGAAGACTTTCTATGAGGCGCTGCAGTCGGTGCATTTTTTGAGTTACTGTCTGTCTTTGAATCCCATTCGGCTCACCCCTCAGCAGTTTCAACTGGGCCACCCGGACAGATACCTTTTGCCTTACTATGAAAAAGATCTGGCAGAGGGGAAAATTACCAGGGAATACGCCCAACTGCTACTCGATTGTCTGGGCGTGCAGATCAATCTGCGTGTGCCCCGGGGTCTTTCCAGCGGCTATATGGTAGGCGGTCGGGACGAAAAGGGCAATCTCGTTTCCAACGACCTGACGGATATGTGTATGCAGGTGATCGACGATATTCGTTTGGTCTACCCGGCGGTGGGTCTGTGCGTGGCGGAAGGGCAGCCTCGGCATCACTTGGAAAAGGCCTGTAAAATTCTTGCCAACGGCCGCTCCCATCCGGCGATCTTCAATGACGATCTGATCGTCAAGGGCTTAATGTACTACGGCGTGCCGGAAAAGCAAGCACGGAATTATATCCACAGCACCTGCGTGGAGATTACCCCCGAGGCTTCCTCCAATGCCTGGGTGGCAAGTCCATATACCAATGTAATGCAGATTTTGCTGGATGTGATGGACAGAGAATATGACACGTTGGACGATTTGATCGGCGCATACCACAATGCGCTGGACAGCAAGATCAAGGCGGATTTTGAAGACAAGTGTTACTGGCGGCATCACCGGGCGGAAAACTCCCTCAATCCGCTGCTTTCCTGCTTCGTAAAAGATTGCCTTGCCCGGGGCAAGGATATTGAGCAGGGCGGCGCTATTTATAACTGGATTATGCCCTCTTTTGTGGGTATGGGTAATTTGGTGGATTCTGTTTATGCCATCGGGCGGCTGGTGTTTGAAGAAAAACGGCTGACCATCCGCCGCTTTCGGGAGATACTGGAGCAGAACTACGAGGGCAACGAGCCTCTGCGCCAGTATATTTTGAATCAGATCCCCAAGTACGGCAACGACATTGACGATGTGGACAGCCTCTATTCCCGGTTTACGGAGCATATTGTGGCGGAATGTGAAAAGTATCAGGGCGTATTTACCAATGCCCAGATCATTCCCAGCGTATTTTGCTATGTGCGCCACGAGACCTTTGGCACCCAGACCATGGCCACTCCCGACGGCCGTGTGGCAGGTTTCCCCCTGGGCGACGGCTCCGGTCCTTGTCAGGGCAGAGAGATGAATGGCCCGACGGCATCGATCCTCTCTTCCACCAAGTGGGATCACAGTAAGTTTATCGGCGGCGTCGCGGTGAATATGCGCTTTACCAAAGCCGCTTTAGGTCCGGATTCTCTGAAGGTTATGGAAACGCTCCTGCGTACTTTTATCCAGCGGGGCGGCTTCGAAATGCAGATCAATGTGGTGGATAACGATACGCTGAAAAAAGCGCAGAAAGACCCGGAAAGTTACCGGGATCTGGTGGTGCGTATCGGTGGCTACAGCGACTATTTTGTAAACCTCTCCCCGGAAATGCAGGCGGAAGTGATTTTAAGGACGGCCCACAATGTATAAAAAAGGAACAGTTTTCAATATTCAGCGGTTTTCAACCCACGATGGACCGGGGATCCGGACAGTGGTGTTCTTAAAAGGCTGTCCGTTGGATTGCATCTGGTGTCATAATCCGGAATCCAAAAGTATGACCCGGGAGGTTTTTTACAAGCCGGGGCAGTGCGTAGGCTGTGAAAAATGTAAGGCGGTTTGCTCCCAGGGTTGCCACGCTTTTGAAAAGGGGAGTCATTTGTATCACCGGGAGAACTGTCTTCGCTGCGGACAATGCGCCGAAACCTGCTATGCGGATGCGCTGGAACTATGCGGGGAAGAAAAAGACACGGCGCAGATACTGGAAATCGTTATGCGTGACAAAAGTTTTTACAGTCAGGGCGGAGGCGGTCTGACTCTATCCGGCGGCGAGCCCCTTATGCAGTATGATTTTTCCCTGGAATTGCTGACTTTGGCTAAGGAAAAGGGACTGCATACGGCGGTGGAGACCTGCGGTTTTACCGCCCGGGATCTGACTGCGATCAGCAAAGTTACCGATTTGTGGCTTTACGATGTAAAATTGCTCTGTGACGAGCTGCACCGGAAATATACCGGTGTTTCCAATAAAAAGATATTGGAAAACCTAAACTTTTTAGATAGTATGGGAGCAAATATCATTCTCCGTTGTCCCGTGATTCCGGGCGTGAATCTGAATGATAACTATTTCAGCGCCTTGGCGGATCTGGCAAACAGATTGCCTTCCGTCCGGGAAATCCATTTACAGCCCTATCATCCTCTGGGACTTTCCAAGGCGGAAAGACTGGGGAAAACCCAAGGCTATGAAGAAACCGCATTTTTGGAACGGTCTGTCGTAGAACCCTATGCAAAACGCCTGCAGGAAAAAGTAACGGCGGCGGTTGGTATACAATAAAAAGAGTCGCTACAGCGAATTGCTGTAGCGACTCTTTTTATTTTTCGGTGCTTTTCCGTATGGTAAGGCTGGTAGGCAGAACGATACGGGAGGGAAAATCGCTGTTGTCTTCCCCAATGCGCCGCATCAGCAGGCTGACAAGCGCCTGACCAAAGGCGGCTTTGCCTACGCTGACAGAGGTCAGTGGCATAGGCAGGGAAAGGCGGGACTGAATATCGTCAAAGCCTACAAGACCGATTTTGCCGGGGCAGATGCCCAGCTGCTCCAGGGTACTGGCGGCTTCCATTGCCAAAAGGTCGGAGTAGGCGAAAATGGCGTCGAAAGGCTCTTTTTGATACTCGCTGCTTAAAACTTGGGCAACGCCGCCCAGGGGAGAATCCAAGGTGATGGTGCGGCTGCGTACGCCGGGGGCTTCTGCCATTGCCCGGGCAAAGCCTGCCGCCCGATCCCGGGCGCTGGAGTTGTAGGGGGCGTTGAGCATTAAAATGTTCCGGTAACCTTGTTCGGTTAAGTGCTTGCCTGCCAGGTAACCACCGTTTTCGTCGTCAAACAGCACCGCATCTGCCGATAGATCGGCAAAGAATCTACCGATCAGCACACAGGGCTTCCCCATTTCCTGCAAAAGTCGGATACCCTCGGCACTGTGCTGAGAGGGGGTAAGCAACACACCGTCCACATTTTTGGAAAGGGCGGTGCGGATCGCCCGATCTTCACGGGCAGGATCCTCTTCTGTGTTGAATACGATGACGGTGTAGTTGTATTTCGCCGCCTGCTGCTCTACTTCTTTACACAAAATGCCAAAGAAGGGGTTGGAAATATCACTGACGATCAGCGCCAAAACATTGGAATAGCCACTGCGCAGAGCGCTGGCCATATCGTTGACCACATAGCCCATTTCCCGGGCGGCGGCGCAGATCGCGGCTTTGGTCTGTGTATTTAAGTCCGGCGCATCACGAAGGGCTTTGGATACGGTGTTTACGGAGTATCCGGTGGCGGTTGCCACGTCCTTTAATGTGATGCGCTTGGATCTTGGTTGCTGCATAGAGATCCACCTGCCTTTTGCTCTATTATAAGAAATTTACCGGGAAAAGGCAAGAGGGGAATCAAAAGTGCAAAATATGTTGACTTAATCTCTGAAAACTGATATATTATCGTTACCGTTAACGATAACGGTAACGATAATTATTTTCGAAGGAGATGTATTTATGAAGATCGCTCTTTTAATTGCAAACCGGGGATTTTTCCCCAGCAGTGTGATCTCTTCCGCCCGGGAGGAGATGTTGGATGCCTTTGCCCGCGCCGGGATAGAAGCCATTTATCCCGATGAATTCTCTACCCGCTATGGTGCGGTGGAGACCTTGCAGGAAGGACGGGTTTTTGCTGACTTTTTGGAGGAACATCGGGGAGAATATGACGGCCTTGTGATCTGTCTGCCGAACTTTGGCGACGAAAACGGTATCAAAGCCGCCATTCGGGATTGTGACGTTCCCATTCTTCTGCAAGCCTACCCGGATAAACTGGAGGAGATGGACTTTGCCCACCGCCGGGATGCTTTCTGCGGCAAAATGGCGCTGACCAGCGTGCTGACACAAATGGGTACCAAGTACACCACCTATTTGCCTTTTGTTACCCATCCTGCTTCCAAGGAATTTGACCGGCAGCTGAAGAAGTTTGCTGCTATCTGCCGGATCGTCAGCAGAATGAAGCACCTGCGTATCGGTGCATTCGGCGCCCGCACCACTGCATTCAAGAGTGTCCGTTACGATGAAATGGCGCTGGAGAACCGGGGTGTAGATGTGGAAACATACGATTTTTCAACTGTTTTTGCCGCAATCCGGGAACTTTCCGACTCTGATCCGAAAGTGCAGGCGCGTCTGGCAGATCTGCACCGGGTATGCGATTACAAAGATGCCCCCGCCGGCAGAGATGTGTCTTTGGCAAAACTGGCTGTGGTGCTGGACAAAATGATCGATGAAAATAAGCTGGACACCCTTGCCATCCGCTGCTGGAGCGAACTGCAGCAGGAACTGGGTATTACACCTTGCGCGGCCATGGGGCTTTTGATTCAGGAAGGCGTACCTGTGGTTTGCGAAATGGATGTAACCAACGCTATGGCGATGATGGGTCTGCAGTTGGCGGCAGGTACAGGTACCGGTTGTCTGGATTGGAACAACAACTACGGCGACGATCCCAACAAGTGCATTTTGTTCCATTGCGGTCCTCTGCCTATGGATTTGATGGAAGGTCCCGGCCACGTAGAACAGCACAAGATGCTTTCCAAGTCTTACGGTGACGGTTGCAGTTGGGGTTTAAATGTGGGAAAGGTAAAGACCGGTCCTATCACCTTTGCCGGTATGCGCACCCAAAACGGTCAGGTTCAGTTCTATGTAGACACCGCTCAGATCGTGGATGCTCCTGTCAGCAAGGAATTTTTCGGCATCCCAATTGTGATTGAGACTGACAATTTGCAAAACAAACTTCAGAAGATCAGCGCTGCCGGTTTCCGGCACCACGTGGCCATTGTGCAAGGCGATGTAAGGGATGCCGTTGCGGAAGCTTTTACTAAGTACTTAGGATATCACCGTGTAGAACTGTAAGGAGAAAAATTATGCCTGTTATTACCAACCGTAAAGAGAGTTTAAAAATCGCCGACAAGTTAGCCGCCTGCGGCACCAGTATCGGCATTTTCGGTACAGCCAGTTCCTGGAATACCGAAGCTATTTTGATGGCCGCCCAGCGGATCGCGGACAAATACCAGTTAGAAACTGTGCCGGTGGTAGTATCTTCCACCTTTACTTACGAGCATATGCCCCAGTGTGAACGGATGACCTACTGCGGCAACCCCCAGTTGGGCCTGATCGCCAATATGGCTTATCTGCACGCCTTGTGTGACGATAAGTATTCTCCTTATCGAAATGTGTTGGTTCTGCCGCACCTGGATCACGCAGATCCTATTAAGGATCGCTGGGCGCTGACCACCGGAATGCAGTATTTTTCCAGTGTAATGTTTGATGCCCAGCGTTTTCCCTACGAGGATAATCTGGAAATGACAAAAGAATATGTGCAAAACTATGGACAAGATGTTCTGGTGGAGGGTATAATGGAGATGCTGAATGTAGAAGGCAGTTCCAGAGCCGCCCAGGCAGATGACTATTGCACCCGTGCGGTGGAGTATGTAAAACAGACCGGTATTGATTTCCTGGTTGCGGATTTAGGCACAGAGCAGCAATCCGCCACTACCGGCAGCGGTACTTATTACGGTGATCGGGCACGGAAACTGACAGAGGTTCTGGGCAAGAAAATGCTGGTGCTTCACGGAACTTCCAGCCTTACAGAAGCGCAGATCAAGGGTTTGGCAGACGATGGTGTTCTCCGGGTAAATATGTGGACCCGGATTGCCCGGGAAGCCGGTCAGTATGCCGCACAGCAGGCTTTCCGGCGGAAAGAGGCTATGGATGCCGGCAATTTTGATGCGGCAGATTCCCGCGCCTATATGCGCCACTGCGCGGAAAAAGCGGCAGATATTATGGAAGAAATGATGGAACTGTTCGGTTACGGAAATTGGAAGCCCTAAGGAGTGCTTGATTATGAAAGAGGAGATCTTATTTGGTATTTGCGCCGATGTGCATCACAGCAGGGATAACGACAACCGCTGGCGGATGCAGAAATTCGTGGACGAGGCCAAGGAGCGGAAGGCGGATTTTATCATCCAGTTGGGTGATTTTACCCTGCCCAACGAGGCGGGTCAGCAGTTACTTGACGTGTGGAATCAGTTTGAAGGTCCTAAGTACCATGTTTTGGGCAACCACGACACGGAACACGCCGGCAAAGAGGCGATGATGGACTTTTTGGGTATGCCCGGAAAGTACTACAGTTTCGATATGGGCGATTACCATTTTATCGTGCTGGATACCAACTTTGCCAAGATCGGCGATCAGTACATCGACTACAATGTGGATAACTATCAGAAGGATTTTTTTAACTGCTATATTCCGACAGAGCAGCTGGCGTGGCTGGAGGCAGATTTGGAGGCAACTAATAAGCGGTGCTTCCTCTTTACCCACGCAACACTGCTGCAGGGTCAGTGGACCATCTACAATACCCATCAGTTTGAGGATCTGATCTTCCGGGTCAACCAGAAGGCCGGGTTTAACAAGGTGACTATGTGCTTCTCCGGTCACGACCACGCCGACGAGTATCTGTTTAAAGGCGGCGTTCACTATGTACTGATGAACTCTATGAGCCATCGGTACATCGGTCAGTTGTACACCAAGTTTGCGTCTTCAGCAGCGGCGGTGGAGAAAGACTATGGAGAACTGAAGTTTATCGTCCCTTACAAAGATCCGCTGTATGCCTTTGTGCGGCTGAAAAAAAGCGGATTTGTGCAGATCATCGGCAAGCAATCGGAATATGTGGGTAACAGTCCTTTTGAACTGCACTGGCCCCATTCCTGCGCGCCCCAAATTTCTTATCGGGAGATGTGGATGAATGGCATCGGCGAATTATGATCTTCCCTTAAATACCGGGTGGAAATTCCACTTGGGAGACTTGCCCCGAAAACGGAATATTCCCGTAGGCGTAACCCATCAATGCTGTAAAGCCGGTGGCGCGGTGCTGGAAAAGGATTTCTTCGGCGAAGGCGTTTCCTGGCAGGATGTGGCGCTGCCCCACGACTGGATGACCGGTTTGGATTTAGACCCGCAGGAGGATGCTGCCGGCGGTTTTAAAAACCGGGGGATTGCGTGGTATTATGTAAACTTTACGCTACCGGAAACGGATATCGAAAATGCCCGGCTTGTCTTTGAGGGCGTATTGGGATACACCGCCGTGTTCGTCAACGGTGTGGCGGCTGCGAGAAACTTCAGCGGCTACAATCGCTTTTCCTGCGATGTGTCCGCCTATCTGCTTCCCGGGCAGGAAAATACCGTTGCGTTGCAGGTGGATGCCACCCGCTGCGAGGGCTGGTGGTATGAAGGCGCAGGCCTTTACCGCCCAGCGAGAATCCAGTTCCGGGGAACGTCTTATTTCCGGGAAGAAGATTGCTTTGTAAGGTGTGAAAAGCAAGGGGATCGCTTCCTGGTAAAAGCGGACTTGGCAGTAGTGGGCGACGGTGTCGTCACTGCTGAATTGGTCGACAAAGATGGCAACCGTATCGCTGCGGGTCAAGGCGAAAATATCTGCCTGGAAGTGGCGGGTGGACACCTTTGGAGTCCGGAAACGCCTTATCTATATAAAATGTTATGTAAACTCGAAAAAGACGGTGAAACGGTGGATACCTTTACTGCCAACGTAGGTCTGCGGACCGTAGAATGGGTGGCGGGCAAGGGGATGTTTTTAAACGGCGGTCACTACCCGGTGAAGGGTATTTGCTGCCATCAGGACCACGCCGGCGTGGGCGCAGCGATTCCTGACGCGCTGATGGAAAAGCGGGTGGCTACTTTAAAAAATTTCGGCATTAACGCCTACCGTTGCGCCCATCACGCCCCGGCAGAATCTCTGCTGGAGATCTGCGACCGATTGGGAATGCTGGTGATGGTGGAAAACCGCCACTTTGATTTATCGGAAGAGACTTTAAAGCAAGTAGACGCGCTGGTGAAACTGTCCAGAAATCACCCCTGCGTATTCCTTTACAGCCTTTTTAACGAAGAACCCTGGCAGACGGAGGAGCGGGGCAGACGGATTGCCGATGGTCTTACAAAGCGGGTGCGCCTGCTGGACAGCACCCGGGCGATCACCGGCGCTCAAAACGGCGGTATGCTGGAAAGATCCAACGCCGCTGATGCGTTGGATGTGGTAGGTGTCAACTACTTTTTGAAAGATTATGATGCCACCCACAAAAGACTTCCGCATAAGGTGATGCTGGGAACGGAAAACTGTCCTACCTACGCCACCCGGGGGGTTTATCGATCTGAGGACGAAAAGCAAATTTTTGCCCAGTATGGAGAGCAGTGGGGCGCATTTTCCGAGTCTTTGGATGAGACGATGGAAACCGTTTTCTCCAAGGAATATGTTGCCGGCTGCTTTGCCTGGTGTGGCTTTGACCACCGGGGCGAGCCCACCCCATACGGCTGGCCCAGCGTGATCAGCCATTGGGGCTTCCACGATGAGTGCGGCTTTGCAAAGGATACCGCCTACTTGCTGGGCGCTTGGTATCGGGAGGATTTAACGGTTCATCTGCTGCCCCATTGGAACTGGGCAGAGGGGGAAAAGGTTCGGGTGTGCGCATTTACCAACGCAGACACCGCAGAACTTTTCTTAAACGGCGTATCTTTGGGCGTACAGACACCGGTTTTGAAAAAAGCTTTTTGGGAAGTGTCCTTTGCTCCGGGCAAACTGACCGTCGTGGCAAAGCGGGGGGATGAACAAGCGGAAGATTCTGTTTGCACCCCAGGCGCGCCTGCCCGGTTGGTGCTGGAAAACTGGGTGCAGGACGTGACAAACAGCGACGTTCGTGTTATAAATGTATCTGTAACCGATGCAGAGGGCGTGATTCTGCCGGATTATAGCGAGGAAGTAGAATTCTTCGTAACCGGCGGCGTGATTTTGGGCATTGGCAACGGCGATCCCAACAGCCACCACCATCAGAAGGCAAATAGCATCCGTCTGTTCCACGGAAAAGCCCAGATCATCCTCTCTGCCGGGGCGAAAGTCACGGCAAAATGCGCCAAAATGGAGGCAACTATATGAAAATCATTGCCGATACCCACACCCATACCTTAATGTCCGGACACGCCCATTCCACGGTGATGGAGCATATTGCCGTGGCGAAGGAAAAGGGACTGAAATTTCTTGCCATTACCGACCACACCGGCATTATGCCCGGTTCGCCGGAGGATGTGTACTTCGGCACGCTGCGCACCTGCCTGCCGGAAGAATATGACGGTGTGTATCTGCTTCGTGGCTGTGAGGTCAATATTATCGATGAAAAGGGCACGGTGGACTTGTCTGCCGGTGTGCTGAAAAAGTTGGATTGGGTCATTGCTTCCATCCACAGTTTTGTCACCGCGCCAATGGATTTTGACCAGTGTACCCGCCTTTGGACGGCCATCGCGAAGAATCCGGATGTGGATGTGATCGGTCACTGCGGTGAGGAAACTTACAAATTTGACTATGAAAAAGTGATCCCGCTGTTCGCCGAGTACGGCAAGATCGTGGAGATCAATGCATCCTCTTTCCGCACCCGCCCCACCTGTAAGGAAAACTGTATGACCATTGCCAAACTGTGCGTAAAATACGGTGTGCCGCTGGTGGTATCGTCCGATGCCCATTTTGCAGGCAGTGTGGGAGAGGTAGGCATTGCTCTGGACCTGCTGGAAGCAAACGGCATTCCGGAAGAAGCCATTTTAAATGCTGACGAAAAGCGGTTCGCCGCCAAGGTTTCTAAGATCACCGGCAGAACTTTTGATGTGTAAGGGAGATTTGCTATGAAGGCAAAACTGGTCGTTAATAAAAATTTCCCCATTGGGAATATCGATGACCGGCTGTACGGCTCTTTTGTGGAGCACGTGGGCAGAACGGTATACGGCGGCATTTATGAGCCGGGTCACGAAAGGGCTGACAGCGAGGGATTCCGGCAGGATGTGCTGGAACTGGTCAAAGAACTGAAAGTGCCTATCGTCCGCTATCCCGGCGGCAATTTCCTCTCCGGTTATAACTGGGAAGATGGCACCGGGGATAAAGAAAAACGCCCCCGGAAATTGGACTTGGCGTGGAATGCCATTGAGACCAATCAGATGGGCATCGACGAATTCCAATCCTGGGCTAAAAAAGCCGGTACGGAAATTATGATGGCGGTAAACTTAGGCACCCGCGGCGTTGACGATGCCCGCAACTGCGTGGAGTACTGCAATTTGGACACCAATACCTATTATGCCAACAAGCGCCGGGAGAACGGCTTTGAGAAGCCTTTCGGCATCAAGACCTGGTGCTTGGGCAATGAAATGGGCGGTGTATGGCAGATCTGCCGCAAGACCCCGGAGGAATACGGACGCCTGGCGGCGGAGACCGGCAAGGTGATGAAAAAGACGGATCCCTCTATCGAACTGGTTGCCTGCGGCTCATCCCATAAAAATATGCCCCGGTTTGGTGAGTGGGAACTGACGGTTTTGGAGCATACTTATGATATTGTGGACTATTTGTCCATTCATCAGTATTTTGCCGGCGGAAACAACGAGGATGCAGAATTTTTGGGCAAAAGTGTGGAACTGGATGCCTTTATCAAGTCCGTTGCCGCTATGTGCGATGCGGTGAAAGCCAAGATGCATTCGAAAAAGACTATGATGCTGTCCTTCGACGAGTGGGGCGTGTTCGGCAAGGATATGGTGATCTCCGGTGATACATTTGAGGAAGCGCCGGTACGGTTTGAATGCAACTACAATCTGAAAGATGCCCTGGTTGCCGCTTGTATGATGATGACACTGCAGAATAACTGCGACCGGGTGAAGATCGCCTGCCTTGCCCAACTGGTTAACGCCATTGCGCCCATTATGACAGAAACCGGCGGTAAAGTCTGGGTACAGACCCTTTACTGGCCGTTCTACTATGCCTCTCGCTACGGCAGAGGCACGGCAATGCGCCCGGCGGTACAATGTGATACCTACGATGCCGGCGACCTGAAAAATGTGCCTTATCTGGAAAGTTCCTGCGTTTACAACGAGGAAAAGGGCGAATTGGCGGTGTTTGCTGTAAACCGCAGCCTTACCGATACTATGGAACTGGAACCTTCTTTGGAGGACTTTGGGGATGTGACTCTGGCAGAGCATATTTGTCTGGATGGCGACTTAGATGCGACCAATACGGCGGATAACACACCGATAAAGCCGGCATCTGTGGCAGTAAGCGATAAGATCCTGCTGCCGCCCCATTCCTTCAATATGCTGCGCTTTGCTTGTAAATAAACCAAAAGACCGAGGTCTCCCCTCGGTCTTTTTTATATGCGCGCGGTTTACATAATAATGTTGCGGTAGAGGATATCTACGGTGATCTCCCGGACATAGCCGGCTTTGCCCTGGGTGTAGGTCACCGGCATTTCCATATACACAGGCACCGATTCGTCCAAAGGCAGGATTTTCTGCTTGGGTGTAGGTTGCAGTTACCGGGGGCAGGGGGATGTCTTTTTCATAAACGGTGAATTTTCCGTACATACCGGTTTTGGTAAAGGTACTGCTGCAGTCGGGGTCCACCGGCACCATCGAGCGGGAATAATTTGTAATATCAAAGAACAGACCAAATCATTCCCAAAGGAACAATTTTGGCTATTCTCTAACCTCATAAAAAATGCCTTCTGCGAAATGCGCAGAAGGCATTTTTATTGATTAACCAAAGTTAACCATTGACCGGTTGATTATGATTCGCAATCACGATAGATCGGTGCAAGGGCATCATGGACTGCCTTGTATTTTTTGAAGATTTCCTCATACAAAGGAACATTTTCCGGTATGGGCTTGGAAACAGAGTCGATCTGCACGCACATTTCTGCCGCGTCGGCAAAACTGTCAAACCAGCCATTGGCAACTGCGGCAAGCATTGCCGTACCGAAAGAAGAGTCATCTACCTTTACCTTCTGCATCTCAATGCCCAGTACATCCGCAACGATCTGGCGCCACAGCGCGCCCTTTGCGCCGCCGCCGATGATGCGGACACGCTTCATATCCGCGCCAAGAGTGCGCAGCGTCAGCAGGCAATCCTTCAGGCTCATGGCGATGCCTTCCAGAGTGGCTCTTGTAAAGTGGGCTGTGGTATGCATAGAGCTGATACCCGTATAACTGCCCCGCAGATCGGGATCGTTGTAGGGAGTCAGTTCGCCGTTTAAGTAAGGATGGAACATAAGCCCGTCGCAGCCGGGTTTGATATCCTCAGCAGGTACATTCAAGTCTGCAAAAGGCTCTCTTCCTATGGTATCCCGATACCAGCGATAACTGGCAGCGCAACTGGCAGTCGCTGTGCCCGGATACCAAAGACCGGGGACAATATGGCGGTAATTGAAAATGAACTTGGAATCCAGAGGCGCATCTGTGATCACGCATATCCTGCCGGCGGTTGCCAGTTTGACAGTTGCATGTCCCGGCGCCACCGTGCCGGCTGCCAGAATTTCCATTACCGTATCCGTTGTACCCACAAAAACTTTCGTAGCAGCGGAAAGACCGAACTCCTGCGCAGATTTTTCTGTCACAAAACCTGAAAAATCCGTGGGATCACAAAGTTTGGGCAGCCAACGCATATCTATGTCCGCAAGGGCGCAAAGTTCCGCAGACCAGCAGTTATTCTTCACATCAAAGAACATAGAGCCGGCGGCATCGATCACATCCGTTTCCAGCGCGCCGGTAAGGCGGAATCGCAGATAGTCTTTGGCAAAAAGGACATAACGGATCTTACCCCATACTTCAGGTTCCTGCTCACGAAGCCACATGAATTGGGGTAGCGTCCACACAGTTGTAGGCGCATTCAACGCCTGCTCCATGATAACATCGAGGCAGTTTTCCTTCAGCCACTGGACCTGTGCCTTGCTGCGCTGATCCGTCCACAGAATTGCAGGACGAATCACATTTAAATCTTCATCCAACAAAACGGCGGTATGGGTTGCCGCATCCAGAGAGATTGCCTCGATCTGCTCATGTTTGATGTTCGCCGCCTTCAAGAGGTCTGCAAAAGCGGTTTTAAACGCGCTGCACCAGTCCTCCGGATCCTGCTCGCACCAGCCGATCTGGGGATAATGGGTGGGATATTCACAGCCGGAGGTAGCCTTGATATGACCGCTCTGTGCCAGAAGCGTCAGTTTTACAGAGCCACTGCCGATATCAATACCAAGTACATATTTTTCCATATCTTTACTTTCCAATCCAGTCGTGCTCCGGATCATTGCTGCGGTTGAAGCCTTGATAATCGCCTGCCATCAGCCATAGGAAATAGGTTTGATAGCCGGGAGTGGAAACTGTTGTATGGTAGCCGAAGGGGAACTCGACCAGTTCATCATTTTTCACACGGTATGCTTCATCCATAGAGCCGTCAGCGGTGTACATGCACTGTACAGCAAAGCCCTGCTTGGGATCAAAGAGGAAATAGTAGATCTCTTCGCAGATACACTCTGTGGGCATATTGTCCTCGTCATGCTTGTGGGGAGGGAAGCCTGCCCAGTTACCCTCTGTGCAGTAAGCCTCGCCGATGGTCAGCACCTTGGCATTTGTAGTTCCATCGATAATAAAGCTGGTCTCGCGCTGATAAGGCACATTACCCAGCAACTTCAGCACAACATGATCCTCACGAAGAACTTGCGGCTCTGTCTTTTCTGTAACAGGGGTAGCGCAAACAGCGATTTTAATGTGGTCGATGGCCGTGATCGTGAGCGCCTGCTCCTTAGGCATATAGAAAGACTCGGCTCTCCGATTTTCGAAAACGCTCATGCGGTTGCCGATGTTTTCATAAGTCTCGCCGTTGCAAGTGACGTTGCAATGACCTTCCAGCATAATAAAGGCGGTTTCTTTGTCTTCTGTATAGAAATCGAGGGTATCGCCGGCGTTCAGCTCGATAATACCGAACTCCAGTTTCTTCAAACTGCACTCGCCGATCTTGCATATTTTGGTATAGCCGATCTTCGGCGTGTAGGACTTTTTGTAATTCATAAAAGTTCCTCCATTAATTTATCAACAACTTCTTCCCAATCCCCTACGATACCGTAATCGGCATAGTCGAAGATGGGCGCTTTAGGATCTGAATTGATAGCAATTACTTTTTCCGATGCGGACATACCCGCCAGATGCTGCACAGCGCCACTGATTCCCACAGCAATATACAGCCTCGGGCTGACGGTCACGCCGGTAAGACCCACCTGACAGCGGAACGGCGCAAAACCTGCATCCACCGCCGTACGGGAAGCGGCAAGGCCGGCACCCAGTTTTTGGGCAAGTTTTTCAAGTTTCCCAAAGCCCTCCCTGGAGCCAACACCCATACCGCCTGCGAGGATGATATCCGCCTGGGCAAGAGGCTTCCCCTCGCTGTATGCATCCTCTGACAGAATTTTCACATGATCCTGGGGAAAAACGAAAGATTCCGCAATGAATTCCGCGCAGCCGCCGGTTTCCCTTGCAGGAAATGTACCGGGGCGGACAGTTGCCATTTGAATTTCACTAAGAGAGCGAATCGTGGCAACCAGCGAATTGCCGAAAGCAGGACGGGTCTGCAGAAGATCGCCGGACGCCATTTCCAAACCGGTACAATCCGCCGTCAAGCCTGCGTTCAGTTTCCATGCCAGCATGGGCATGATATTGCGCATTTGCACCGTAGCGGGCGCCAGAACGATCTTACTTTCCCACTGGGCTATCTTCGCCGCCAGATAATCGGCAAAAGCCGTTTCATCCGCAATGGAAACTGCATCCAGCAAGTGTACAATGGATGCGCCGTATGCAACTGCCGTTTCTTTGTCTTTAGCAGGCACAAGAACCCTTACATTTCCAGCAGACAGTTCTTTCGCCTTGCTCAAAAGACCCGCATCCAAACCAAAGGGACACAGCACAAGAATTCCCTGACTCATGGCTGCACCTCCCGAATGGATCGCAGCATTTCCGCAACGCCTTTGGAAAGATCCGTTTCTTTTTTTCCATTTCGCAGTCCCGGGTATTTCGCCTGCATGGAAATGACCTTTGTAAGAGAACCTTTTAAACCGCAATCCTCTGCCGTTAAGCCAAGATCCGCTGCTGTGTAGATTTCCACAGCCTTGTTTTTTGCCCGCCGCGCTGCCAAAATACCCGGCAGCCGCAAATGATAGGAATACGCGCAAAGGCTGACTACCGCAGGTGTCTTAACGGAAAGTTTTTGAACACTGCTTTCCAGTCGCCTGTGGACGATCAGATCGTTATTTTCCATCTGCAACTTTTCAGCATTCGAAACACAGGGGAGTCCAAAGGCTGCAGCCAGTTGCCCCGGCACTTGTCCGGTTTCCCCGTCAATGGCTCTTCTGCCGCACAAGATCAGATCGAAAGGTCCGCACTTCTCTGCGGCTGCTTTCAGCGCAGCAGCCGTTGCGCGGGTATCCGCGCCTGCCATAAGCCGGTCCGTTATCAGAACTGCTCTGTCAGCGCCCCGGGCAAACAATTCCTTTAATGGGGCCTCAAGTTTTGGAAGACCCATGGTAAGTACCGTCACAGTCCCGTCCGCGTCTTTCAGGCTAAGGGCCGCCTCCAAAGCAGATTCATCCGCAATATTCCATTGTAGATTCACGCCATCGCGTTTAAGCCGGTATTCTCCGTCGATCTGAACAGAGGTAGACAGCGGCACCGCTTTTACGCAGACAAGAATGTTTTTCATATCTTACACCAGCGCACCGTAAAGGTCGATCAGTTCATAACCCTCGGGCACACAAAGATCAAAGCACAGATAGACTTGCGGATTTGCAACCAGCATCGCCTTGTATTCCATACGCTGGAGATCTGCCCAGCGGCCTGCGGCCACCTTCTTGATCATTTCGGGCATATAGGCATAGGCAACGGCTGTACCGCAGGATTTTGCCAGTTTTTCCTTGTTGAACATCTCACCTACTTCGTAGCCGGCAGCCTTTGCCATGGCACGAATGGGGGCGAATTCATGGAATGTACGAGCCAAGCGGTCATCATCGTGGCAAGCGCCTGTGACACCGTTTGCAGCCTTTGCAGCCAGTTTACCTTCTTTGATCAACTTTGCAACATAAGCGGTGGCGGTGGTGATCTCTGTGTTGATCTGGCAGCCCCATTCGGGATACTTCTGCACCATGATCTCCGCATCATAACTGTCAAGAACCACGACGGGAAGATTTGCAGCATTGATGGCGGCGGCGCAAGATTTTGCTTGCTCGGTAACTTCCTGGGTATAGCCCATGAGATCTGCCAGCATCATGCCGGAGGAAGGTTCGTTATCCAGTACTTTGGCGCTGACACCGGCCTTTGCCAGTACAGCCAGCAGGTTCTTTGCCATCTGGGGTACTTTCATAGCAGCCACATCGCCGATGTAAACCAGCACATCGGTGCCTTCCTGCGCAAAAGAGGTCTTCTCAACACCATAGATATTGCCGCTTTCCAGCGCGTTGTCGATCAGCGCCATAACAGCCTCGGGAGCCAATTCGTTGACCACAGCCTCGGTACGCGCCTCACGGATAAACAGCGGGGGCTGGTAGCCGGTAGCGCAATCGTTGGTACAGGCATCGCAGAGCAGGCATTCGTACATTGCCTCTGCCATGTCCTTATCAAAGGTCTGCGCGCCCTTATTGACCATACTCAGCAGCAAACCCTTGGCACGGGGGGTATTCAGTTCCTTACCGGTCTGATGCTGAATGGGGCACAGGTGGCGGCACATCCAGCAGAAACGGCATTTTTCTGCATGGTGCATAGCATTTTGACTAATCATAATTCGCAACCTCCTTACAGACCCATTTTGTAGGGGTTCATGATGCCGTTGGGATCCAGTTTTTCCTTCAGCGCCTGCAGCACTTGAAGAGCGGGGCCGTACTGCTCACGAACCAGACGGGACAGTTTCAAACCGACACCGTGGTGGTCATTGAGAACACCGCCGTTGGCCAGCGCCGCACGGACACCGGTATTCCAGATCTGGTTGTGCACACGCAGCGCCTCCTCAGGATCGGCAGGAGGATTGTCGATGATAAAGCGGGAGTAGTTCATTGCGCCCCAATCGTACCAGTGGGAACTGTGGGAAATGAAACGGACGCCATACTGCTTGAAGTTATCCTCAACGGCAGACTTCATTGCCCGATAGATGTTTTCGATATTGTCATGGGTAGCGACGGTGTCCAGTGTGCCGAACATCTGAGGCAGATCCATGATATGATCCGGATAGAAGAAGGTGATCCGGTTCTGGAACCACTTTTCACCGTACTCTGTGCCAAGATCCTCAGCGCCGTACTTCTTGGCGATCTCCAGAACGATCTCCAACTCTGCGTCCACGATCTTCTTATAGCCTTCCAAAGTCAGGTTCAGGAAAGAGCCTTTCTTGGCAAAGCCGATGATCTTCTTGATGATGGAGACAGTTTCTGCCTCGTCAAACAAGCGGACGATGGAGGGCTTCACAGCCTGCACGATCTCACGGCAAGCCTCATAGCCGATATGGATATCGGGGAACAGGAACGCATGGTGGATGCGGACCTCAGGCTGCTTGACGATCTTGAACTTAACTTTGGTCATGACACCCAGAGTGCCCTCGGAGCCTACAAAGAAAGGCACCAGGTTGGGGCCGCTGGAATGCTTGGGCACAGGCAAGGTGTTGATGATGTCGCCATTGGGAAGAACAACTTCCAGAGAAAGGGCCATATCATCCATCTTGCCGTACTTGGTGGACAGAATGCCGATGCCGTTATGGGCCAGCGCGCCACCAACGGTGCAGCAGGTCATGCAGGAAGGCAGGTGCATCACAGAGTAGCCCTTTTCATTGACATAGTCTTCCAGAGTAGCGAAGATCATACCGGTTTCGCAGGTGACAGTACCAGCCTCTACATTCAGATCGATCAACTTATCCATGCGCTTGATATCCAGCAGAATACCGCCGGCAACAGGCAGCGCGCCGCCCTGACTACCGGAGCCGCCGCCCCAGGTGGTGACGGGGATCTTGTAATAGTTCGCGATCTTCATGACCTTGGAAACTTCTTCTGTGCAGCCGGGACGCACCACGATATCGGGCATAGGACCTTCCTCGCCGGCATCCTGCCATTTGCGGCTGAGCCAGAAATAGTCAACGGAGTAAACTGCGCGCTCCGTCTTCTTGGTGGATACATTTTCCACACCCACCGCATCCTCCAGTTCAGAGCGGATCATGTGAAACATAAGAGATTTGTCTTGCATTTTCTGAATCCTCCTAATTAACGGATAACACCGGTGTTATCCTGCATAAATTTAAGCACTTCTTCATAGCCGGGAATGCCTTCCTGCGCGCCAAATCGGGTGCACTTCAAGGCGGATGTTGCCGAGGCAAACGCGGCTGCCTCCGCCACTGTCATACCCTTGACCCGGGCTGCCACGAATGCGCCGTGGAAGGTATCACCGGCGCCGTTGCTGTCAATGGCATTCACAGGGAATATGGGATAACGGACGGGGTTTCCATCTTCCCAAATGAAGCCGCCACGGCTGCCCTGGGTGATGATCAGCGTTTGGGGATGGTACTTGTCCCAAAGCGCCGATGCCGCAGCCTCCGCTCTATCACAGCCGGTGATTTTTAAGGCAAATTCCTCCGAAGGAATCAACACATCCACGAAAGGCAGCAGCCGTTCAATACCGGGGTACACGCCGCCGGCATCCAGGCTCACCGTTACGCCAAACTCCCGGGCCTTTTCGGCAGCATAAACGGCACAATCCAACTGATGACCGTCAAGATGCAGGAATTTTGCCTGCTTCAACATGGCAAGATCCACATCACTTGCAACGGGCGGGGTCAGCGTACCTCTGTTCCAAACGCAGGTGCGCGTGGAATTGGCAGTGTTGATCAGCACAACACTGTGAAAAGACTGGACATCAGGTACTGTTCTGACTTTAGAGCGATCCACGCCGTACTTATCAAACGCACCGCGGATATGATCGCCGTACATATCATCGCCAAGAGCGCCCATATATGCGCTCTTGACACCCAGTTTGGACATAGCAACAAGGGCAGTAGCGCAAGGGCCGCCGCATTGCAGTTTCGTTTCCTTACCTTGCAGTTTGGTATCTTCCGGAGGAAAACTGTCCATGGTCATCAGAATATCGAAAACCGCAGCGCCAATACCTACAACTTCGATCATTTCTTATCTGCTCCCAACAGTTTGATTTTGCTAAGGGCAAACTGCTTGACCGCATTGATGGGATCCACCATAGCCAGATCGATAGCAACAATGCTGCTGTCCACCTCTCTGACGGTGTTCATAAAGGCGCAGCACAGATCGGTGCTGAAATTGATCTTGCGGATACCGGCATCGATGGCAGCCTTGATCTGCTCATCCGGCACACCGCTGCCGCCGTGAAGCACCAGATGGGCAGGGGTCGCCTCGTGGATCTCGCGGATTCGCTGAATATTCAGCACGGGCGCCTGCTTGTAGTGGCCGTGAGCAGTACCGACCATGATGGCAAGGGCAGAAACACCGGTTTCCTTAACATAGCGCACAGCCTCGACAACCTTTGTGTGCTCCACGCCGATCTCTTCTTTCGTGGTACCGATGTGACCAAGTTCGCCCTCTACACTGACACCAACCTCATTGCACATGGCAACAACCTTGCGTGTCTTTTCGATGTTCGCCTCAAGAGGCTCCCTGGACGCATCGATCATAATGCCGGTAGCGCCGTAACGCAGGGCGCGCAGCACCACATTCACGCCTGTGCCATGGTCAAGATGGAACGCAACAGGAACTTTCATATTCTTTGCTGCTTCCAAAATAATAGGCGCAACATACTGGGCATTCTGTCCGTCCAAAAGGCGGCTGTACATCTGGAAAATGACGGGAGCGCCCGCCTCTTCTGCAGCGTTCATAACGCCCAGAACCGTTTCCAGGTTATAGACATTAAAGGCAGGAACGGCAAAGTTGCCCTGCTGACCAATTTCGAGAATATCTTTCAAATCGTAAAGCATAATAACCTCCTAATTTAAACGGGTCTTCCGTCTTTTACAACGCATCTTACATTGTAGGCAGAATCGGTGATCACAAGATCCGCAGCCTTACCGGGGGCAACAGAGCCCTTTTCTCCTTCAATGCCAATGTGTCTTGCCGGATTGGTGGAGAGCATTTTAGCAGCCGTGACCGGATCCACACCGTAATCCACACAAAGCACCTTAAGCGCTCTGTCCATGGTGCAGATACTTCCTGCAAAGGAAGTCAGATCCGGCAGTTTTGCCACACCGTCGTCAACGATCATATCGGAGCCGTTCTTTAAACTGCCCAGTTTGCCACTTTTGGCATCTGTGCAGGCAATGCGGTTGGCATCGGTAATGCCGATGACCTTGTCGGGACCCTTGATCTTCAGGGCAAGCAGCAGACACTTGTGGGGAATGTGCTTGCCGTCGCAGATCAGTTCCACGGTCACATCGTCATTAAGATAGGTAGCCTCCACAACGCCTGCCGTCACCACCTGATCCCGTTTTTTATAGGCCGTAGTTGCGTTATAAAAATGGGTCACATGGGAAAAGCCTGCCTCATAACCGGCAACAGCCTCTTCAGCGATCGCATCGGTATGGGCAACGGCGCAGATGATACCTTTTTCCGTCAGCATCCGCGCAAAGCGGTCAGCGTTCGCAATTTCCGGCGCTGCGTCCCAGCGGATGATCTCCCCTTTGCCCAACTCCAGAAGCATAGATACCTCATCAAAATCAATGTCCCGAATCAAACTGGCCTTCTGCGCGCCCTTACTCAAGCGATTTGCTTGGGAAAGGTAAGGACCTTCCAAGTGCAGACCTTTGACAAGATGCGCATAGGGGCTTGTTTTCTTAAACTCGTGATAGGCGCGGATAAAGCCAACAAGTTCTTCCTGTGAAGCTGTCACGGCTGTAGGCACCATAGTGGTAGTGCCCCGCTTTAAGTGCGCGCAGACCGCAGTTTCAAAGGCATCAACCGTGCCGTCCATAAAGTCCGCGCCGCCGCCGCCATGGATATGTACATCCACAAAGCCGGGAAAAACGAATCCACCTTCCGCATCCATCACTTCGCCGGTAAAACCGGCGCAGGGAGCGCCGATTGCCCGGATGATGCCATCTTCGATGAGGATGTCCCCAGGCTCTGTTACACATTGGGGCAACACAGCGCGGGCATTGCGGATCAAAAGCATATGTTCACTCATTTGTTGTAAACCCGGATCTCGGGAATGGGGCACTTGGTGGCTTCAGCGATGGTGTAGATCGTAGCATCGCTATGATTACGGAACAAAGAGCAAGGCACCTTTGCGGTGATATCGCCGTGGAGGATCTTACGCAGCGCGCCTGCATTCCAGTCACGAGGCATGATCATAATGATCTTCTTTGCCATATACATTTCCTTTATACCAACGGTAATGCAATACTCGGGAATTGCATCCAGATCTGCGCCGCAGTTCATGTAAGCATTGATCGTTTTGGTCTCGCGGCTGATCTTCAGCACGCGGGTAGCGCGGTTCAGGAATTCCTCGTTGGAAACTTCCTCGCCGGGCTCCGGGGGCTCATTGAAGGCATAGTGTCCGTTGATGCCGACACCGCCGAATACCATATCCAACTTGCCGTATTTTTCAATGATCTCCATGACCTTGCCCTCGTTGCCGGGCTCGGGGAAGATCCGGTTTTCAGGCAAAACATTCAACTCTTCGTCCACGACATCGTAGAAGATCCGGTTCATACCGCCGCGGAAGGACAGGGGATCGTTAATGTCGATGTAGGTGTTTTCGTCAGCAAGGTACTCATCCATGTTGATGAACACACAGTTCTTCAGAGAGATTCTGTACTTATTAACCAGTTCGGCAATCCGGAAGTAGGGTCCGAGAGGGCCATAGGGTACGACCATAACGGTGGGCTCACCCTTTTTGTTGTTCTCCATAATGGTCTCCAAAACTTCGATGGCGACCTTCCAGTAGATGTCAACCTCAGTGCTGGAAACATTCAGCTTGATGCTGGAGCCCTTTCCCAGTTCTTCCGGCGGCAGCAGATTGTAATGCATATGTATCTTCCTTTCAAAATAAATCTTTTTAATTGGACAATAGGCTGTTTTCATTATACTATACCAGTCTGTGGCGATACATAGCCTAATTTGCTGATTAATAGCATTTTCCTGCTATTATTAACGAAACAGTTGACAAACCGGCACAAAGCTTTTACCATAAAATCAAAGCTTCCTGCAAGGAGAAAAACATGATTATTTCAACAGAAAAACGATCCGATGCCTATTTGGAACTCAACAGCTGCGGACGGCAGTTTCTGACCGGCCGCGACTATAAGATGATCCGGGAAAATGGACGGGTGGATTATCACATTCTCTACATTGAAAAAGGTGCCTGCACCATCGAGCTGGAGGGCAAGGAAAAAACAGTTACAGCGGGAAATATTATTTTATTCAAGCCTTATGAGAAGCAGGTTTACGGCTTCAAGGCCGATGATGATTCCATTTCCTGTTACATTCATTTCAGTGGTACCGCATGCGAAGAGCTGCTTGGAAAATTTGGCCTGTTAGACAAGCGTGTGACCTATATCGGTACGAATAATACCCTTGAGCACATCTTTTCGGAAATGGAAAATACGTATCTTCTCAAGCCTCCATATTACACGGAAACCTGCGCTGCGCTGCTGCTTCACTTTCTTGCTGCCGCAGGTCGGCAGAAGCAATACGAAATGCAGGAGATCAACATCCGTTCCCGGAAAATTATTGACAATGTATGTAAGCACATGCATACCCACTATGATCAGAATTTCAACCTTGCTTTCTATGCCAAGATGTGCCACCTAAGTGTCAGTCGCTTTGCCCACATATTCAAGGAGCACACAGGCCATACTCCGAAGGCCTATATGCTGAATGTAAAAATATCTATTGCGAAGAAATTGCTCACATCCACAGACCTGTCCATCACCGATATCGCCGGTATCATCGGTATTGACGATGCCAACTATTTCAGCCGTATGATCCGCAAACACACCGGACACTCCCCAAAGCATTTCCGCAGCTGAAAAAAGTACCGTGGTTTACGAAGAATCGCGGTGTATTAGATTATTTCTTCTTAGTATGGGTAACAAAGATTGCTATCCTCGGCAGGATATGTGGGGATCCGGTACAGGGCGCCAAACACACTGGCACCGATTCCAACGATCTTTGACACCGTTTACGCCTTTCCTTCCGCGCCGGTGAGGCGAATCTTGTTCACTGCCAAAACCTTGACACTTTCGATGGCTGTCTTCATGAATACATCCACCGCCAAACTTCTGCTGGGATCGCCCAAAGCGGCCTTGGTGCGAATAAAAATATGCCTTCTGCGAGTTTTCGCAGAAGGCATTTTCTATAATTTGTCGACGGTATTTTTAATTTTGTCGAGTATTTCTGCGGTAAGCACCGGGTGTGCAGTTAGCAGATTGCTTAAACATTGTTTTAAAATGAGAAACGGAACCAAAACCGCAGGATGAGGCGATAAGGTCTATATTTTGATTTGTTTCGGATAATAATTTTTTTGCATATTCCAGACGAACAGCAGTTAACCATTGATGGGGCGTTTGACCCAGATCTTGTTTGAAAAGCCGCAGCATATGCAGGCGCGAGTAGCCGGCTACGGAAGCAAGCGTTTCCAAGGTGATCTTTTCGCAGAAATGCTGCTGCATATATTCCATGCACAAGCGCACGGCGCTGCTGTATTTGTCTGCAGTGTACTGGATTTCATGAAGGGATGCCAGCAGCGAAAGAAGAAGTGCGTTTTGCTGCAATGGCGCCGTTACTTGTGTGGAAAGGTGCGCTTTTAGCAATGCTTCAAAAAGATCTTGCAGATTGCCGCTTGTTGAAATATAGGAAGAGATGTTTTCCAAAATCTGGTTGCGGTATAGGGTTCTTTCCTCACCAAAATCAAAGTAAACCGTAATACAGCGATAATCCGGCGTGCTGTATAGTACGGTCCCCGGTTTGGTAAATCGAATGCCGCCTCTGGAAATGGGATACTCTGTTCCCTGGATGTTGACAGTACCTGTACCGTCTAAATAAAAGCCTAATTCATAGGTATCGGATGTTCTCTTTTTGATTTGGTGATGAACAAGTCTGGTGTCATATTGCCGAACAAGCAGGATCCGGGGCAACATCAGTTTTACTGGCAATTCTGAAACGCGCATAAAACCAACTCCTTGTGTAAACAAACCGCACTTTTTTGTATACAATGAGGATTTACCATAATTCTATTATGATATATGATTATATAAAAGTCAATATTTAACGAAAAATCAAGACAACAGAGGTGTGTAATGAATCCGAACTTTTTGTTAACTTCTAAATTAGCACAGAGTCTTTATCATACCTGCGCAAAAGATCTTCCCATCATCGATTATCACAATCATCTTCCGCTGGAAGTACTGACAGAAGAAAAGACTCGATGGAATATAACGCAGCTTTGGATTCAGCCGGACCCTTACAAGCACCGGGCAATGCGCATCCTTGGAACAGAAGAACGGCTGATTACCGGTGAAAGTTCTGACTATGAAAAGTTCCGGGCGTGGTATGCCTGCCTTCCCCGGTTGTTAGGAAACCCCTTGTTCGACTGGTCTTGCATGGAAGTAAAGCAAGTGTTCGGTTATGATCTGTTGCCTTTCGAAGCCCCTGAGGCGGTATGGGAAAAGTTGAATCAGGCTGCAGAGAAACTGTCTGGCAAAGATGTTTTGAAGAAATTTGCCATCGAATACAATGCGCCTTGCGCAAGCCTGTGCTGCGATCTGGATGCGTTTCGTCCCGCTGACGGAATTTGTCCTTCTTTGCGAGGCGATGATCTGCTTTTGCCTGCTGCTGCGTATATTGGTAAGTTGATGCAACTAACCGGTAAGCGGGTCGATACTTTGGAAGATTATCTGTCTGCAATTGATTTGCGGTTGGACGCTTTTTACCGCGCAGGCTGCCGTTTTGCAGACCACGCGCTGGATAACGGTTTTACATATGTACCGGACGACGGCGGTAACAAGCAACGCTTTGCAGCCTTGCTTCAGGGACAACTTGTGGAGCAAACAGATCGCAACCAACTTAGTTGCTATATTTTGACAGCTTTGATATCCCAATATGCCCGGGTAGGGTTTACCGTGCAACTGCACATCGGCGCGCAGCGAACGACCAGCACACGGTTGCGCTGCCTTGCCGGTCCTGCCGGCGGCTATGCGGCCATCGGCAACTCGGCAGATGTGTGTAGTTTGACAGCGCTTTTGGATGCGGTGGAGCAAAAGGATTTCGGTTTGCCACAAATATTGCTGTTTCCGCTTAATCCTGCAGATAATGCGGTAATGGCGAATCTTTCCGGATCTTATTCCAAGGACGGTTGTGAGGCAGTGGTCAGCCAAGGTCCCGCCTGGTGGTGGTGCGATCACTACCAGGGGATTACCGATATGCTGGATACCTTTGCTTCCCACAGCGTTCTTTCTGCCTTTGTGGGCATGACAACGGATTCCAGAAGCCTTTTGTCCTTTGTGCGGCACGATTATTTTCGTCGGGTCTTATGTCAATGGATCGCAGACAAAGTTGTCTGCGGCAGACTACCGCATGACGAGATTTTGCTTCGGGATCTGATCCGGCGCATTTGCTACGAAAATGCGAAGAAAAGATTGGAGAAATGATAACTTTGTAAGAGGTGTTCAAATGGATAACTATTTTGAAAATAAAGTTGCGGTGGTCACCGGCGCAGGCGGAACGATTTGCTCTGCGGTGTCTATCGATCTGGCGCAGCGTGGGGCAAAAGTGGTTTTGGTAGGCAGAACGGCCTCCAAACTGGAAAAGACAGCCGATGCCATCCGTGCCGCCGGCGGCACTTGTATGATCCTGACCTGCGATGTCACGGATGAGGCGGCTGTGGAAGCCGTAGCAGAAGCGGTCTATCATGAATACGGTGTTTGCCACTACCTGATCAACGGCGCAGGCGGCAACCAAACCGCCGCGATGCCCAGTATCACGCAGTTTGATCCCAGAGAATTGGAAGATGACAAGCCGGAGGGATTGAAGGGCTTTTATAACATCGATATGGACGCCTTCGAAAGCGTAATTTTGACCAACACTATGGGTTCTGTAATTCCTCTTCGTGTCTTTGCCAAGCGTATGGCAAAAAACGGTGGGGGAAGTGTTATCAACTTTGCCTCTATGAATAGTTATTGCCCGCTCACACGGTGCTTTGCCTATGCTATGAGCAAAGCGGCAGTGGTGAATATGACCCAGTCTTTTGCCGCTTATTTTGCGCCGGCAAATATTCGCATTAATGCCATTGCCCCCGGTTTTATTGCCAATGAGCGGAGCAAGCAGTATTTAGGAACTGTTGAGGAAGGGTTGACCGCCCGTGGCGAAAGTGTTATCGCCCACACCCCCACGCGCCGTTTTGGTCAGGCGGGGGATATCTGCGGAACAGTGCGCTATCTGCTGGATGATCGGGCTTCCGGATTTGTAACCGGCGTTACAGTGCCGGTAGATGGCGGCTTCCTGACGCTCAGCGGTGTCTGACAGAGGGAAACAGATATGCTTTTAACAGATTATTTTCGTTATCCTGAAGATGCCACCTGGAATATTGCCAGGCAGTGCGGCGTGGAACATGGTGTGATCCGCTTGCCGGAGACCGCTGATTTTGACCTGACCGACAAGACCCATTGGCAGACCGTTTACGGCGCCTTTAAGCAAGCCGGCATTACCCCGGTGCTCGTTGAACCGATGCCTAACGAAGTCCACGATCATATCAAAGCCGGAGACGCGCAGCGGGACGCATCCATTGAAAAGGTCATCAAGATGCTACCCATTATGGACGAACTGGATATCCGCTGCATTTGCTTTAACTTTATGGCGCATATCGGCTGGCTGCGAACTGCCAATGATATTCCCGAAAGAGGCGGCGCAAAAGTTACCGGATTTGACATCAAAAATTTTCAGCCTACCGGCGCAACTATCACCAAGAAAGAACTGTGGGACAATTACACCTACTTTATAAAAGCAGTTTTGCCCTATTGTGAAAAGCACGGTATACGCTTGGCGTTGCATCCAGACGATCCACCCCGGGATCTGGGCGGTGTGGAACGGATCATGACCAGCGCAGACAATATAGACCGTGCCATCAACGGCATCGTAAAAAGCGATTGCCTGGGTATTACTATGTGCCAGGCTACCTATCACATTATGGGCGAGGATCTTTTTGCGGTAATTCCCAGATTCGCAGACAAGACATTCTTCGTCCATTTCCGCAACACCACCGGAAATTTGGACAATTACCGGGAAACTTACCACGATAACGGCGAACTGGACATGGCCGCCCTTATGAAACTGTATCATAAATGTGGGGTAGATGTACCGATTCGGGTGGATCATGTTCCCACAATGCCCAGCGAGCGTATGGTCAATCAAGGCTATGACGCATTGGGCAGATACTTTGCCATCGGTTACCTGAAAGGCATTCTCCAATCTGTTGGCTGAGAATGCACAGACAATCTGATAAATGTTAGGAGTACAGACTATGTTGCAAGGAAAAACCCCAGATTACTGCGCCCGGTTTCGTGTGCATTGCGACCGGAAAGAAAAAGACTTAAAGAACTTTTGGAATCACATTGTATTTCATCCGACCGATGCGGTGGAAGATACATGGGGGCAGGAGATTTTAGACAGAATCGCCCGGGATAAAGCGGCAAAAACTGTCCGTGTCTATACAATGTTCGAGGAAATGGTAACGCTGGATGCGCAGGGGAAGATGCACTTTGATTTCACCAATTGCGATTACCGGCTGGACTATCTCACCGGCAAGGGATTTGACATTCTGCTGTCCTATGCCTTCGTTCCCGGTTTTATAACCGATGATGAGAATCATTTCAAACCTCGCTATAAGGATAAAAAACTTTTTGTTGGCAAGGTAGTGGATTATGCCCGTTGGGAGGAGATCTGCCGCGTATTTACCCAGCATATCGTAGATCGGTACGGCGAGGATACAGTAGCCAACTGGCACTTGAACTGCTATAACGAGCCGGATTCCGGCGGTTACTTTTATGTAGATTGCAAGGATTTCGAAGCAAAACTCCAGGCATTCTGCAAACTTTACGACGGTTTCGAGGCAGGTATTACCAGTGTCAGCAAAAAACTCCGGCTGGGCGGTCCTGCTTTGGCGGCGTCTAAGCACAGTTATGTGTTCCTGGCAGGTCTTCTGGACCATATCAGGGAAACGGGCAGACGAATCGACTTTATCAATTTCCACAAATACGGCACCAATCCCCAGTGGATCGCAACCAATGAAAAACCCTTCCGGGTAAATACCGGCATAGAGGTGATTCAAAATACGCTCCGGGTCATCAAGGCTTGTGGCTTTGAAGATCTTCCAGTTCTATGGGGCGAATGGGGCGCAGGCTCCGAAGGTTACAAGACCGCAAAAGATGTGCCAGAGTATATCTTCCGGGACACGGAGGCCTATGCTGCCTATTATGTAAAACTGCTGACCTTCTGGGACGAGCAGGGCGCACCCTTTGACAAGATGGTGCTGTGTCTGTCCGGTCAGGACCGAAACGAAAAGGACTTTATGGGCTACCGGAGTTTCGTCACCAAGAACGGATACCCGAAGCCTATCTATAACGCGTTTGTTCTGGCGGGCAAATTGGGCACGGAAAAGCTGTTTTTCTATGCGATGGACAAGAGTTTGTGTCCCGAGCGGGTCAGTATGATGCCTACCCGCCACGAAGACGGCCATTTGTCCTTTTTGATGTGTTATGCAGACGATGATATGATTCGGGATCTGGAATCTGCGCAGGTTACTTTGGAATTGTCCGGCCTTGACAAGACTTACTGTGTCAGCCAATATCTCATCGATGCCGATCACGCCAACGGTATTGCCAAATACCGGGAACTTGGCTGCCCGGATGATCCCACCGCCGAAGAAAAAGCGGCCATTATGGAGTTTGCCACATTAAAATCCACGGATGAAGGCATCGTGTCCGCTGACAAAAATACATTGACACTTACTATGACCAATAACAGTGTTGTTTTGCTGGAATTGCGATAGATTTGCGCGATTTATCCGCCTGCTCCTGATCTTTCTGCCACCTCTCCTGTTGCTTTAAAAATTAAAGAATACGGAACGAAAAGACAATATTGTGCGAAAAACAGACAATGCCGGGCGTTGCACTTATTGTGGGGTCGTGCTTTAATAATGGTATCAAGAAAAAAGCAAAAGGAGTTAAAAACTTATGGAAAAATTGGCAATTTTAGGCGGTAAGCCTGCAATCGAAAATGCACCGGAAGAACTCTTTAAGTGGCCCATTTTTACCAAAGAGGATGAAGATGCGTATTTGGATGTTATGCGGAAAAACAGTTTCTCCGGCACAGATATTACGGAAAAATTCCAGCAGGAGTTTGCTGACTGGATGGGCAGAAAATATGCCCTTGCCTACTGCAATGGCACGATGTCCATTTCTGCCGCTATGTACGCCATTGGCTTGGGTATGGGCGATGAGATCATCTGCCCCACCAAGACTTATTGGGGCAGTGTTTCCCAGGCGATAAACTTTGGGGCATCTGCTGTTTTTTGTAATATTAATGATGATCTGTCTTTGGATCCGGATGATCTGGAGCGCTGTATTACGCCCAAGACAAAAGCAATCATTGTTGTTCACTACTTCTCCTATCCTGCGGATATGGATCGGATCATGGCGATTGCGAAAAAACATAATGTGAAAGTCATTGAGGATGTTTCCCATGCGCAGGGCGCGATGTACAAGGGTAAAATGTGCGGTACCTTCGGCGATGTGGCGGCAATGAGCCTGATGAGCGGCAAGGCGTTTGCCGCCGGTGAGTTGGGCGTTTTGGTGACCGACAATCGGGAATATTATGAGCGCGCGGTGGCTTACGGACATTATGAGCGTAATTCTCCGCTGAAGGAGATCCGGGAGTGCGAGGCAATGAAACCCTATTCCAACTTGGGTCTCGGTGGCGTGAAGGGTCGCGCCAATCAGGCTTGCGTGGCATTGGCTCGGGGACAGTTGAAGCATTATGACGAACGCACCAAAAAGATTCGGGAAGCGATGAACTATTTCTGGGATCAGGTGGATAAACTTCCGGGTTTGACCGGTATCCGTGTCAACGAAGCAGATGGTTCCCATATGGGTGGTTGGTACTGCCCCCACGGCAAGTACGATCCCTCTCAATTAGGCGGTTTGTCCGTGAAACGTTTTGCAGAGGCTGTCCGCGCAGAGGGCGTATACTGCTGGCCCGGCGGCAACTTCTGCCTCCATACCCATGAATTTTTTAAGACTTTTGACTTATATAATGCAGGCAAACCCTCTCGCATCCTTTACAGCGACCGGGATGTCCGGGAAGACGACCATAAGTGCGATCCTTCTCTGACAAAGTGGTGTTTCTCTGTGCCTTGGTTCAAAATCCCCGAAAAGGCGTGGATCGATAAGTATGTTGCTGCTATCAAGAAGGTTGTGGACAATTACGAACAACTTCTGGAGAAGGATGAGCAGAGCACAGAGCAGGGCGGTCGCTGGCACGGTATGTCCAACGATTAACTTGATAGCACCGATGCACTGTGCCATGATGTTGGCGAAATGAGGTGAATTCTGTGGGTGTTCAAAAATCTCCAGTACCAGCGCTGATCTACAACTGTTCCACTTCTGCGGTGGATAATGTAGAGGGAGTCCGTAAAGCGATACACGAGGCTGTTGAGATCAAGTGTTTTTACGAAGGTACGTCAACGCTGTTGCTGGGTACCCAAACAGTGACGGTCAAAGCCGGCGATGTGGTGGTGATCAACCCTTATGAATTCCACGCTACCATTGATAGGGGCGAGGAGGGAAATACCGGCAAGTACCATCTGTTTATGGTGCCATTAGATTTCTTTTCCGGCTGCAATCTTCCGGAGATGGATCTGCGAGTGCTGCTCTATGGGCAAAAGCGACTGCTTCGAAATTACTTTGCCCGGGATGAACAATTATATCAGTTATTACTTACCGCAGCCCGGGAATATAATGATCAGGAAACGGCTTGGGAAGCCAGAGTTTACGGTTTGCTGTTGGAAGTGTTTTCTCTGCTGGTTCGCAGGGGTGTTAAAGATACGCAGCAGGAGATTATTGCCAATGATGCGATGCGTTCTTACCGATTAATTGAGCCTGCGTTACGCCATATTCGGGATCACTATATGGATGCTGTAAGTGTAGAGGAACTTGCGACAATATGCCAGGTGAGCAAGCATTATTTCTGTCGGGTATTCAAAAACGCTATGGGGAAAACCGCAATGGAATATCTTCAAGAATACCGTTTGATGATTGCGGATGTGATGTTGGGTAATACAGATAAGAGTATTGCGCAGATCGCTGCCGGGTGCGGTTTTGAAAGTGGAAATTATTTCGGCAGATGCTATAAACGGTATTTTGGTATTTCCCCCAGTAAACGCCGGAATTACTGATGTTTCAAAGCCCCTATCGCTATGCTGTCGGAAAAAACGACAGACAACACTTAAAAAATGAGGCCATTTAAATGGAAAATATAAAGCAAATCAAAAAAATCGATATTCACGCCCACGCCACACCTTTTCCGGACTACTGTCCCCGAAACACGAAAGGGGAGCGGAATATTTCGGTAGAGGAACTGATTGGCGAATACGATCGTCTGGGCATCGAAAAGGGCGTTTTGCTCCCACTAACAGCTGCAGAGGGAATGCTTACTCCCATCCCCAGTGAAACCTGCAAGATGATGGTGGATCAATATCCCGACCGCTTTGTGTGGTTTTGCAATGTAGATCCCCGGGCAGCAGGCAACCACGCCG